>CAKOXR010000029.1 GCA_934130215.1 uncultured Bacilli bacterium
TAAGAAAGAAATGTTATTATCATATATAAAATCAAATGTTGCACCTATATTAGTTGATTTTATATCTGGTCAAGATTTAAAAGGTGCAGTTGTATTACCTGCTAACATTGATGCAAAAGAATTAAATGGTCATTATGATGGAGCAGATTTTATGCCTCCAAAATGGCTTAATGAAATATTAAGTACAAATGTAAGTAAAATTTTAGTAATTGATGAAATTGATACAATATCAAAAGAAGAACAATTAAAATTCTGTGAATTGTTAGAATATAGAAAAATATCTACATTTAATTTACCAAAAAGTTGTGTGATAATTGTAACGGCAAACAAAATAAATAAAGATAAGATTAACGAAGAGATATTCTCATTAGTTGCACGAATTTGAGGTATAAGCTATGAAATATGATATTGAAGCATTAAAAAGAAAAATGCTTGTTAAATATCCCTTTTTTGGGAGTGTAGTAGCAAGTGTAGGTTATAAAGAAAATAAGGATATACCAACAGTAGGTACAGATGGAGAAACAATTTATTATAATCCAGAATATATGGAAAGTTTAAGTGTTGAAGAACAAAGTTTTATATTTGCTCATGAAGTGTGTCATATTGCATTTAATCATATCTTAAGAAGTGAAGATAAAGATCCAGAGTTATGGAATATTGCTACTGATGGTGTTATTAATCAATTTTTAAAACGAGATGGATTAAAAATGGCACCGGGTGGAGTAGATATGGTAGAAGCTATAAACTATGATGCTGAACAATTATATGAAAAACTATTACAAGACAAGCAACAAAGACAACAGCAACAACAAAATGGACAGGGTAATGGTCAAAATCAACAAAGTAACCAACAACAATCCCAACCACAACAACAGAATGGTAGTTCTCAAAGCCAAGACCAACAACAAAATCAAGAAAATCAAAACCAAAATGGTGGAGACGGACAAGGTAATGATGAGCAACAACAATCACAATCTCAGCAACAAAACATATCTGGTGGTGGAAGTTCACAAGAACAAGATAAGCAATCACAAGAACAAAGTGGTGGTGGATCAGGTGAAGAATCACAGAAAGAAGAAAAGCAACAAGATGTTGGACATGATACTCACAGTATGTGGGAGCAAGCAGTTAAAAAGCATAAAGAACAACAGGAAAAATCTGATAAAAAAGAGAGCTTATTAAATAAGTTGTTTGGAAAAGATAAGAAAGAAAAAGAAAAAACTGAACTTGAAAAGAAACAAGAAAAACTTGAAGGAATGGGCGAAAAAGATGCTTTCAAGAAAAATCTTGAAGATAAGAAAAAGCAACTTAAAGAATTAAAGGAGGCAATTTCTAAACAAGCATCACAAGCAGGAATTTCAACAAATAGAGATGTAAGAACAGTTAATGATATAGGAACTGCTAAGCCAATAGTTGATTGGCGATATGTTTTAAGAGAAGCAATTAAATATGATGTTGATTGGTCATATAAAAATGCTACATTAGAAGATGGTGTAGTAGTTGCTAATTTAGAAGAACAACCAATGTCAGAAACTGAAATTGTTCTTGATACAAGTGACTCAATAAATGAAGTATTATTAAAGAACTTTTTAAGAGAATGTAAAAACATATTACAACATACTAAATTAAAAGTAGGATGTTTTGATACAAAATTTTATGGATTTCATGAGATTAGAACAGAAGCAGATATAGAAAATATGGAGTTTGTTGGTGGTGGAGGAACTAACTTTGATGTCGCCGTAGGTGCCTTTTCAAGAAGAGTCGAAAATAAAATAATATTTACTGATGGAGAAGCTTTAATGCCTGATATGCCACTTGATGCAATATGGATAGTATTTGGTGGTGAAAGAATTAATCCAAAAGGTGGTAGAGTAATTAACATTACACCAGAACAATTAGATAGGCTATATTCATACAAAATTGAAAGTGAAACTAAAGGAAGATCAAGATAAAAGATTAAAAAACATAATTCGTAGTTTTGAATTATGTTTTTTGATTCTTTGTCAAATAGTGGGTATGACCAAAAATCTTGATAAAGTTGGTACTTAAAATACAAAGTTATGTCTTTTTTATTTTAATAAAAAATAGTGGATACTTTGTTTACACTCACTAAATATTATACAACCGAACAAGACCTATATGAAAAAATGTGTGATGAATTATTAAATTTTTAAAACAAAATAATATAAAAAACCATTTACTATAGTTATTTGCTCATACAAAAGAATTTTAAACCTCATACTATAAAGTAGTTAGGAGGTTTTTATGTTATTTGGATTTGGTAGAAAAAACTATGGTTTTGGATGTAATCAAAATATGAATCCATGCCATCAAAATGAAGTAATCGAGCCTACAATAACAAAATGTGTAGAAAAGGAGTTTTATCATGAAGTACCACATATATGTCCAATACATACACATATTGTAAATAAACACATTTATAATCATACATATAGACCAGAATATACATGCTCAGAAGAAAATGTAGTTGTAAATAATGACTGCAATAAATGTAGTGGATTTTAAATAAAGGCCTGAAGGCCTTTTAAAATATAATAAAAAATGATATAATTTATACTGGAGGAAATAAAATGTTTAAAGGAAAATCATTTGTAAAATATTTAGGTAGTAAAAAACAATTTATAAATAATTCTAATTTAATAACAATTAATAATCATTTAAAAATGAATAATATTAATATATTGAATACAGATTTTGAACAAGCTTTAAAAGAAAATGTAAACTCAAATAGAAATAACAAAGGAAAGGTTAAAGAAGTAATTATTTCAAATTACGAAAACAACTGGAGTTTTTAATGAAAATTTTAGATATATTTTATAATCATATTATTAAAGAAGCATTAAATGGTAGAATAAACTGTTATTTTTATTATAATATTATATTTAGTTCAAATATAGAAAATACTATTTATAATGCAAAGAATGATGAAGATTTAATAATACCTACTTTAAATATAAAAAACAAAAAAGAATTTGATAATTTGTTAATTCAATATGTAAATAAATGTTTAGAATTTTATGATTCTTCAAATTATCCAGAAGAATTAAATGATTCTTTTAATAATGATATTTGTAAAGAAAAAATGATAATGACACTCTTATTTGCAACCGCAACATTTGAAGATTTTGAAGAACCAATAAGTTTTTTAAAAAGAAAAATTAATTTTTTAGAGGATTATACTACTAATATAAATATAGGGTATTCTAATATTTTAAAAAGTGATATTAAAATAAATGTAAAAAAAGATAAAATCAATAATGAAGCACCTTATCAATTTATAGTAAATTGTGATAATAATGAGTTACCTCATTTAAAATTTGGTATAGATAATGATATTGCTTATATTTATGCAATTCAAAATAGTAAAGAACTTGATAAAAAAATAAATCGAATTTTATATAAAGTTGGAGAAGGTTTTGATAAAACAACTGATAATTTTGATATTTATGATGAAGGTAATTTAAATGATATAACTCCTAGTTTTTTAATTGTTGCAAATTTATTTATTTCATATCTTCAAACTTTAGGTATTAATGATATTAAGGTATGTTCATTTTTACCAGAAAGATGGAATGCTAAATTAGTTGCAAATAAATTAAGAAATATAGACCAAGAAAAACAGTTAAAAATACAAAGTAATTTAACAGAAAAGTTTATAAGAACTTTTCTAAGATTATCATATCATTATGATAATTTAAAAGTTTTATCATATCCTATGGATAATAGTTCATATCTTTCTTTATATAATACTGGTAATATTAAATGTAATAATAGTCTTCTTTTAGAATTGAATGAATTATGTTTAAATAAAAAAAATTTAAAAATTTAATTTTGGAGGTTTTATGATTCATAGAATGAAATTAAGAAATATTCCTTTTAATTTAATTAAAAACGGTAAAAAAAAATATGAGTTAAGATTATATGATGAGAAAAGAAAATTAGTTAATGTAGGGGATTTTATTATTTTTACTAATATTGATACTTTAGAAGAAATTGAAGTTTTTGTTACTTCTCTTTATTTGTTTAATAATTTTAAAGATTTATTTTCGTCTATTAATAAAAAAGATCTAGGTTATTCTGATAATGATGAATATTGTTATAAAAGTATGGATGAGTACTATTCGATTGATGAACAAAAAAAATATGGTGTTGTTGCTATAGAAATCCAACAAAAAAAATAAAAAAGATGTTTATTTTAAAAATGTTCTGTGATAAAATTATATTGTTAGTACAATCTAATTAAGGAAGGTGATTTTATGTTAAAAAAATTAAAGAAATTATTTTATATGATGATTAGTTTTTCATTATTAACTTTAATTGCGGGTATTCTTTTAGTTTGGTTTCCAAATGTTTCTTTAAAGGTTATTTCGTATATTATTGCATCTGTTATTTTAATTTTTGGTATTATTTTAGTTACTGATTATAAATCAAGAATCTTTTATACAGAATTTATTACAATTGGTGTATTATTTTTAATTCTTGGTTCAATTTTATTATTACATAATAATATTATTCAGATTCTTATACCAATTATTATTGGGACTTATATTATTGTTAATGAATTATTTAATATGCAGATTGCTTTAAAGTTAATGAAATATAGTAATTCTATGATTTGGGCATTTATTCTTTCATTGCTAGCTTTTGTATGTGGAGTTCTTATGATTGTTTATCCTTCAGATAGTGCAATTGCTTTAACTCTTTATATGGGAATTGTTCTAATTATCTATTCTATTTCAGTACTAACGAATATGATAATTTTTAAAAAGCATGTAAATGATATTAAAAAAATAATTGAATAGAGACTTTATGTCTCTTTATTTATCTGAGGTGATTTATGGATTTTAAAATTTTATTTCTATCTTTTATTGTTTATGCTATTCTTGGTTGGATAATGGAAGTTAGTTGTCAGTTTGTAACTTGTAAAAGGTTTATAAATAGGGGGTTTATGGTTGGGCCTTGGTGTCCTATATATGGTGTTGGTTCAATTTCTTTAGTTCTTCTTTTAGATAATTATAAAAATAATCCGTTTGTTTTATTTTTTATGGCTATTATTATTTGTTCTTTTATTGAGTATTCTATTAGTTATATTATGGAAAAACTTTTTAATGCTAGATGGTGGGATTATTCTAATAAAAAGCTTAATATTAATGGTAGAATTTGTGTTGATACAATGATTCCTTTTGGTATTTTAGGTGTTTTAGTTGTTTATTTTATAAATCCTTTTATTAATAGTATTCTTACTAAATTTCCGATTAATGTTTTAAATATACTTTTTTATAGTTTATTAATTATTTTTGTTACTGATTTTATTGTATCTTTTATAATTATTTTTAAGTTTAAAGATACTTTAAAGAAAACAGAGAAAGACTCTACTGAAGAAATTAGTAAAAGGGTTAAAGAAACATTTTTATCTAAAGGTATTTTATATAGAAGACTTGTTCGTGCTTTCCCAAATTTTAAAAACAATAAAGAGTATTTAACGGAGTTAAGAAATAGAATTAATGAGAAATTAAAAAAATTGAATTAAGATATTGTAATTAATTTATAAATTTAGTAAAATTATGTATAGAAAGATAGGATGTTGATAACATGATGGATAATACATACCTACATTACTAAATAATAAAAAGATTAGTATTTTTAATAATGATTTAATAGGAGCAGATTATATAAATACTGGTCATCTTTTTAATGCTTTTAATATATTAGAAAGGGGAACAATATGAAGAAGAAAAGTATATTAATTTTATTAGTTATATGTTCCATTATATTTATAACAACAGGAACATTTGCTTATTATAGATATAGCGTTAATGGATCAATTATTGGTAAAACAGGTAATTATACATTTAATGTAACATCTAATTCGACAACTACTAAAGATATAAATTTAGGATCTAATTTAAAACCATTTGATAAAGGAAGTTTCAATTTAACTGTTAAATTAGATAATACAGATTGTGATGTTTATTATACATTAAAAATAGAGAAAACTAATTTACCTAAAGGATTTAAATTTTTGGCACAAGATGATAATATAAGTCCTTTTTCTACTTATAGTAAATATTTTAATGCATCAAATACAAAAACAGATACGGTTACAATATATTGGTATTGGGATGGTAATGTTGATGATGAAAATGATAATAGTTTTATCGGTAAGATTATAAGTGCGAATATAGTTATAAATAGTAAACAAGCTAATCCTGCATATATGAAGAATGGATATGGTGAAGATGAAAATGCAAATGGGGGAACAGAGTTTTGGAATAATAATTATAAACCCTATGTAAGAACTATAAATTTTGGTAATGATTTAAGTAACTTACCAAGTACTTGTAATGAAGAAAACTTATGTTGGGATATAACAGAAAGTGGCAATAATAAAGTATATGGTTATTTAATAGATAGTGGATTAAAAGATAGTACAGATTCTACTAAATCTTTATATAATTTATATATAGTAAGTAAAAACGAAATATTCGCACCAAGTAATTGTGCTTATATGTTTGCATTTTTTACACATTTAATATCAATTAATTTTAATAATAATTTTAATACAATAGATGTAACGAATATGTATTGTATGTTTAGAAATTGTAGTTCTTTAATAAATTTAAATTTGAGTAATTTTAATACATCAGAAGTAAGGTATATGACTGGTATGTTTACTGGATGTTCAAATATCGAACAATTAAAAATGGATAATTTTAATACCTCAAATGTAATAGAAATGTCAGATATGTTTGCCTTATTAGAGAATATCAAAGAAATTGATTTAAGTAATTTTAATACATCTAAATTAACAACTATGTGGCATATGTTTAATGGATGTTTATCATTAACAAATTTGGATTTAAGTAATTTTAATACAACAAATGTAACAAATATGGAGGCAATGTTCTATTATTGTCCAAAATTACAAACAACAATTAATATATTAAATGCAAATACAACATATACTGATATTTTCACTAATTCTTTAACAGATGCAAATGCCAAAGTAACAATAGGTTATACATCAGCAAATAAATCTATAGTAGAAGCCATGAAAGAAACAGCAGGCAGTAATCAATCAAAAATAACATTAAAACAAATATAACTTTACATAAAAAGTGTAAAATAATAAAAAAATTAAAAAAGTAGTAATTTAGAAAATCTCATGGATTTTTATATAGCAATTAAGGAAATTGTCTTAAGGACATTTTCCTTTTTTCAAGATAAAAATAATCATCAATTAAGCAAATTTCCCATTTGCGCAATCTTTAAAAAAATGCTAGTATTATCAGCAAAGGCCAAAAGTCTTAGAAAGAGAGGAAAAAATGCTAAAAAAATTATGTCTTTTTATTGTACTATTTTTGACATTAAATGTATCAGCAAGTACACTAAAAAAAACAGAACATGATATCTATTATGTATGGCAAGGTGGAGGAAAACCATATATGTCAGAACAATTTATGACATTTGAAATGGATGGAATAACAGCATACTGCATAGAACCCGGAATCGGAGTAAAAAGTTTAGAATATAAAGAAATGAAAGAATTACCACTAGATAAAGAAACAATAAACAAAATTAAATTATACTCATACTATGGATATAATTATAAAGATCATAAAACACTAAAATATAGAATGGCAACACAAGCCTTAATATGGGAGGAAATAAGTAAACAAACAACAAGTTTTTATACCAAACAATATGGTTATGGAGAATACATAAATATCGATGAAGAACGAAAAAATATCAATGAATTAGTTAATAAACACTATTTAAAGCCATCATTTCAAAATATAAAAATAAAAGAATTTAAAGAAACAAAAGTAGAATTAATTGATGAAAATAATGTTTTATCAGAATTTGAAGTAATAAAAGGAAACGCTAAAATTAATAACAACAAATTATTATTAGAAGTAAAAGAAAATGAAATAATTACCTTAAAAAGAAAAAAATATGATAATAAAGTATCTATCTTTTATGAAGGTAAAGATACAAAAACACAAGCAATGGCTATTTTAACACTAGATGATTTAGATGAAATAAATATAAATGTTGAAAAAATAGAAGGTAAAATAAAAATTATCAAAAAGTCAAATAAAGAAAGTAAATATAATATAGATGGAGCATTATATGGAATATATAATTTAGAAAATGAATTGATGAAAAAAATAGAAATAAAAAAGGGAGTTGCTAGTACAAATATAGATAACGGAAAATATTATATAAAAGAAATAAAAGCACCACTTGGATATACAATAGATGAAAATAAATATTATTTTGAAATAAATAAAGAAAATATTGAAAAAGAAATAGAAGTAATAGATGATGTTATAGAAAGTGAAATAATAATTCATAAAGTATATGGAAATGAAAAAATAAATGAAGAAAATGTAATATTTGAAATATATGAAAATGATAATTTACTTAAAACTGTAACAACAAATAAAGAAGGATATATTAAAATATTATTATCATTTGGAACATATAAATTTAAGCAAATAACTACTAAAGAAGGATATATAAAAGTTGATGATTTTATAGTAAATATTGATGGAAGTAAAAAAGAAATACTTTATGAATTAGTAGATGAAGAAATAAAATCATATATTAAACTAATAAAAATAGATTCCGAAACAAAACAAATAATAAATAAAAAAATAAAATTCAAAATAAAAGATATAGATAATAATAAATATATATGCGAAAATGAAGAATGCACATTCGAAACAAATAATGGATATTTTATAACAAAAAATAAATATAAAGGAAATTTATTAATAGAAGAAGTAAAAGAAAATATAGATGGATACTTATGGAATGATAAAAAAATAAAAATTTTTATAGGAAATAATCCATTAGAAGAAATATTCACAGTAGAATATGAAAATAAAAGAATAAAAGGACAAATAGAAGTTTTAAAATACAATCAAAATAATCAAAAACTAGATAATGTATTAATAGGACTATTCTCTAATGAAAATATATATTTAAACAATAAAATATTATATAAAAAAGATGAATTAATAAAAGAAAAAGAAACAAAAGAAGGAAAAGTAATATTTGATAACCTTGAAGTAGGCAAATATTATATAAAAGAATTAAAACAACCAGAAAATTATATATTAGATACTCAAAAATATGAAATAAATATAGAAAATGAAGAAATAAAACAAATAAAAATAAAAAATTATTTAAAGAAAGGTAAATTAATATTTAATAAAATTGATTCATTAACCAAACAAGGAATAGAAAATACATTAATAGAAATATACAAAGATAATAAATTAATAAAAACACTAAAAACAAATAAGAAAGGTCAAATATTATTAGAACTTGAAGTAGGGAATTATTATATAATTGAAAAAGAACCAGCACAAGGATATAAAAATCAAAATCAAAAATTAGAATTTACAATTGAAAATGAAAAAGAAACAAAATTATATATGGAAAATGATTTTATAATAGAAGTTCCAGATACAATGAAAAATAATAATATTTATATAATATTATTAATATTAATAGCTAAAAAATATGAAGAATATATTTAAAATAATAATAGTATTATTTCTAATAAATTCATTATTTTATAAATATACTGAATATAATATAAAAGAAGACTATTTACTAGAAATATCTATACCCAAAATAAAACTAAATAAGAAAATATATAATCTAGATGATAAAAAAAATAATTTAAATGAAGGATTAAAACTATTAAAACCATTAATATTACCAAATCAAAACAATAGTATAATTATTATAGCAGGTCATAATGGAAATTCTAATATATCTCATTTTAGAAATCTATATAAAGTTAAACTAAAAGATGAAGTTATAATAAATTATAATAATATCAAATATTATTATGAAATAGTTGAAATATATGATATTAAGAAAAATGGAACAGCTTTAATAAAAAATAATTATAATAACATTATTGTCTTAATAACATGTAAAGGATATAATAAACAAACAATTTTTATAGGCAAACTAAAACACTAGAAAAAACTAGTGTTTTAAATAAAATTCATAATATTCATCAAAAGTTATATTGTTATTATAAATATATGTAGCAACATCAACACCGACATAACGATAATGCCATGGTTCATATTTATAACCTGTCAAATCAACAAAATTATTAGGATATCTTAAAATAAAACCATATTTATGAGCATTATCCTTCAACCAACTATATTCCTTGGTATAAGCAAAAGAATCATCAATAGGACTTAAATCAATTGCAAGACCAGTCTGGTGTTCTGAATGACCAGGTCTAGCAGAAAAAGTATCAACAATATTAACGGGATCATATTTTAAATAACCATTGTATAAAACTTTTTGATATTCATAACTTCTATATCCAGAAGCAATATATAAATTTAAATTTAATTTTCTTGCTTCATCAGCCATTATTTTAAAATTATCATATAAAGTTTTATCAACTTTACCATAACCATATAAAGAATCTATATCAACAAGAGTATTAGGAACATAGTTTTCATCTAAAGCATAATATTTATTTACAATAACAAGAAAATCAGGATTATTTACCATTTGTATATTTGAGTAATATTCATAATCTATATTTGAGTTTACTTTAGAAACAATAGATCTACTATCTAAACTAGAGTTATTTTTATAATAATTAATATATCTATCAACATTTCTTAATAAAAAATAAGGATCATTTTTAATACTATATAAAATATCACTATAATCATAATTATCTAATTTAGCATTAACCATTTCTATTCCAATATCATAACTAACATTATTTTTAGTTATGTATTTTATATATTCACATTTGTTAGAACTTTTAAAATTTTGATTATTTAATAATTTATCAATATTCTCCAAATAATTATTATAAAGACAGTCAACATCTTCATTGAAAACATTAAGAATTTTGTTTACATCTTCTTTACTATAACCTGTTTTAATTAAAGTTTTAATTTCCTTCATATTATCACTATTATAATATATTATAGATAAAATACTAATAATAATCGAAAGAACTAAAATAAAAATAATATTTTTTTTCATAAATCCTCCAACTATATTAATTATAACATTTTTATAATTTAAAATAAACTTTATAATTAAATTTTTTTAAACATATAAACATAATATTCGACATATATTTAACTGGTGATAAATTTGAAAAAATTAATAATATTTTTATTTTTATTTTTAATTACAATTATTCCATCGATAAAAGCAGATGATTTACTTGCACCTATGAGTAAAAGTGCTATTTTAATTGAACAATCAACAGGAGAAATATTATATGAAAAAAATATACATGAAAGATTAAAACCTGCTTCAATGACCAAAATGATGACATTATTACTAACTTTTGAAGCTTTGGATAAAGGTAATTTGAAATTAAGTGATGAAGTAATAGTTTCAATGAATGCATCAGGAATGGGAGGAAGTCAAATATTACTTGAAACAGGTGAAAAGATTACAGTTGATAATTTAATAAAAGGTATTGCTATAGCAAGTGGTAATGATGCAGCAGTTGCACTAGCAGAAAAATTAGGGGGAACTGAAGAATATTTTGTTGAATTAATGAATAAAAAAGCAAATGAATTAAATCTTAAAGATACACATTTTCAAAATTCCCATGGAATAGATGCCGACAATCATTATTCATCTGCTTATGATATGAGTATAATAGCACGAGAATTATTGAAGTATGAAAAGGTAACAGAATATTCTAAAATATATGAGATGTATTTAAGAGAAAATACTAATCGTAAAGTATGGCTTGTTAATACCAATAAATTAGTTAGATTTTATGATTATATAGATGGTCTAAAAACAGGATATACAAGTAAAGCAGGTTATTGT
>CAKOXR010000030.1 GCA_934130215.1 uncultured Bacilli bacterium
AAAAGTTTCCATATGTTAAACAAAAAGCAAAAAAAAAGAACTGAATGAAATTATTCTATTTCATTACAGCCCCTTTTTCTTCTATTTCTGTAATAATAGGTAATATAATTGGATTTCTACCAGTTTCTGTTTTAATATAATTTGATAAATTAGTAATAATATCAGTTTTAATATCATTTTTGTTTTTCTTAATAGATTTTATAACAATATTAGAACAAATATTTTCTAAATTCTTTAAAATATTTTCACTTTCATTAACAGTAACAAATCCTCTAGTAGTAATATTAGGTTTAGTTAATAATGTATTATTTTTAATAGTAGCACAAGCAATAACAATACCATCATTACTCATAGATCTTCTATCTCTCATAACAGAATTAGAAACATCACCTAAACGATTACCATCAACATAAATATCACTAGCAGGAACACTACCATCCCTTTTAACAACACCTTTATAAATTGATAAAACATCACCATTATTTAAAACAAATGTATTTTCTTCTGGAATTCCACATTCTTGAGCAATTTCAGCATGTCTTTTTAACATTCTATATTCACCATGAACTGGCATAAAATATTTAGGTTTAATTAATCTTAACATTAATTTTAATTCTTCTTCACTACCATGACCACTAGTATGAATATCATTTAAAGAAGTATTAGTATAAACATTAACACCTTTTAAATATAATTTATTTATAGTTCTAGAAATACTAAGAGCATTACCAGGAATAGCAGACGAAGAAAATATAACAGTATCTCCCTCATGAATCTTAATTTGTTTATGACTACCATCAGCAATTCTTGTTAAAGCAGCCAAAGGTTCACCTTGAGAACCTGTACATAATAAACAAACTTTATTATTTGGTAATTTATTAGCTTCCTCAGGAGTTATGAAAATATCTTTATGTTTTATATAGCCACCTTCAATAGAAATTTCAATATTATTTTCCATACTTCTACCAAAAATAGCAATTTTTCTACCCCTTTTATAACATGTATCAACAATATGTTTTAATCTATAAATATTAGAGGCAAATGTAGCAATTATAATTCTACTATCAGTAGAATCAAAAATATCATTTAAAGCTTCATCTACCTTTGATTCTGATTTACTCATACCAGGATTTAAAGCATTTGTACTATCACTTAATAATAAAGTAACACCCTTATGACCAATACTTGCCATTTTATGAAGATTAGCAATTGGTCCAATTGGAGTTAAATCAAACTTAAAATCACCTGTTAAAACTATACTACCATTAGGTGTATGAACACAAATACCATGTGAATCAGGTATAGAATGGGTAGTAATAAAAAATTCAACATTAAATCTTTTTGTTTTTACTACCGTTTTTTCAGTATAAACAATTAAATTTTTAAAAGGTATATTTTTTTCTGCTATTTTTTTCCTAATTAAACCACATGCTTGATTAGGAGCATAAATATATGGAATATTAACACTTTGAAGTAATGATACAATTCCACCTATATGATCTTCATGACCATGTGTTATAAATAAAGCTTTAATTTTACTTTCATTTTGTTTTAAAAATGTATAATCAGGTATAACATAATCAACACCCTTAATATCACTTTCTGGAAAAATAACACCAGCATCAATAATAATAATTTCATCATTATGCCAAATAACATACATATTTTTACCAACTTCACATAATCCACCTAAAGCAAAAACTTTTGTTTCTTTCATAAATTTCCTCCTTTCTTTTAAAAATTTTGACTTTATAATTATATACTTTTTTTATTTTTTTTGCAAGTTTATATGGTATTTACTTTAGAAATGGTTTATAATTACTATAGAGGTGTAAACATGGGAATATTTGACAAATTTAAGAAAATTTTTAATAAACCTGATATAAATGAATATGATAAAGCATTAGAAAAAACAAGAAATAATTTTACATCAAAATTAGGAAATTTATCAAAAAAATATAAAGAATTAACTACTGAATATTTTGAAGAATTAGAAGAAATATTAATAATGGCTGATATTGGTGTAGATACAGTTATGAAATTAGTTGATAAATTAAAGAAAAGAGTAAAGGAAGAAAAAATAACAAGTCCTGAAGAATTAAAAGAAATAATTGTAGATGAAATGTTTATAATATATGTTGATGGAGATATTTTAACAAATAAAATAAATATTAATAAAGAAGGACCAACTGTATTATTATTTGTTGGTGTAAATGGTGTTGGAAAAACAACTACAATTGGTAAAATAGCATATCAATTAGTAAAAAAAGGTAAAAAAGTTTTATTAATAGCAGGAGATACATTTAGAGCAGGAGCTATTGAACAAATACAAGAATGGGGAAGAAAATCAGGAGCAGATGTTTATTATAAAGAAAAAGCTGATCCAGCAAGTGTTGTTTATGATGGTTTAGTAAAAGGTAAAGATTATGATATTATTTTAATTGATACAGCAGGAAGATTACAAAATAAAGTTAATTTAATGAATGAACTTTCTAAAATTAATAAAGTAATAAAACAAATAATACCATCAGCACCACATGAAACATTATTAGTGCTAGATGCAACAACTGGTCAAAATGGTATATCACAAGCTAAAAACTTCAAAGAAATAACAAATATAACAGGAATTGTTTTAACAAAACTAGATGGAAGTGCAAAAGGTGGAATAGTACTTGCTATAAAAGATGAAGTTAAAATACCAGTAAAATATATTGGATTAGGAGAAGGATATAACGATTTAAAATCGTTTGATATTGAAGCATATATTTATGGCTTATTTAAGGATCTAGGTGATAAATATGATGAAAAGTAATACAGAAAGTTATAAAGTTTCAAAAAAAATAAGGGATTATAAAATAAAAGATTGGTTATTTTTATTACAAATATTAATGCTTATAATTACAATTGGTATATTTATTTATACATATTTATTTATACATAAATATTATTTTTTAACTGATTTTTCAGTAGGTTTACTTTTATTAATATTTGGATTAAACAATAATAAAATTTATAAAAGAAAAAATTTTACAAAAGTTTATATCTTTTTTGCTATTTTTTTTATAATATCTGGTATATGGAGTATATTTAATGGATAATATTTTAAAATATAACAAATTATTTGATTATTATGGTTCTTTATTAACTGAAAAAGAACAATTATGTTTTAAAGAATACTATTTTGAAAATTTATCATTAAGTGAAATTGGAAATAATTATAATGTAAGTAGAAATGCTATTCATAAATTAATAAAAAGTTGTGAAACAAAATTAGAGGATTATGAAAATAAATTAGGTATAATTAAAAGAGATGAAAAAATAAAAGAATATTTAAATGAAATAAAAGATGAAAGGGTTTCTAAAATATTAGAAATAATGTGATTTATGTTTGGAAAAATATTATATATTGGAGATAATATAGCACGAGTATCATTAGTTGAAGGAACAGTTTTAAATGATATAATGAATTTACATGTTATATTTGAAGATGAAAAAAAACAAATACTAGGAGAAGTAGATGATATAAGTTCAAATGAAATTAAAATATCTTTTTTAGGAGAAATAGTAAACGGTAAATTTATAGGTGGTGTAATTAGAAAGCCAAGTTTAACAAGTAAAATAAGACCAATAGATACAAATGAAATGAGAATGATTGTAGGTTCTACTGAACCAGATACAATGCTTCTGGGATATTCTCCTCTTTATGATGATTGTCCAGTTAGAATAAAATACAATGATTTATTTAGTAATCATATGGCAATATTTGGTAATACTGGATCTGGTAAATCATGTGGAGTTGCTCGATTACTTCAAAATGTATTTAATAATAAAAATTATTTACCTTTTAGATCAAATATATTCTTATTTGATGCTTATGGAGAATATCATAATGCATTTAGAGATATAAATAAATATAACCCAAATTTAAATTTTAAATATTATACAACAAACCTTCATGATGTAGAAGGAGAAATATTAAACATACCATTATGGTTATTAGATGTTGATGATATGGCTATATTACTAGGAGCTACTAATCATGGTCAAATTACTATTCTTGAAAGAGCATTAAAATTAGTTGCTATTTTTGCAGAAAATGGAGAAGATTCTCGTAAATATAAAAATCATTTAATTGCAAAAGCAATTATGACAATACTTTATACAAATCAAACATCAGCATCAAAAAGAAATGATATATTTAGTATTATTCAAACATGTTCAACACCTGAATTTAATTTAGAATCTATAATACAAGGAGTTGGATATCAAAGAAGATTTAGAGAATGTTTTGTAATTGATACAGCAGGTAACTTTTGTGAAAGTGTTTTAATTACTCAATATATTCAAGGATTTATAGATGAAGAATTAGAAAAATATGAAGCAAAAAGTATAGGATATTATACCCTAGAAGACTTTGAACAAGCACTATCATTTACTTTAATAAGTGAAGGATTTTTAAGAAATGAACAAACATATGGTGATGCTGTAACATTAAAGGTAAAACTACATGCTTTAGTAATAGGGGAAAATTCAAATTATTTTAAAGTACCATCTTATATATCAAGAGAAAAATATATAGCTTCTTTAATATCAAGTGGAAATAAAAAAGTTCAAATAATAAATTTTAATCTAGAAGAAGTAGATGATCATTTTGCCAAAGCTGTTACAAAAATATTTACAAAAATGTTATTTAATTTTTCAAAATCATTAAAATCAAGAGCATCAATACCATTTCATATATTTTTGGAAGAAGCACATAGATATGTTAAAAATGATGAAGATTCATACTTAATTGGTTATAATATATTTGAAAGAGTCGCAAAAGAAGGAAGAAAATATGGAGTAATGTTAAATCTAATTTCTCAAAGACCTGTTGAACTATCTGAAACAGTCATATCTCAATGTAGCAATTTCCTAATTTTCAAAATGAATCATCCAAGAGACCTAGAATATATTAAAATGATGCTTCCAAATATTAATAATGAAATAGTTGAAAAACAAAAATCTTTACAACCAGGTACTTGTGTAGCTTTTGGTAAAGCATTTAAAATACCAATGATTGTTAAAATGCAAATGCCAGATCCAGCACCTTATAGTTCTAGTTGTGATATATATGAAACATGGAAAGCAAATAGAGGATAAAAAAAAATCCTCTTTTTATTTGTAAAAATATATAATTGTATGTTATAATACAAATAGGGGGAAATTTATGAATGATTTCAAAAAATTAAATTATATTGATAGGAGACAATTATCAATTGAACAACTTGTAAAATACTATGCTGAATACAGAATCTATTGCTATAATAAAAAAGATGAATTAAAAGGAATTGAATTAAGAAAAAAAATGCATTTTTTAATTAATTTAATTTTAGAAACAGATAGAAAATTATCAAAAGAAGAAAATATAATAATAGCAAATGATAATAAAGCAAGTAAAACAGAACCAAAAATATTTGCATGTACACATATTGGTGGAAATGATATTCAAAGAACATTTCAAGTTATTAAAGAACCAGCTTACTTAATGTTAGGAGACCCAGGAATATTATATAGAAAACTAATATACCAAGGATTAAAATTAAATGGAGTTATACCATTAGAAACAAAAAATAAGCAAGATAGAAAAGTCGCTTACAATAGATCTTTAGAACTCTTAAAAAAAGGTGGTAATTTACTAATTTATCCTGAAGGAGCATGGAATGTTTCACCAAATGAATTAGTAATGAAAACATTTGTTGGAACAGTTAGAATGGCTAAAGAAGCAGGAGTTCCAATTGTTCCAATAGCAGTTGAACAATATGAAAATAAATTTTTATTTAATATTGGTCAAAATTATGGAATTAATAAAAACACCAATAAAACAGAAAAAGAATTAAATATCGAATTAAGAGATAAATTAGCAACACTAAAATGGCAAATATTAGAAACTCAACTAATGTTAAAAAGAAAAGATGTACCAAATGATTATTTATTTGATTTTCAAGACCAAATAATACAAAAATGTAATTATGGTTATGGTTTTTCATTAGAGGATGCTCTAAGTGAAAGATTCCATGATAAAAATATTGTATCAGAAGATGAAGTTTATAAATTCATGAAACATCTCGATATTAATAAAAATAATGCATTTTTATTAAGAAATAAACCAAAAATATAAAAAGAGGGTAATTTATGCAAGCAATACTATTACAAATTGTAGGACTTTTAATTGTTATAACATTAATAATTATGTTTTATTCAAAACCAAATGTTCAAAATAAAGAAACAAAAACATATTCAAAATTATTAATATTAAATTTATTATTTATTTTAGTAGGAATAATAACCTTTTTAGTAGCACACTTAACAGGAAATATTAAATATATAGAGATACTTCAAAAGGTATATTTAATAATATTACTTCTTCTAAATATGTATTCAATGATATATTGTATATCTATACATGATAAATATAAAATTAATAAAGTTTTAATAACAATTACATTAATATGTATATCTTTAATTACAGTACTTCCATTAAATACTATATTTGATGGTAATCTACTAGACGGAGATGGACCAGCATATGATGTTGCAATAATTCATACAATTATTAGTTTTTGCTTTTTTATTTGTATAACAATTAAATTCTTAATTAATAAATATTCAATAAAAAAAATATTACCATATATAATATTAATATTATTATATTTAGTTGGATTTATTATAAGAATATTTAATAAAGAATTAATATTCGAAGGATTCCTTTATTCATATGTATTATTTATAATGTTTAATACTATAGAGAATCCAGATGTTAAAATGGCAAAAGAATTATCATTTCAAAAAGAACTAGCACTTTCTTCATCTAAAAATACACTTGATCAACTAGAAGAAATATCAAATGAATTAAGAAATGCAATTAAAGAATTAAATCAAATAAATAATATTAAAATTGATAAAAATAATATTGAAGAAATGAATAATTTATTATTAAATTTTCAAAATAAAACCTATAATTTAAGTAATAAAATAAATTCTATTTTAGAACTAGCACTTATAAAAAATGATAACAAAATTAATTCATATAAATATGAAACAACTGATATGATTGATAAATTAGATAATTTACTTAAAAATGAAGCAGAAATAAATTCATCAAAATTAAATATTGATGTAGAAAATTTACCACTTGTACTATATGGAGATTCTAAAAATATAATAAAAGTTGTTTTACTTTTTTACGATTTTTTATTATCAATCATAGAAAATAAAAAAATAAATTTAAAAATAAATAGTATAAATGTAGGTAATTTATGTAAAGTAAGATTTAATTTTATTATAAATGATAAAAATATTCAGAAATATATTATAATGGATAATAAAAAATTAAAACTAGAAAAACCTAAAGATATAAATTATGAAATTATAAAAATATTATTAAATAGATTAAATAGTTCACTTTTAGTATTAAAGGAAGATAATAATATTATTTGTTCTTTAAATATAAGTCAAAAATTAGTAAGTGAATATGAATTAATAAGTAATAAACAAGAAAATCAAAATATTAAAATAAAATATAAAAATTATAATAAAAGTATATTAATTGTTAATAATAATATTTTAAAATTAAAAGAATTAAAAATATTATTAGAGCCTTATAATATGAAAGTAAAAACAGCATCAACTTTAAATGAAATGGAAAATATTTTATTTACTGATGAAACTTTTGATTTAATATTTATAGATGATATAATACCAGAAGATAGTATAACTACTATAAATAATTTAGCAACCTACATTAAAAAAGAACTAAAATATCCTATTATTATAGTTATATTAGTAACACCTAATAATAAAAATTATGAAAAAAGTTATCTTAAATTAGGGTTCAATGATTATATAATAAAACCTGTTAATAAGAAAAATTTAGATGATATTTTAAATAAATATTTTTCTGAAGAATAAAAAGGAGAAATAATGAAAAATAAAATAATATTAATTTTAATAATTATTGGTATGATATTTTTAGCTTTTAATAAAAGTGAAAAAGAATATATTATAACAAATAAACAAAAATTAGAGTATTCTATAGAAAATAATACATTACAACCTTTTGATTTATATTTTTTAAAACTTGAAAATGATAAAAAAAATATAATTTATAGTCCTCTTTCTTTAAAATATGCACTTTCCATGTTAGAGCAAGGAGCTATTGGAGAAACACAAACTCAAATACAAAATATTTTGTATAATTATAAAACAAATAAATATGAAAATACAAAAAATATATCATTTGCAAATGCTTTATTTATTAAAGATAATTTTATAGTAAAAGAAGAATATATTAATAATTTAATAACTAAATATAATGCTGAAGTAATAAAAGATTCTTTTAAAACACCTAAATTTATTAATTCATGGGTAAATAATAAAACTTTAGGGTTAATAAATAATCCTTTTAATGATATATCACAAGAAGATTTAATTTTAATAAATGCTCTTGCAATAGATATGGAATGGAATAATAAGTTTTTAAAGGAAAATTCTAATGTTATATCTTATAAACATGAAAATTTTTCATGGTTTGAGCCTGATACAGTAGTTGAAAATAAATTTAAAGATATAAAAGAAACAGTATCTGGTATGAATATTTATGCATCAATAAATAATTATGATATAGTCAATATATTAGGTGAAAATAATATAAAAGCAACAGTTAAAGAATCTTTATTAAAATGTATAAAAGAAAATAATATCAGTATAAAAGAAATTTATTTTAAAGAAAATATGACTGATGATGAATTAATTGAAGCTTATTTAAATGAATATATTAAAGAAATAGATTCTAATTATAAAAGAATTGATGCAAGCAGTGATTTTTCATTTTACTATGATGAAAATGTAAAAGCATTTTCAAAAGATTTAAAAGAATATAATAATATTCAACTAGAGTATATTAGTATAATGCCAAATGATAATTTAAAGGATTTTGTTGATAATATTACATATAAAGATATTAATGAAATTATAGATAAAATTAAACCATATAATTTAATAAATTATAAAAATAATGTTGTAACTAAAATAAAAGGTTTTATTCCAAAGTTTAAATATGATTATGAATTAGATTTAATAAATGATTTAAAACAACTAGGAGTTAAAGATGTATTTGATAAAGATAAAGCAAATTTAAAAAATATAACAGACTCTAATTTATATATTAATAAAGCATCTCATAAAGCAAATATTGAATTAACTCAAGATGGTATAAAAGCAGCTGCAATTACATTTATCGGAGGAAAAGGAGCAGGGCAAATATTTGATTATATTTATGATATACCAGTTGAGGAAATTGATTTAACTTTTGATAAACCATTTATGTATATTATAAGAGATAAAAAAACAAAAGAAGTATGGTTTATCGGAACAGTCTATAATCCATTAGAATATTCACAAGATTCTACAAAATAAGAGTTTAAACTCTTTTTTTAATAAAATCCTTTATTTTTTAATAATAATTTGTTAAAATTAGAAAGAGGGTGGTTAAAATGTTTGAATCATTAGGTCAAAGATTACAAAATGCAATAAAAAAAATAAAAGGATATGGAACAATAACCGAAGAAAATATTAGTGAAGTAACAAGAGAAATAAGACTTGCTTTATTAGAAGCAGATGTTAATTATAAAGTTGTTAAAGAATTTATTGAAGATGTTAAAGTAAAAGCATTAGGGGAAGAAGTAAAAGCTTCATTAAATCCAGGAGAAGTATTTGTTAAAATTTTAAAAGATGAATTAGTTAACCTTTTAGGAGGTAATAAAGAAGAACTAAAAATGAATGGTAATCCAACAGTATTAATGTTAGTAGGTTTACAAGGTTCTGGTAAAACAACAACAATTGGTAAATTAGCAAATCTTTTAAGAAAAAAATATAAAAAAAATCCTTTATTAGTAGCTTGTGATGTTTATAGACCAGCTGCAATTGATCAATTAAAACAATTAGGTAAAGAGTTAAATATTGAGGTATATGAAGAAGGCAAAAATAATCCTGTTCAAACTAGTATAAATGCAATTAATTATGCTAAAGAAAATAATTTTGATTATGTTTTAATTGATACAGCAGGTAGATTACATATTGATGAAGTATTAATGGAAGAATTAAAAAATATTGAAAATTCTGTTAATCCTGATGAAATATTACTTGTATTAGATAGTATGATTGGTCAAGATGCTATAAATGTTATAAATGGTTTTAATGAAAAGTTAAATTTAACTGGTGCAATATTAACAAAATTAGATGGTGATGCAAAAGGTGGGGTAGCAC
>CAKOXR010000031.1 GCA_934130215.1 uncultured Bacilli bacterium
TATAGAAAGTAAAAACTATAGAAAATCAATTTTTTTTGGATGTAATTATAACTTATTAAGGAGTGTTAATTTATGAAAAAAGAAATATTTTATTTAACTATGATGTTTTTGCTTTTTTTTACTATATCTTATACTTATTCAGTATTTAAAAATAAAATAGATGGTAATGTAATAGCAAATATAAAAGATTGGTCATTTAATGTAAATGTAAATAATGCTGTTGTAGAAAATGATAGTTATAAATTACATTTAACAGGTACTAATGGATCTTTTACTATAAATTTAAGTACAATAAATAGTACTAAAGGTGCTGATTATACTATTGAATTAATAGGGGATAGTTCAATTAAGTTTTATAAAGATAGTAGTTATACTAATTTAATAAATAATAATATATATGAAGGTAGTATAAATAATAATTTAAATAAAAGTATTACAATATATTATAAATCAGACTCTAATATAAATAGTGATATTTATATAAAAACTAAAGGTATTATAATGGAAATGGCACCAATGAAGAATGATGATAGAAATTATTATAGGAATACTAATGATTATTATTACCATAATAGTACAGAATTTTGGAATAGTAATTATAAAGATTATATAAGATCGATCAATTTTAGTAATGAATTAAACAATTTGCCTAGTAGCTGCAGTAAAGAAAATTTATGTTGGAATATATCGGAGAATAAAAATCAGAAGAAAAAAGTATATGGATATTTAATTGATAGTGGATTAAAAGATAGTAAATATAATACAAAACCATTATATAATCTATATATTGTTAGTGAAGCAGTAATAGCTGCCCCTCAAAATTGTGGATATATATTTGAAGGTTTTAAAAATTTGGTTGAAATTAATTTTAATGAAAATTTTAATACAAGTAATACAATTAATATGGATAGTATGTTTTATAATTGTAAACTTTTAACAAGTTTGGTTTTTTTTAACTTTAATACAGCAAAAGTAACCAATATGAGCAGTATGTTTTATTATTGTTCATCTTTAACAAATCTGGATTTAAGTAGTTTTAATACCGCAAATGTAACAGATATGAGTCATATTTTTGGATTGTGTGAACAATTAACAAGTTTAGATTTAAGCAGTTTTGATACCTCAAATGTAACAGATATGAGTGGTATGTTTTCTAATTGCTCATCTTTAACAAGTTTGGATTTAAGTAGTTTTAACACGACAAATGTAACCAATATGAATTCTATGTTTAGATATTGTCCATCTGTAACGAGTTTAGATTTAAGTAGTTTTAATACCTTAAATGTAACAACTATGGATAGCATGTTTTGGTATTGTTCCTCTTTAACGAGTTTAGATTTAAGTAGTTTTAATACCTCAAATGTAACAAATATGAATAGCATGTTTAGTATATGTTCATCTTTAACGAGTTTAGACTCAAGCAGCTTTAATACAATAAAAGTAACAAGTATGAACCAAATGTTCAGTGATTGTTCTTCATTAACAAGTTTGAACTTAAGTAATTTTAATACAGCAAATGTAGCAAATATGGGTAGTATGTTTTCTAATTGTTCATCTTTAACAGGTTTAGACTTAAGTAGTTTTAATACCTCAAATGTGAAATGGATGAGTAATATGTTTGAAAAATGTACGGCATTAACAACGACTATAAATATAACAAATGCCAATATTAGTAGTTATCAATTTGATTATTTGTTTCTTGAGGCCGCAACTAAATCAGGCTCTCAAATAACAGTTAACTATATATCTTCTTTATCAACTTTAGTTGATAATATGATTAAAACTAAATCAACTAATAGTAATGTTATAAAAGGAAGTATAATTGCAGAACATTCAATTACAATAATTGGTAATGATGATATAAAATATGAATCTTATAATAGAGCAAAAGGTACAAAAGTAGCTTTAATATCTCTATCAGGTAATAATTATGTAGCATCGTTTAAAATGAATGGAACAACTATAAATGGAAATGAATTTATAATGCCTGATGCTGATGTAACAATTACAGATATTATTATGACACCTTGTAAAACAATTGAGTCTGCTCATAATCCATACCCTGATTCTCAAGATAATGTTATACTTGGTGAACATACCTTCGAAGGAGCAAAAAGTTTAACAGTTATATTAGACTATGAAACTGAAAATATAAAAAATGATTATTTTCTAATATATGATTCTTCTTCCTCAACAACAGGTATAAACGATAATAAAAAATATGGTGGAATTAGAACACAAGAAACAATAACTATTAACTCTAATTATATTAAAATAACATTTACAAGTGATGGAATTGGTAACAACTATTTTGGCCTAAGAGCTATGGTAATTCCTAATTATTAATATAAAAGCAAAAGGTAATAAATATACCTTTTTCTTTTTAAATAAAAATGGTATAATCTTTAAAGGAGATTGAAGTATGACATTAATAATTGCAGAAAAACCAAGCCTTGCTCGTAATATAGTCGAAGGAATTGGTCAAATGAAAAAACAAAACGGTTATTATGAAGGACAAGAATATATAGTATCATGGGCATTCGGACACCTATTTCAATTATGTGATATAGAGGATTACCTTGAAGACAAAAATCCAAAATGGAGACTTGATAATATACCATGTTTTCCACAACAATTTAAATTTAAACTAAAAAATGAAGACTCTGGAATAATAAAACAATATAAAACAATAAAAGAATTATGTAACAGACAAGATGTAACAAAAATAATAAATGCCGGCGATGCAGACCGTGAAGGCGAAATAATAATAAGACTATGTGTAATTAATGCATTAAAAGAAAAAAAACCATTCTATAGACTATGGTTACCAGATCAAACGGCAGAAACAGTAAAAAAAGCATTATCAGAAATGAAAGAAGAAAAATATTATAATAACCTAGCAAACGAAGGATTCGCTCGTACATATATTGACTGGTTATACGGAGTAAACCTAACAAGATTCGCAACCCTAAAAACAGGAACATTACTAAGAGTCGGAAGAGTAATCGTACCAATCGTAAAAGCAATATATGATAGAGATACACAAATAAAAAATTTTAAACCAGAAACATATTACGGAATAGTAAGTAAAACAAAAACAAACCAAGAAATAATTGAACTATCAAGCAAATTAAAATTCAAAAATAAAGAAGAAGCAATAAAAAAATGTCAAGAATACAATAAATTAAAAGCAATTGTAAAAACAAAAAAACAAAAAAAAGAAACATTATCACCAGGAAAACTATATTCATTATCAAAACTACAAAATGTACTCGGAAAAAAATATAAAATGTCAATGGATAAAAGCTTAAACATTGTACAAAAACTATACGAAGAAGGATATCTAACATACCCAAGAACAAACAGCGAATATTTAGCAACCGCAGAAATTGATAAATTTAAACAAATAATAAAAACAATCCAAAATATGGGATATAAAGTAGAATTCAAAAACAAAAAAACAATATTTGATGACTCTAAAATAGAATCCCACTCAGCACTAACACCAACATATAAAATACCACCAAAAGGAACATTAAAAGAAGATGATTTAATTGTATATCTAACAGTATTCAAAAGATTTCTAGCAGTATTTTCAAGCGAAGAAGCAATAATTGACAAATGTGAAATAACAATAGAACTAGAAAACCAAGAAACATTTACACTAAAAGGATCAGTAATAACCCAAAAAGGATGGACAAACTATGATGACTATACAACCAAAGATAAAATATTACCAAACCTAAACATAGGAGACGAAATAAACATAGACTTTAAAGAAGTCCAAAAAGAAACAACACCACCAAAACACTATACAATTGAAACACTAAATAATTATCTAAAAAACCCATTTAGAGAAGAAAAAACAAACAACGAAGACGATACAGAAGACTATAAAGCAATATTTGAAGGACTAGAACTAGGAACAGAAGCAACAAGAACAGGAATAATAGATAATGCAAAAAAAAGTGGATACATTGAACTAAAAAAAGATACATACTATATACTAAAACAAGGAGAATACCTAATAGAATCACTAAAAACAATGAATATATCAATGGATAAATATAAAACAAGTGAACTAGGAAAAGCATTAAAAAAAGTATATCATGAAGAAATCGAAATAAAAGATGCAGTTAATTTAGCTTGTAAAGAAATAAAAGAAATATTTGAAACAAAAAACAATACTGACGATAACGGATTTTATGGAGACATAATCGGAAAATGTCCATTATGTGGAGATGATGTAATAAAAAATAAATACGGATACGGATGTAAAAACTATACAAATTGTACCTTCAAAATAAACGGAACAATATGTAAAAAAATAATATCAATTGAAAATGCTAAACTATTACTAAATCAAGGAAAAACAAACAAAATAAATAATTTTATATCAAAAAATGGAAAACCATTTTCAGCATATCTAAAATTAGATCAAAACAAAAAAATAGTATTTGAGTTTTAACACTATACAAAATGGAAAAAAAATTATATAATTATAATAGGTGAAAGAATGAAAAAAGAAATAAAATTATTAATACTCATAGGTATTATTTTTATATCAATTGGACTATTATTCGGATTAAAAAACAAATTTATTGATAAAAATATTGAAATAATAATAAATAATAATTCAATAACATATAAAAATAATAATATAAAACTAAAAAGAAATCAAAAAGGAAAAATAAACTTAAAAATAAAAACAGATAAAAAAGGATTTTATAAAATAGATTTAACACAAGATAAAATAAACATATATTCAGACAATGAATATAAAAATAAACAAAATATAATATATAAAATATATGATAAACCAATAATAGATGAAATATCAATTTATTATAAAAATGATAATGATAAATATACTGGAGATTTAAAAATAAATGTTTTTTACTCAGAAACAGTCGAAACTATGATAAATAGATCAAAAATAAAAGACTATTTCTGGTCCGATGAATATAGAAATTTAATCGAAAAAATTGAATTTAAAAATGAAAAACCAATATGTAAAAATATATGTTTTAATCTATCAAATGAAATAGGTCAAGTATATGCTAATCTAATACCAATAAATGATAAATATGAATTAGAAATATTATCAAATGATATAATATATTTACCAGTAGATTCATCATATTTATTTAGTAATTTCGAAAATTTAAAAACAATAAATTTTAATAATATAAGTACAAAATATGTTAAAAATATGGACTATATGTTTTATAATGACATCAATTTAGAAAACTTAGATTTAAGTAACTTTGAAACAACTAATTTAGATTCAATCGAAGGATTATTAATGGACTTAAAAACAATAAACAAAGTAGATTTAAGTACATTTAAATTAGATAAAATAAATACAAATAAATTATTTATGAACATAAATAAAGAAGCAACAATCTATGTAAACTCATCAGTTGAACAAGCATGGGTATTTAGTCCAAATAATACAAATAAACCAGAAAACTGGAAAGTTAAAAATATATTAGTAAAGTAGGTGTAAAATGAAAAAAAGAAAACTTAGAATAGGAAGAATCATTTTATTAACAATATTATTTTTCTCATTATCATTTATATCAGCATTTACATTAAAAAAAATAATTAAAAAAGATAAAATAATTCTAAAAGAAGCATATATAGCAAGTACAAATACAACAGTTAAACTATATGATAGCGAATTTAATGAAAAAACAGAAATAACAAGAGGAGAAAAAATAAAATATCAAAACAAATTAATAAATGAAAAATATTATAAAATTGCAGGTAAAGATTTATATATACAAGAAAATAATATAACATCAAATTATGAAAATATAATCCTTGAAAAAGAAAAATATGTAAGAACACCAGTAACAATTTATAAAGAAGAAAATTCAAGTAAAATTGAAAGTTATGCTCCTAAAGGATCTAAACTAGAAATAATTGGATTTGATAAATTAGAACAAGGAAAAGTTAATAAATATAAAATAAAATATAATAATATAGAAGGATATGTATATGAAAAATATCTAGTTGATGATAAAGAAAAATCATTAGAAAATTATGATAATGGAAATTATGAAAAACATGCAAAAAGAACAAATTATTATGATAAAACAGAATCAGCAGGTCAATTAGATTATTATCCAAGAGAAAAAGGAAATTTTGAAAACAATAAAATGCCTAATATAGTAAATGCTTTTTATTTATCAATGGGAGATTTAAGTAATATAGATAATTTTATTAAAATAGCAAAAAATACAGGAATTAATGCATTTGTAGTAGATATAAAAGATGGACAACTAGCTTATCAATCAGAAGTTGCAAAAATTTATTCACCAAAAGAAACAGGATATTACAGTATTAAAGATTATAAAACAGTAATTCAAAAACTAAAAGATAATGGATTCTATGTAATTGGAAGAATATGTGCATTTAAAGATGGAGCATTTGCGGTTGCAAACCAAGATGATGCATTAAGTAGAAAAGGGAAAATATACTATTATGGTGGAGAATACTGGCCAAGTGTATTTTCAAGAAAAGTATGGGAATATAAAGTAGAACTAGCAAAAGAAGCTGTTACATTATTTGGCTTTAATGAAATTCAATATGATTATGTAAGATTCCCTGAAACAGCACCATGGCTTTCAAATGAAGAATTAAAAAACAAATACAATGAAACTAAATCACAAGGAATTCAAAATTTCTTAATATATGCAACAGATCAATTACATGAACTAGGAGTTTATGTATCAGCAGATGTATTCGGAGAATCATCTCAAACATATATACCAGGATATGGTCAATATTGGGCTTCAATTAGTAATGTAGTTGATGCAATTAGTTCAATGCCTTATACTGATCATTTTGGAAGTACTTATGATACTTGGACTAATCCATATAATATTATGAATAGTTGGGCTCAAACAGCATCAGCAAGACAAAAAGAAACAACAAGTCCAGCAATAGTTAGAACATGGGTTACAGCATATAATGTTCCATATTGGAATCCAACAGTTAATTGTGATATAAATTATATAAAACAACAAATTAAAGCTTTAAATGATAATAATTTAAAAGGCGGAGTTATGACATGGAATGCATGGGGTGCAGTAAGTAAGTTAGCAAAATATAAAGAAATAGTAGGTGCATTTTAATGAAAAATTATAAATTTAATGAAATAGAATATGAATTAATTACTGATTATAAAGAAGGATTCAATCTTGATGAAGCAACAAAAAAAATAACTGATTATTTTATTCCTTATGATTATATAGTAGGTGATTGGTCTTATGGTAAATTAAGATTAAAAGGTTTTTGTAATAAAGAAAATGATATATTTAAACCAATTAATGATTTTAATAATTTAGAGAATTATTTGAAAGAAAATTGTTCATTTAATTGTAAATATTTTGTTTTAAAAAGATTAGATTAGAGGGTGAATTTATGAATAAAGGTTATACTTTAGTTGAATTACTTGCAGTAATAGTAGTACTTGGATTACTAGCGGGAATTGGAATTGTAAGTATTAATAATTCTATAAAAGCATCAAGAGAAAAAAGTTTAGATCTTCAGTATGAAACAATTGAAGCAACTGCTAAATCTTTTTGTCAAAAACATTTACTTGGAGAAATAACTCCTAGTTCAACTTGTTTATTAAAAAGTGATTCTTGTTGTAAAAAAGTTCCACAAGAAGGTGAAACTTGTTATATTGTTTTAGAAGATTTAATTACAGAAGGTTTAACTAATGAATTAAGAGATCCTAAAAATGGTGGATTTATTGATGGTCAAACTTTAATAGAGTTATCCTATAGAAATAATCAATTTATATCAAAAGCAATTCGTTAACAAATATAGAATCACCTCATATAATGATATGAGGTGATTTTTATTTATAGTATTTATAAAGTTAATATAAATGATACATTAGATTCAATTGCTCAAAATCTTGGTATAAATGTTGATGATTTAAGAAAAATAAATGGATTTTCTTCTTTTCATAAGGTGGAAAATAATGATCAAATTATTATACCTACTAATAATAATTTTATAAATTATGAAATTGTTCAAGGTGATACTTTATATTCTCTTGCTCATTCTCATAATACAACAGTTGAACAACTAAAATTATTAAATGGTTTAGAATCAGATTATTTATATCCGAATGAAATAATTAAACTTCCAAATAATAATGTTAAATTTTATATTACTGCAGAAAATGATGATTTAAATAAAGTTTTTGATGTATTAGAACTTAAAAATCCTTTTGAAAATCAAAATATATATCTTTTACCTAATCAATTAATAGTACATAAAAAATAAAAAAAGGGACTTCCTTTTTTTCTATTATTATTATATAATTGTAATGAGGTAGATAACTTTGAAAAAAATATTTTTGCTTTTTTTTATAATTTTATTATGTGGTTGTCAAAATAAATACTCTAGTATAAATTATGAAACTTTTTATAAAAAATTAAAATTAAAAAATAGTTATACTTTATTATTATGTGATAAAGATTGTTTAAAATATAAAGATGATTTTCCCAATATATATTATATGGATATTAATACTTTATCGGATAAAGAAATTTTAATGATTGAATCTCTTGTTTTTAATTTTAATCCTATATCTACACCAACTATTGTTTTAATAGAAAATGGTATTATAAAGGATAAAACAAATGATTTAAAAAGTGAAAATATAGAAAAATTTTTAAATAAGTAATGGAGGAATAAAATGGATGATATAGAACTAATTGAAGTAAGTGAAGAAGAATTTAGTGTTTTAAAAACATATGGAGAAGATTTAACTGCAAAAAAATATATAACAAATCCAGCTATTGCTCGTGATGAAGAAATTAGAAAGTTAATACTTATTTTATTAACTCCTGACAAATCTGGTCTTTTAATTGGTAAAGCTGGTATTGGTAAAACTGCTATAGTAGAGGGACTTGCTTATTTGATTCAACAAGGTAAAGTTCCTGATGCTATAAAAAATTATCGTGTTATTAAAATTAATTCTACTTCTTTAGTTGGTAAGATTATTATTGATAATAAGGAAGAAATGGTTATTAGTTTATTGATGAGAGAATTAAAGAATGTTAAAAAAACGATTCTTTTTATAGATGAAGTTCATACTTTAATTGGGGGTAAAGCTGATGGTCCTATGGATCTTGCTAATATTTTGAAACCTGCTTTAGATAGAGGGGATATTAAAGCGATTGGTGCTACTACCACGATTGAGTATGAAACTTATGTTGTTAGGGATAGAGCTTTTTTAAGAAGGTTTGAGAGAATTGATGTTCCAGAACCTGATGAGGCAACTACTGTTGAGATTTTGTTTAAATCACTTCCTAGAATTGAGTATAAAACTGGTGCAAAGTTTAAGTATAATGATTATATTGTTAAAAAACTTTTAACAGCGATTGTGTCTGCTACAACTGAACATAAGAGAGTTTATGGTTTAGCGGCAATGTATCCGGATGTTGCTTTTTCAGTTTTATCGGCTGCTTTTTCAAATGCAGTTTTTGAAAATAGAACATCTGTTAATGTTTTAGATGTTTATAATGCTATTAAGAATAGTAAAAGAATTTATCCCGCTACTATTATTAAAGAATTAGATTCTTTTAGGACAAATTTTAAATCTGTTGCTATTGAGGATGGTTTAAATTTACCTTTAGTTTTACTTGATGATTTAGATAAAGAGGAGTCGATAATGTGATTAATGTTGTTTTATTTGAGCCAGAGATTCCTCAAAATACGGGTAATATTATGAGGACTTGTGTTGCTACTAATTGTCATTTACATTTAATAAAACCTTTAGGTTTTTATATGGATGAATCTCATATAAAGAGAAGTGGTGTTAATTATATTTCTGATTGTAAATATACTTTATATAATAATTTTGATGAATTTTTAGAGAAAAATTCTGGTGAGATGTATTATTTTACAAGGTATGGTAAAAAACCTCATTCGGATGTTACTTATTCTAGCTCTAAGGATATTTATTTAATTTTTGGTAAGGAAAGTACTGGTATTCCTAAATGTATTTTAAAAGATCATTTGGATAGGTGTATTAGAATTCCTACTACAGATGGTGTTCGTGCTTTAAATTTATCAAATTGTGTTGCTATTGGTGTATATGAGGTTATGAGACAAAGAAATTATGAGGGGTTATTAAAGTTTGAGCCTTTTAAGGGTGAAAATTATTTGGAAGAATAAATTTAATATAATTTAATAAAATTTATTGAATATATTTTTATTTTGTGATATTCTAGAT
>CAKOXR010000032.1 GCA_934130215.1 uncultured Bacilli bacterium
TATTTTATTACTACTTTTTCCGTCTTTTTGAATATATACATATATTAGCACACTTTTTTTAGATAAGCAAGTATTTAGAAAAAATTATTTTTCTAGTAAAAATATATTTTTATATTAAATATATATAATATTAAAATAGTTCTATTAAAATAAAGTCCACATATTTTTAATTATCTTTAAATTAACTAATTTGATATCATAACTTCATCTTTTAATTTATTACCATCATAAATTTGTCATTTTTCATAAAATGTATAATCATTATTAATATTCTCTATAAACAAAATGAACTAATTCATCATTTTTTTCTTTTAATTTTTCTTTCATTATTTCAGGATTAATTTTATAATTATCTATTTCATCTATTTTAATCCACTTGTATTTAGACTTTCCTTCGGTTAAATCCAAACTATCATATTCTTCATCGTAATATTTATATTTATTTTCATCAATCGTTAATTTATAAAAAAAACTAATTTCATGATATTTTAGATTAGGAAACTCAATAAAACTTTCACCAATATACGAAAGTTCAACATCTTCATCAATATTAAGTTCTTCTTTTAATTCCCTTTTAATTGCATTTAGAGAATCCTCATGAAGTTCAACTCTTCCACCAGGAAACATATAAAAATCATGATTTCCTTGTCTTTGCATAAATATTTTCGTTTTATCTTTATTATAAATAATTCCTGATACTCTTACACCAAATCTATTGTTTTCATCTTTAATTGTTATTACCATATTATACCTCCTACTTTTTTAATATTATTTGTTTCTTTTTAACTTTTTTTCTTCTTCATCTTCATCAAGGTTCAAATAGAATTTGTAAACATTTTGAAGCCTTAATTTAGAATCATTTAAAGCTTCATTATATTCAAATATTGTATAATTCAAATTTTTCTCTTCACTATTTTTTTCATTCATGCTTCTTGTTCCTTCTTTTATAATTAGTCTATATACATATATTTTTTTCAATATTTTAAATAAGATAGAATTTATTATTCTATCTTTCTTATCTTACTACAATATTAATTGTTTTTTAAATATGACTATTAACTTAATAATTTGCTTATATTGAATATTTGCCTTTATATTCAACATTCACAAAATACCATCAACCATTAACTTTCTATAAAATATTATTTTATTACTACTTTTTCCGTCTTTTTGAATATATACATATATTAGCACACTTTTTTTAGATAAGCAAGTATTTAAGAAAAAGTTTTAGTCTTATAAAAATATATCTTGCATTAATTATAAGTAACATTAAAAAGCCAAGTCAATAAACTCGGCATATATAAACAATTTTTAGTTATCTCTAATTAACCAATTTGATATATCAACTATTTGGACACCCTCATATTGATAATCGTCATGTTTTGTTCTAGCAATAATCATTTTAGGGTAAGCATCCTTAATTTGCAATAAGGGCGTTACCTCTCTTTTAAATGTTTCATTTTCAAAATCATTTCCAATATTATCCGAAACTTGAATATATATTTTTTCATTTCTCTTCATTGCTACAAAATCGATTTTTTTTTCATACAAAACACCAACATATACTTCATAGCCACGCCTTAATAATTCCATTGCTACAATATTTTCATATACACTTCCATAATTCATATTTTTTGTACCTTGAATAGCATACTTAACAGCATGATCAGATAGATAATACTTATCTTGTGTAACTAAATATTTTTTACCTTGTATATCATATCTTCTAATACGATAAAAAGCAAAAGCTTTGCATAAATATTTAACATATGTTCCAACTGTTTTATCATTAACATCCGCTTTATTAGTATTTAAAGTATCAGTTAAACTTCGATATGAAGTTAGTCTTGAAATATTATCAATCAAAAAATCACTAATGCTATCTAACAAAGGAATGTTTTGAATTTTATTTCTTGTAATAATATCTCTTACTATCATTGTTTTATATACATCTCTAATATAATTATATTTTTTATCTATATCTTTATATAAATATGAACCAGAAAATCCACCTTCCAAAACAAATCTATCATAACTTTCTTCATTATTATCTAAATCATGATATTTTAAAAATTCTTTGTAAGAAAATGGGTAAACTTCTATACTATAAGTTCTTCCAGTAAATAATGTTGCTAAATCACTTGATAAAAGAAAAGCATTAGAACCAGTAATATATATATCATATTTTTTTTCAGCATGAAAATTATTGATTGCTTTTTCAAATCCATTACACATTTGTACTTCGTCAATCAAGATAAAATTATTTTTCCCTTCTTCATATTTTGAAGAAACATAATTGATTAATTCTTTATATTCTTTTAATTCATCAAATTTATCAAGGTTAAAATCAATATAAATAATATTAGAATTTTCAACATTTTCTTTTATATAATCAATAAACATATAAAGTAATTCTGATTTTCCACTACGTCTAACACCAGTAATAACTTTTATATCTGGTGTACCCATAACATCAACAACATCTTGCAAATACTTTCTTTTAATAGTTTTCAACTTAATCACCTCTAATAAGATTATATACTTTTATTTCGCAAAAGTCAATTTTTTTCATTTTTGCGAAATAATATAAAAATTTTTCTATCATTCTTATTTATAATATTTTAAAAAATTTTATCATCTAATTCAATATAATATAAGTTTTCACCATTCTTTAATCTATCAATATATATTGCTCCAAACTTTTCATAATAATTTACCAAATCAGATTTTAAATAAACTTTTTTATATCCTAACTTCTTCGCTTTTCTTAAAATTGCATCATTTAAAACTTTTGAATATCCATTACCCCTATATTCTTTCTTTACATACATCGTTGCATACCAAGGACTTAAATCACATCGTTCATCGCCATCATATTTAAACAATGAAATAAAACCTATTAAATTTTTATCATCAACTAATCCTATGATACTTATTACTTTATCTTCATTTAAAATTTTACTAATCTTATATTCAACATATTGATCCAAATTTTTTTCTTTATTAGACCATTCCAAATAACATAGTTTAACATATTCTTTTAAATAATTAAAATCTGTTTTAATATCTATTATTTTCACAAAAAACACCCCACTTAATTTATTAACTAACTACAAATTTATCTATTTAATTTTCTTTTTCCAAATTTCTTTACTCATTACATTACCACTAACTATAAATAGTATATAATTTAAAAAAAAACAATCTAAAGTACAAAACTTGCACTTTCCCATTCCAATTATTTAAGCATTAACATCAAATAAATCCATAAATCTGAATTAATTATATTATACAAACATATAATTAATTAGGTGAAAAAATGAATTATTTAAAAAAAATAAGTATTGCTTTAGGAATAAGTTTTGGTATAACTTTAATATTAACATTTTTTAATACTTTATTTAATTATATCGAAATATATAATTATAATATATATACAATCATTGAATTTATAATCATATTAATAACATCACTTATATCAGGATTTATAAACGGTAAAAATTCAAACAAAAAAGGATGGCTTGAAGGACTTAAATTAAGCTTAATAATTATTATACTATTGTTATTTTTTAATATTATAAACGGATTTATATTTAATATAAAACTAATCATTTTTTATATAATCATTATAATATCCAATATAATAGGAAGTATAATTGGAATACAAAAAAAAGGCTAAGTTTTACTTATAACTTTAAGCCTTTTTATTATTTTCTTTTCAATTCTAGAAATATAAGATTGACTTATATTAAGTAATTCTGCAACATCCTTTTGAGTCATTTCTTTGTTTCCAAATAAACCATACCTTAAAACCATAATCTTTTTATCACGACCTTTTAATTTAGAAATTTCTTCATATAAAATTTTTTTATCATTTTCTTCTTCAATACCCCTTGTTACTATATCATCATCAGTCCCAATTATATCCTCCAAATGTAATTCATTACCTTCTTGGTCATAACTTAAACTATCCTCTAAACTAATCTCTCCTTTTCTTCTTTTATTTTTTCTTAAAAACATCAAAATTTCATTATCAATACATCTAGAAGCATAAGTTGCAAGCTTAATATTTTTATCTAACTTATATGTATTAACACCCTTTATTAAACCAATTGTACCAATACTTACTAAATCTTCTAAATCTATACCAGTATTTTCATACTTTTTAGATAAAAAAACAACTAACCTTAAATTATGTTCAATTAACTTATTTTTAGCAGTACTATCTCCATTCATACTAAGTAAAACAAGTTTTTCTTCTTCTTCCTTTTTTAAAGGTTCAGGCAATTTATCAGTGCTTCCAATAAAATATACACCATTACCCTTAAAAAAACTTAAAATTTTTCTAATTAATTTCCTTAACATATTCCCTCCAATTTATTATTAAGTAAACAATCTACACCTTCTATATCTATCTTAAAACATGTACCAACATATATATCATATGTTTTATCTTTATAAATTAATTTACCTTTAACACATTTTAAATAACTTTTACCAATAATTAAAGAACAAGGTACAATAAGTATATTTGAAGATTTTATTTTTTTATCAATTAAAACAATAGGTTTAAAAAAATATGGATCAACTAAATTATTACCACTATCCATAAAACCATTAAATTTATAAATTTTATTTTCAATTTCAATACTAACTTTATAAATATTATTATAAATCTGTTTAAACATTTTAGATTCTTTTATATAAATATATAAAATTATTGGTGATGAAATAAATAAAACTATATAATTTATACTTAAACCTTTAAAATAAAAAACTAAACCAGTATTTTTATAAGAAAAAGTAATACTTAAAAAATATAAAAAACCACCTAGTATAATACTAATAGTATATAAAAATAACATATTTTTTAAAAAATATTTTATATTTTTATAACTAAAACTTATTAAAATCATTATTATACTTATAATAATTTTAAATAAAAACAATTGAAAATTAGTTATTTTGATAAATAAAAATAATATACTTAAACTACCTATAAATGAAGATAATAACATTCTATAAAATTTTGCATTTCTTTTTAATATTATTGATGTTGTTAATAAAATGAGTAAATCAAAAGAAAAATTTATAAATAAAATAACATCTATATATATTTTCATTTTCATCACCAAAATAATTATAAAATATAAAATATAAAAATTTTGTCATTTTAAAAGAAAGCCGTAACCATACGAGCTTTCATGTACTTATGTACAATATATTATATTCAAAATAAACAAAAAAAGTCCTTTAAAGGACTTAGTTTAGGTTTTCATTTAAAAATGTTTTAATTTTTGGTTCATATTTTTGGTAAACAAGAACTGATATACCACCTAAACTCATTAAAGCTAGATTCTTAATTGTATTCATTTTTGCTCCTTTTTAAGTACTTTTTAGTACATTATATATTATAACCATTTATTTTAAAATAATTCGATAATTAAATCTTTTAAAGCCGTTTTTCTATCAGTACTATAATTAGAAGAAAGTGCAATTTTAAATGCTTCTACTTCACCTAGTAAAATTAATTTTTTCTTAGTTCTTGTAACACCTGTATAAATTAGTTTTCTATATAACATTCTATGATAAGATTTTGATAATGGTATTATTACAAAATCAAATTCTCCACCTTGTGATTTATGTATTGATATAGCATATCCATGTTTTATTTTTATTAAATCTTTTGGTAAATATTTTACTATAATACCATCATAATCTACATATATTTCTGGTTTTGAAGATGCACTTTCAGATGGCAATATTATATTTGATATAATACCAATATCACCATTAAATACATTTTCTTCAGGCATATTTACTAATTGTAAAATTTTATCATTTACACGATATGTTATATTTGATATAGTTATTTCTTTTGTTGTTTTTGATTTTGGATTAAAAATATCTTGTAATGTTTTATTTAAATTATCAATTCCATTTTCTCCTTTATAAAGTGGAGCCATTATTTGAACTTTTTTATAATCATAACCATGTTTTATTAGATCATTACATATATTTATAATAGAACTTCTTATTAAATTTGAAGGACATTTTAAAAATCTATAATCATTATAATCTTTAAAAGTGTTTTCTGATATTTTATTTTCTTTTATTTCTTGAGCTAGTAAATTTATATAAGAGTTTTTATCTTGTCTATAAAGAAGCTCTAATTTGATTGTTTTTATTTTGTTACTTTCAATTAAATCTTTTAAAATTAAACCTGGACCAACTGATGGTAATTGATAATAATCTCCAACTAGTACTAACTTTATATTATCAGTTAATCCTTTAAGTAAACTACTAAATAAATTAATATCAATCATACTTGATTCATCAATAATTATTAATTTATTTTTTGCTTTATTTTTTTCACATATACCAAATGTATTATTTTCTTTATTCCATTTTAAAAATCTATGAATTGTTGATGCTGGATAAAGTGTTATTTCATTTAATCTTTTACTTGCTCTACCAGTTGGTGCTAGTAATTGTATATCATGGATTAACTCATCATATGATAATTTATTTAATCTTTTATATAATGTTACAATTGCTTTTATGATTGTTGATTTTCCTGTTCCTGGTCCACCTGTTATAATTACTATATTTTCATTTATTGCGGTTTTTATTGCTTCCTTTTGTAATTCATTATATTTTATATTGCTTTCAATTTCTAAATATTTAATTTCATTATCTAAATTTTTGAAATTATTTTTTTTATTGTTTGATATTTTTTTTAGTTTTCGAGCAATATTTTCTTCGTTAATATACATATCTTTTAGATAGTATTTATTATCTACTATTTCTATATAATTTTCATTTTCAAGTTCATTAAATACTTGTTTAAATATATTAATATCTAGATCTATTTTTAAATAAGAAAAAACACTTTCAATTATTTCATCTTCATCTAAATATGTATCACCATTATTATAGATTAAATTATTCATCATATAATATGTACATGCTTTAATTCTTCTTATATCGTATGGATTAATATTTAGTTTATCTTTTAAATAATCTACTTTAGGAAATGTTATTTCAGAATTTATAATATCATAAATATTGTGTTCAATTACTGATATTACAGTTTGTTTATATTTATTATATATAAATAGTGCATCTTTCATATTAAAGCCTAAATCACAAAGATATATTATATCTTTATGAGAAGTTGTTTCTTTTTTTAATGTTTCATATATTGAATCAGCTTTTATTTTTGATAATTTTGGTACTTCATATAATACTTCTTTATTATTTAATATTTTATTTATAGCATCTATTCCTAGATAGTTTACAATTGAAGTTGCTGTTTTTTCTCCGATTCCTGTAAACATTTCCCCTGATAAAAATGTTATTATTCCTTCTTTATCATTTGGCATTATTTGTTCATATTTTTGAACATTGTATTGAATTCCATATTTTGGATGTATTGATAGATTACCATATAATAAATAATTTTCATCTTCTTTTAGGTCATAATATCCAGTTATTGTAATTGTTTTACCGAGATATTCTTCTAATTCTTGATCGTTTGTTTCTTTTATTTTAAATAATGATATTTTATATCCTTGATCAGAGTTATAAAATGTTTTTTTAAATATTCCTTTTATATAATTATCCATTACTTTCACCAATACAATATGGATATTTAATCTCAATTATTTTTGTTTTTATTATTTTGTTTAAATTATTTTTATTTCCTTTACATTTTACTAGTATATAATCTCCTGTATGTCCGATTAAATAATTATCTTTATATACTTCTGGTAAGAAATAAACTTCTTTATTTAAGTGTTTGTTTAAAAAATTGATTTCTAATTCTTTTGATACTTGTAATAATTCGTGTACTCTTTCTTTTTTTATATTATTATTTATATCTTCTAGTTCAAAAGCTTTTGTTCCTTCTCTTTTAGAGTATGGAAAAACATGTATTTTACCAAACTTTAGTTTTTTTATATTTTTTATTGTTTCTTTAAAGTTTTCTTCTGTTTCAGTTGGATACCCTACTATTACATCTGTTGTTATGTTCATGTTTGGTCTTATTTTTTTAATTTCATTAATTTTATTAATATAATATTTTATATCATATTTTCTATTCATATCTTTTAATACAGAATCACATCCTGTTTGTAATGGAATATGTAGATGGTCAACTATTTTATTGTTTGTTTTTAATTGATTTAAAAAATCTTGATCAAGTTCTGTTATTTCAATTGATGATATTCTGATTCTTTCTACTTCTTTTATTTGACTTATTAAATATAGTAAATATGATAATCTTGATCCTTCATAGTTATAGTGTCCTGTGTGTATTCCTGTGAGTACTATTTCTTTATGTCCTTTGTTTACTAAATTTTTTATTTCTTCTAATATATTTGATATACTTCTGGATCTTACTTTTCCTCTTGTATATGGTATTATACAGTATGAACAAAAGTTTTCACAGCCGTCCTCAATTTTTACAAATGCTCTTGTTTGGTTAAAGTTTTCAAGGTTCATGTTTTCAAATTCAATATTATTTAAATCTTTTATATCAATTATTTGTGTTTTTGTTTTATTGTATTTTTCTATATATTCATCTATTTTACTTTTTCCATTATTTCCGAGTATTATATTAACATTTGGGATATCTTTTACAAGGTCTGATTTTACCTGTGTCATACATCCTACTACAATTAGATTTTTGTTTTTATATCTTCTTATCATTTTTAATGATTTATGGAGTGCGACATCTGTTACACAGCATGTATTTATTATTATAATTTCTGCTTCATCAGGGTTTGTTTCTTGATATCCTTTTCTTTTTAGTATTTCACTCATCATATTTGATTCATATGTGTTTACTTTACATCCTAGGTTACATATATTAAATTTCATGGGTTACCTCCTAATACTTATAATAGTATAGCACAAATAAAGATATATTTATAGGTTAATATTTGTTTAATTTAAAAAATCAAGATTTCTCTTGATTAATTAGATTATATTATTATAATTGAATACCTTTTATGACATTACTGTTTGATGATTTAGTTGCAATCATGTTATCTACTAAGGCACTAGCATCAGCTATATAATTAACTGTTATTTGAGATCCTGATTCAGTTGCAGCTTGACGAAACATTAAAGTATAGTCACTAACATTAGCATTCATTATATTGATTGTTGTAGTAAGTTTTGAAGAATTATAAAACATTTGTGGCATACTTGTTACTTTTGCTGTATTAAAACTACTTAAGTCTAAACTTGTTAAGGATAATAAATATTGAAACATTAGAGACATATCTGTTACATTTGATGTATTAAAACTACTTAAATCTAAATTTGTTAAAGATGAACAACTTGAAAACATACTATACATACTTGTTACATTTGCGGTATTAAAACTACTTAAATCTAAACTTGTTAAGGATGAACATTCACGAAACATACAAAACATATCTATTACATTTGCCGTATTAAAATTACTTAAGTCTAAACTTGTTAAGGATGAACATCCATCAAACATACACTTCATATTTGTTACATCTATTGTATTAAAACTAATTAAATTTAAATTTGTTAAAGATGAACAACTTGAAAACATACTCCTCATACTTGTTACATTTGCGGTATTAAAACTAGATAAATCTAAATTTGTTAAGGATGAACATATTTTAAACATACTACTCGTATTTGTTACATTTGAGGTATTAAAACTACTTAAATCTAAACTTGTTAAGGATGAACACAATTGAAACATATATGACATATTTGTTACACTTGCTGTATTAAAACTACTTAAGTCTAAACTTGTTAAGGATCTACAACTCATAAACATAGAGGACATATTTGTTACATTTGCTGTATTAAAATTATTATTAAAATTTATAGACATTAAATTTGATATATATTTATAATTTTCATTTTTATAAAATGAAAATATATAATAACAACCTGATGGTGCGAATATTGGTGCTTCACTTACTATATATAAATTATATAATGATTTTGTATTATCAGTACTATCCTTTAATCCTGTATCAACTAAATAACCATATACTTTCTTATTTTGAGTTTGACTTTCAGATATATCCCAACATA
>CAKOXR010000033.1 GCA_934130215.1 uncultured Bacilli bacterium
ACAATAACCTGCTTTACTTGTATATCCTGTTTTTAGACCATCTATATAATCATAAAATCTAACTAATTTATTGGTATGTTAATATTACTATAGTAAAAATGGTATCATTTTTTAATGAAATGATACCATGATTTTTAGTTTAAATCAAATAAACATTAATTAATGGAAGTCATCACATGTTATTTATAAAATTGATACATTACTTTCATATTCTATTATGCTTAATTTTTATTATTATCAATATAAATTCTTTTATTTAATTTATTAATATATTTTTTTCGCTTTCAATATTGAAAACTTTAAAAAAATTATCATTATTGTTTCAGTAGTAATGTTCTCTCTAAGATAATTATATTTTTTTAAAATGCTAAAATGAAGTATATTTGAACTGAACCACAAAAGTTGGACACTTTATAAATAGTTTCTAATTAGAGGATTGTAACCTGTAATTTACAGGAGACAATCCTTTTAATTTCTCTTTAATTCTATCATAATTATAATAATAAATATTCTCATCATCAATTGGACTTATATTATTGTTTATCATATTTATTTTTTCTTTATCTATATCATAAATGACAATTTCATTTTTTTCGCTAAGAAGAACAGATAGAGAAAATTCGACATATCCTGCACCAACAACATATAATTTCATTTTACTATAATTTTTTAACTGGATTTATCCCTAGAATTTTCATTCCGTTTGATAAAACCGTTTTAGTTGAATTTAATAATGCAAGTCTTGATTGTCTTACTAATTCATCTTCTTCGTTCAATACTGATATATTTTTATAATATCTTGAAAATTTTTGAGCAACATCATATAAATAATTAGTAATAATTACTGATTCTTGAGTATTATATGAATTATTTACAATTTCTGGAAAATCATATAAACTATTTATTAATGAATATTCTAAATCTTCCTTAAATTTATAAACTTCTTCATCAAAGCCACAATAATTTGCTTTTTCTAAAATAGAATTTATTCTCGCATAATTATACAGAAGATAAATAGCTGAATTACCTTGGAAATCTGTTGCTGATTCTAAGTTAAAATTAACTGTTCTTTTTCTATTAACATTTAACATATTATATTTAATACAAGATGCCGCTAAATCTGCAATTTCATCATCAGATAAGTTTGTTCCTTTTTCTTTAAAAGTCATAGCTAGTTTTTCTTTAGCTTTTTCAATAAATTCTTCAAGTAAAACAACTTTACCTTCTCTAGTAGCCATTTTGTCTCCATTTAATAACACAAAATCATATGAAACAAGTTTTGGAGCTGTAAATCCTAGAATGTCTAATGTTGCAGCAATTTGTTGCATATAAACTTCTTGATCTTCTCCTAAAACAATAACATTATTATCTTTATTTCTCTCTAATTTTGAAATAGTATAAGCTATATCTCTTAATGGATATAATGATGTTTTATCTTCCCTAGTAAGAACTAATACTGGTGATTTTGTTGGTATATCGTATCCACTCAAATCAACATATAATCTACCATTTTCATCTTCATGTAATTTTCCTTTTTCTTTTAATTGTTCTAATATTTCTGTGGTTTTATTTTCAAAAACAAAATCCGATTCATGTGTAAATCTATCCCATTTAATATCCATTTTCTTGAAAATTTCCTGTTGTCCCTCAACACATATATCAGTAATCTTTTTAAATTTATCTCGAACATCTTCATTTCCGTTTTCTAATTCATGCAAGTAATAGAAAACCTTTTCTTCCACTTCTTTATCTGTTTTACTTATATCATTTATTTCTATATATAATTTTAACATATCACTAAATGTAATTTTTTCAATATTACCTAATTTTTCTACCCCTACTAATAACATTGAAATTTGTTTTCCAATATCATTTATGAAATAGTTTGCTTCAACATTATAGCCTTCAAATTTATATAACCTAACTAAAAAATCACCTATAATACTATTTCTTGATCTACCAATATGTGGTGAAGCATTTGGGTTTATTGATGTATGTTCAATTAAAAGTTCTTTTCCATTTTCAATTTTATTTGAACCATAATTGTTTTCTTCTGAACTAATAGCTTCTAGTGTTTCTTTTGCCAAAAAATCTCTATTAATAGTAAAATTTAAATATGGTCCAATAACCTTTACATCAGAAATAATATCTTCATTCATATTTAATTTTTCTGAAATTACTTTTGCTTTTTCATGTGGATTTTTGGCTCCATCTATACTTATAGTAAAACATGGTATAGCAAAATCTCCCATTTCTTCTTTAGGTGGTCTTACAACATCAATATTATCTAGTTTTATACCAACCTTTTCAATTTCTTCTTTAATGTATTTTTTTAAATCCAACATAAAATTCCCTCTTTCACTAACAAAATTTTAATTTGTATATTATAACGAAAACATACCAAAAGTCAATAGTTTTTTTATATAAATGTATTAATAATTTCTAACAAACTCTTTTCCCAATTATTTTTGTAATATTTATTTTTAAACTTTATAATTTTTTTCTTATAGTAAGGTACTTTTCTTATAAATTGTTTTATTTCCTCATCACATATTTTACTCGATATTTTTCCTAAATTGTATTTTTCAATCATCTTAGCATTATAATTTTGTTCATATGTACTTAATGGTATTAAATATACTGGTACTTCGATTGAAATTGATTCACTTAATAACTGATGTCCTGCTGTAGATATTAGGCAAAAAGCATTTTCAAGATCACTTTTAAATTCATTTGAAAAAGTTTTAAAAATAATATTGTTTGAATCAATATTAAATTTTTCTTTCGTATAAATAATTACATTATAATCTGTTATATCTTTTAACGACTTTACAATCTTTTCATAATTATTTGAATTTTCATATGGTGAAAAATATACTAAAATATGATTTTTCTTGTTTTTCACCTCATTTAATGGAGATATTATTGGTGAAACAATTTTAACACTATCATCTTTTATAGTTATAGGAAAAAAAGATGATATTATTTTATAAGAATATTTTGGAAAAAAATAATTAATTCTTTTCTTTTCTTCTAAAATAGAAAAATTTTTGATTTTTAGTTCATCTAAATATAGAAATTTTGATTGTTGTTCCATACAAATTAATGGTATATCTGTTGCATAAGAATATTGAGCAACATTAGGTTCATAATCTGTTATTACTAAGTCTGGCACTCCTGAAAAAGCAGCTTCTACATTCATAGAAAATTTTAAAAATCCAGCAAATTGATCTATCTTTACTTCTTGATATTTTTTTATTGAAGTCTCAAAATCAATTCCTTTTGAATTACATGCTATCCATGGAATAAAAATTTCTAAAACTTTAAATTTTGGGAATTTATTTTTAAAATAATTAATATTATTATTAGTAGTAGCTATAACTATTTCATGACCATTATTCATTAGCAAATTAATTACATTTGTTTGTCTGCTTAAATGTCCATTTCCAATTCCACAAATTCCAATCAATATTTTCATTCAAAATAAGTCTCCACAACATGTTTATCATCTTTATTCTTTGTTACTTTTATAATTGAACCGTTTATTAATGTATGTACCGGATCTGTATGTCCAATATCTGTATTTATATAAATTGGAATATATAAATCAAATAGATTATAATTAATTGCATCTTTTAGTGTTGTTCCTGTATAATTAATTTCATTTTCAATTCTTCCAAATAAAATAGCTTTACAACTAACAAACCATCCTGCATTTTTAAATTGCCACATTGTTCTTAATATGTCTTCATTTGTCATTTCTGCCACGTCAAAATACCAAACTATACCATCTTCTTGATATTTTTTTATAAACTTTTTAACACAATCATATTTTGTTCCTATTATATCCTTTAAAGAATCTAAGCATCCGCCTATAAGCCTTCCATTAAATTCTTTTTCTTTTGTTATACATTCCCATGGTTGTTCTACTTTATCATCGTCTATTTTATACCCATATTCAATTTGCTTTGGTGTTTTTCCATTTAAAAATTCAATGTTATTTTTTAACATTAATTCTGGTAAACTATCATCGCCAAATGATTTTGCATTAAAACTATATACTGTGGCAATATCCAATTTAGTTGTTATATAAAATAACAAGGGTGTAATATCAGATTGTCCCTGTATCCACTTTGTATTTTTTTTCAATTGATTAAAATCTATTAAATTCATAATTTGAATTAAATAGTCTCCGCCTGAACATGCAATCAATGCTTTTAATTTTTTGTTTTTTATTGCATTGTCAAATTCAACCGATCTATTAAATGCAGATGAGCTAACTCCATTTTCAGTATTTCTTACATATTGGTCTTCGATTACAGTGTATCCATAATCATTTAATTTTTCTATTCCCTTTTCAAATTTTTTCAACTTTTTACTTTTTACACCATTTGAAGGTGATATGATTCCTATTGTATCACCTTTTTTTATTTTTTCTGGATAAATCATTTCCTCAACTCCTTTATTTTTTCTTTCTTTCTATATCCTAGTCTATCTAAACACTTAATCAAAAATTTCTTATATAATCCTTGTATATTATAATATTTTCCCTTGTTAGTTTCATATTCATTTACTATATTAATCAAATATTTATAAAAATTACTCTGATTACCCATTTCAATAGATCTATTTAAATTATAACAAACTAATGACATTTTATAAATTAAATCATTGCCTGATTTTATGTTTTTTTTATTATTTAATTCATCTATACTAGTAACAACATTAGTAAATATTTTAATATTATTTTTATTTTTATTTAATTTATCATAATCAATAATTGTATCATTACTATTAATGATCATTAATATTTTTAATAAATCTTGATAATCAATATTATCGTTGTTTATTTTTAAATTATTTTTTTCAATAAATTCATTTAATTTTTCAGACCATGAATTAATATTACGTTCATCAGCATTCCTACATATTTCATATGTTAAAAATCTACTTCTTAAATCATAATTTTCTTTTAGCAACTTTTCTACTTTTAATACATGAGTACTTTGGTTTGCACCTATGATATTAAATAATACATCATTACTATTATCTAAAATTGAATTAATAAACATTAATTCTTGCAACGAATATTTTAATTCACCATTTTCTTTTAATTCATCTATAAAATTTGGATTATTTTTTAATGATTTATATAATTTTTGATTTGAATATAATTTTGACTCAATTAAAAATTCTTTTGGAACTAATCTTAATTGATTTAAAAATGCAGAAATTTGTTTTAAAGCTGATAAATCATATTCTTCTAATTTTCTTAAAATATCACTAGATATATTATTGTTAACAAGCATCACAAATAATTCATCAGCTGTCGTGTTTATGTGATTTTTTTCAATGAAATCTTTTAATGATTTTAGACTTATGTCTCCAAAACCATAAAAACTTTTGACATTTTGTCCTATCATACTTGTTAAAGAATTTTCTATAACTAAATTTCTTACTTGCGCCAATTTAGGAATACATTTATGTGGATGAGTATCACCATATCTAATATAAAAATTGCTATCGTACATTTTTCCATCGTTCATAAAAAACTCAATTTCCTCTATACATTTTGATAGTGGAATTTGAAAATGTGGATATCCATTGATAAATTCACAATTTGTAAAAGTTTCTGTGGGATTAGTTATTGAAAATGTACCATCAGAGTACTTTCTTGTATAAATTAAATTTTCATTTGTATATAAATGTTTTGACTTAATATACTCTATTAAAGGAGTATTATAAGATAAATATCTATTTTCTTCTGTAGTATATATCATTTAAATTTCCTCTTTACTATCATGTTCATTAAATGAAACTGGCATAAATGATATTTCATGATGAACACCTTGTGGGCAATACTTACAATAGTCAAAACAGATATTTTTATATTTATTCAAATTTTCTAATTTCATAAACTCATCAATTTCATCATAATTTATTTTATATTGATATTTGCTTTTAAAATATTCATGTCCTGGGCATGGGTCTACTGTTCCATTAGGATAAAATGTGAAATGTTTACCACTCCAATGACAATTTTCATTATCTTTATGGTACTGATATAATACTGTTCCATCATTATAATAGTTATCTAATGATTTCATAATATTATTTTTTATATTATCGTCCACTACTTTTTTATTAATTATTTCTTTCATCTTCGGAATTATATTGTTTTTAAAGTCATTTATTTCTTCACAGCTTAATCTTACTTCTGGCAAATTAATTGCATCTTCTAAATATGACGGCCAAAATAAATTTGTATCGCTATCAATTGCATAATTAAGTAATTGTGGCATTTGCTTATAATTATCTTTCATAATTATTGTTTGAATAATAAATATAAATTTATATTTTTTCTTTAACTCTTTTATAACTTCAACCGCTCTCATACTTTTATCAAAGATAAGTCTGTTTCCTCTTGTTTCAATAATACTATTTTCATCCAATCCATATATTGATAAAACTATTTGATCTAATCCATTTTTTAACCAAGATTCTAGGTTTTCTTTTGTAACATTCCAGCCATTTGTATTTATTCTTGTCGCTAATTCATATTTTTTTGCTATTTTTATATAATCATCAATATTTCTTACCATGGTTGGTTCTCCACCAGAAATGCAAACATATGAACCATTCAATTTTTTTATATTTTTACATATTTTTTCAAAAACATCTAGATCAAAAATACTATTTTTTTCATTTTTTAATTTGAAATTTTCTTGTCTATCACGACAACATTTACAATTACCCGGACAACCTGTTGTTAATTTTACAATAAAATTGTAATCTTTATTCATCATTATAATCTCCTTTGCACAAAATTTTATTTCCTTCTTCTACTATAATATTCATTGGAGCAGAAACATATTTGATAGTGTTATTGATTAATAAATCATCAACAATTTTTAAGATTTTCTTCGAATTACTTTTATTTAGAAATATCGGTGATGTTAATTCACCATCAAACAAAATTGTTTCACCACATAATAATCTAGAAAATTTTTGGTATAGATACCAACAAGATTCTTCTTTAGATATGTAATGAATATTATCATCTCCATTATTAATGTATGGTAACATAAATCCAATTATCTTTAAATTACTGTCATAGCAATACTTATTATTATAAAAATATCTATCATTAACATTAAATATTGAGTTATTTTTATCTTTTGTATCTTCTTTTCTTACTGATATAAAACTAGTAGCTCCTATTATATAACCATCTTTAATAGCAACATAATTATCTGAAATTAAATTATATTTATATTTAGATGAAATGTTTATTGCTGAAGATGTTTTTCCTTGCCAAAAATCTCCTATTACAAGCAATGCATTATTTTTGTTAGCAATACATGATGCTGGTATTATCAAAATATTTTCTTTGATTAATAATTTTTGAAAACATTGTGTTATAAATTTAGCTATATAACTAATATTGTCTCCTATAGTTCCATATAAAAATATTTTATTATTCCTTATTCTATAATTCGTTTTTTCAGATTTATTAATAATAATTTCTAAATCCTTTTTCAAATTTACTGAATCTTGAATTTTAATTATACTAGGGCAAAATCTCTTTAACCAAAAATCCAACATTTCATTTGGCTTTTCATACAATTTAATAGAGATTTTTTTATTAAAACAACTATAATAAAATGTCATTATTTTCACCACCTTAAATTACAATATAATCAATTAATAGTTTATCTATCTGTTTTTCATTTTTTAAATGTATACCTATACCACCAGAATTTATCCATTTTTCAATATTATTACTATAATCATCAATCAAAATATTATCTTTGGGATTAACAATTATATTTTTATCTATATAATAAGGAACTGAAATAATCTGTATATTTTTAACTTTCTATAAGCAAATTTTTCTTTATCAGAATAAACATGTGTTAAAATTAGAACTTTATTTTGTTGGGATTTTTTTTAAAATTGTTAAATTATTTTCTATTTCATTACAATTTTTTAAAAAATAATCCCACGGAAAATTTTTACATGTTTCTTCTGAATTTCCTTTTATTTTAAGTTCTTTGCTTATAAATTTGGGAGTATCCACAAGCACACCGTCAAAATCTATATAAATAACTTTATTCATTATTTTTTTCCAAATTCTTTTATTTTTCTTTTAGCTTTTGTAGTTTGTACTTTATCAAGCCATTCTTCTCTTGGACCATATGATAATACATCTGTTATAATTCTAACTCTATCTTTTGTTTTTAATTCATGTTCTGGATTAACGACTTTATCATTTACAACTGCTGATACCATAGTATTACCTAAATCAGAATGAATTTTATATGCAAAATCAATTGCAGTTGCACCTTTAGGAAGCTCAACTATATCTCCTTTTGTTGTATATACATATATTTTGTCTGAAAATAATTCAGACTTTACTTGACGAACAAATTCTTGATTATTACCAAACACTCTATTAATCTCAACTAGAGATTTAAAAAATTGATACTTTTGTTTCAAATCTTCTTGCATAACATCCCTTGCATTGCCTTTTTGAATATCCCAATATGCAGTTAATCCAAAAGATGCAATCTTATCCATGTCAAATGTTCTTATTTGAGTTTGTACTAATCTATCATCTTCTCCAAAAACAGTTGTGTGCAATGATTGATACATATTTGTTTTAGGATTATATATATAGTCCTTAAATTTGTCATTTATTGGGTGATATTTTGAATGTATAGAACCTAATGTCAAATAACAATTTGCAGTTGAATCAACCAATATTTTTAGTGATAATAAATCATGAATATCTGAAAGTTTATATCCCTGTTCTAATCTTTTATATATACCATAAATATTTTTTGTTCTTACTTTTATATCATGTGGTATATCTTGATTAGTAAGTATGGAATTTATCGTAATAAGCATTTCATTTAAGCAATGTTTACTATCTTCTTCGACTCTTAGTTTGATTTCTTCTATTTTTTTATATTTATCTGGATATAAATATTTAAGAGATAAATCTTCTAATTCTGATTTAATTCTATATGCTCCTATATAATAAGCCAGTGGTACAAATATATCCATTGTTTCCATAGAATTTTCCTTTTGTTTGAATTCAGACTTAAATTGTAATGTTCTCATATTGTGTAATCTATCAGCAAGTTTAATTATTATGATTCTTACATCTTCAGTTATTCCAGTTATAATTTTTCTTGTATTTGCATAATTTTGATCCTGTTTAGAAGAAAAATTCATTTTAGATAATTTCGTTACACCATCAACTAAGTTAGCAATATTTTGATTAAAATCATGTGAGATATCCTCTTTAGTAATATCTGTATCTTCTAATGTATCATGTAAAAGCCCAGCACAAATTGTATCTTTATCAGCATGCATTTCAGCAAGCATATAAGCTACATTTAAGGGATGACTAATATATGGTTCTCCGCTTTGTCTTATTTGTCTTTTATGTAATTCATCCGCATAATTATATGCTTTTTTTATAATTTCAACTTCATCACGATTATATTCTTTTAATACATTTTGTAAATTTTTTAAAGTAATATTATTCATCAAAGCACCTCCAAAATAACAAAAAAACGGCAACAAAAATTTCTATTTAATTTTCATCTCCGTTTTTACAATCATCATTATTCACAAAATTGCAAGAGCACAAGCAAACCGAGTCAGATAAAGATCTAACATTTTTTATTATATTATAGTTTTTTATATAATTATTCTTGCAATTCATATTACTCCCCCAAAATAAATTAAAATTAATATATTCCTTATTTCAAAAAAAATCAATACTTTTTTAACATTTTTTATAAAAATATGATTAATTTATGATAATGTCTTAAGTAATAACTTTTGATGCATTAATGTTCTCTTGTTATTTGCTGTTTATTTTAATAATAAAAAAGAATCTGATTTTAATATTTTAATCTTATATAATCAAACGATCTAATTTTTATAAAAAAATACTCAGGTTAATCTAAGTATTATATTTGACCTTGTAATAATTCTTTCATATTTCTTAAATATAACTCAA
>CAKOXR010000034.1 GCA_934130215.1 uncultured Bacilli bacterium
TAATATTGTAGAACACAGAAAAACAAAAAAAATCGAGACAACTTTTGAGTTGGTTGATATTATAAAAGAATCAGTTCCAATGAAATATCAAAGAGAACATCATCCAGCAAGAAAAACATTTCAAGCAATTAGAATTGAAGTAAATAATGAATTAGAAGTTTTTAAAATTGCTTTAAAAAAATCATTAAATTTAATTAAAAAAAATGGAAGAATTTGTGTTATAACATTTCATTCTTTAGAGGATAAAATATGTAAAGATATATTTAATGAAGTAACAAAAAATCCAGAAGGTTTTAAAGATATGCCAATAATACCCGATAATTTAAAACCAAAATTTAAAAAAGTAAAAACAATTTTACCTAATGAAGAAGAAATTAGTTTTAATAATAGAGCCAGAAGTGCTAAACTTAGAATATTAGAGAAAGTAGAGGATTAAAAATGCCAAAAGCTAAGAAAAAAACATTTACAAAATTTGATACAACTTTATATTTATTCGCATTCATTGCATTATTATGTATTTTCTTAGTTAAAATATTTGGTGGTGCTGAAGTTAGTCATTTAAATATGAGTTGTGAAAAAGCAAAATATAAAATTAATGAACAATCCAAAAAAAACGAAAGTTTAACTATGAAAGTAAATGAGTTAACATCTTTTGAAAATATTCTAGCTGTTGTTAAAGAAATGGGATTAGAATATAATAATGAAAATATATTAATTATTAACAAGTAGGGAGTAATTATAATGAAACAGAAGAAATCAAAAACATGGCCTTTTATTAAAATATCTACAATGGTTGTCTTGATTTCTTTTTTAGTTATTGAATTTAGAATGATTTATATAGCACTTTCTCCTGTTGTAGATGGTACAAATATTCAAGAATTTGCATCTAAAAGAAATACAACAAAAAGAGTTTTAAAAGCAAATAGAGGTGTAATATTTGATTCATCAGGTGATGTACTTGCAAGAAATGTAACATCTTATACTGTTGTTGCAATTCTATCAAATGCTAGAAAAGATCGTATCAAGCAAGAAGATAAAGAAATGGTTGCAGAAAAATTAGCACCTGTTTTAAATATGGATAAAAATCGTCTTTTAAATTATTTAAATCGTAATTTATATCAAATTGAACTAGGTCCTGAAGGACGAGGAATAAATATTCAAAAAAAGGAAGAAATTGAATCTTTAAATATAACTGGAATTGAATTTATTGAAGATACAAAAAGAAATTATCCAAATGGTGATTTTGCTTCATATATTGTAGGTTATGCTAAATCATATATTAAAGATAATGGAAAAGTAATAATAGGGGAACTAGGAATAGAGGGCCTTTATAATAAAGAATTAACAGGTAAAGATGGTTATTTTAAATATCAACAAGATATATCAGGGATTCAAATACCAAATACACCAGAAGAAAAAGTTCCTGCTCAAGATGGAGATAATATATATTTAACAATTGATTCAAATATTGAAAGATTTACAGAAAGTGCTATGGATGAGTTAACAAAATCAGCAAAACCAGAGTGGGCAGTTTTATCTATAATGAATGCTAAAACTGGAGCAATTCTTGCATCTAGTACATCTCCTTCTTTTAATCCAAATAAATTAAATATTACAAATTATGAAAATCCTTTAGTATCATATGCTTTTGAGCCTGGTTCAACTATGAAAATATATTCATATATGTGTGCAATTGATAAAGGAACATATGATGGAAATGCTTTATATGATACAGGAATTATCAAAATCGAAGGTGGTACAGTAAAAGATTGGAATCAAGTTGGGTTTGGGAGAATTACTTTTGATAAAGGTTTTGAATATTCAAGTAATACAGGTGCTATTAATTTAATGAGAAAATTTATTAAAAAAGATGAATTAAAAGAATGTTATAATAAGTATGGTTTTGGTTCTAAAACTGGAATTGAACTAGCTCGTGAATTACCTGGTAAAATTAGTTTTAATTATGATTTAGAGGTTGCAAATGCTACATTTGGTCAAGGAATTACAACAACACCAATTCAACATTTACAAGCTTTATCAATAATTGCAAACAATGGTAAAAAGATATCTCCTTATGTTGTTGAAAAAATAGTAGATCCAAATACTAATAAAGTAGTTTATGAAGGAAAAAAACAAGGAGTTCAAGTAGTATCTCCATCAACTACTCTTAAAATGAAAGAATTAATGAGAAATGTTATTGAAGGAAAAGATACATTTACAACTGGTACAAATTATTATAAAGAAGGTTTAGGTTTAATTGGTAAAACAGGAACTGCAGAGTTTTGGGATAGTTCTAAAGGATCTTATGCAACTGGTATTCATGATTATATTTATTCATTTGCGGGTATGTTTCCTTATGATGATCCTGAAATAATAATATATGCTGCTATGAAAAAACCTGAATATCAACCAAATCAAAATTTAAGTAAACTTGTTAAAAATGTTGCTTCTGATATTTCTAAATATTTAAATATTTCAACTGAGGAAAATAAAACTCTTAATTCTTATACTATAGAAAATTATTATAATAAGAATATTGATGAAGTTACAAATGATTTAATAAGTAAAAAATTAAATGTTTATATAATAGGTAATGGTTCTAGAATAATAGACCAATATCCAAAAACTAATAGACTTTTAGTAGAGCATGATACAGTTTTTTTAAAAACAAATGGAGATGAAATAAAAGTTCCATCATTTATAAATTTATCATATAAAGAAGCAAATAAATTATGTGATATGATGAATGCAACATGTAATTTTAATGGAACTGGTTTTGTAAATAGTCAGTCAATTGAAGAAAATACAATTTATGATAAAGAAAAAGTAATTGATTTAACTTTAAAGTAACAATTTATAAAAAGTATGATATAATTAATTATAGAATTAGAGGTGAATAGATGGAACACTTACCTAATATTGTTTTTAATGATGATGAAGAAGAAAAAGTTAATAAAACTATAGAATTTGAAATAAAAAGTGATCTTGTAGGTGGTAATGAAAGTGCTGAGAGATTAATTAAACCTGAAGAAAGAAAAATAAAGAGAGTAAATGATTTAATAATTGATAAAAAGGAAATATCTAAAGCACCACATCCACCAGCATTACCGATTCCTAAAATGCCTGAAAAAGCACCACATCCACCTGAATTACCTAAACCAGAAAAATTAACTTTAAATATGAGAATTCATCTTTTAAGATCTAAAACTAAAGAAAATGCTAATATTTATAGTAAACAAATAACAAAAAAAATAAGAAAAATTAATTTTTTATTAATTATTTCTCTTATTTTAATTATTTTTAGTTTAATAATAATATCTACTGGTATATATGGATATATAAATTTAAAAAATAATTATAAAAAAATTGAAAATAATTTTTCTGATTCTAATTATAAGACAATGGAAAAATTTTGTTTAAATAAAAATTATAAAGATTGTAAATTATATATAAGTTATATATCTGGTTTAAAGAAATTAAATGAAAAAGATTATGATTCAGCAAATGAAATTTTTAAACAAATACCAAACTTTCTTAATAGTTTTTATTATTCTAATTATATAGATGGTATTAATTTTATAAAAAATAAAGATTTAGTTCAAGCAAGAACAAGTTTTAATGGTTCTAATAATTTATTAAATACAAATTACTATTTAAAATATATTGATTTAATTGATCAATTGAATAATAATAATTTTGATAATATAAATAATTGTTATGACCTAGAAAGTAATATTGATATAGATTATATAAGTAAATATATTGATGGTAAAAAATTGTATAATGAAGGAGATTTTAAAAGAAGTTCAACAATACTTGAAGAACCATCTCAAGTTATAAATGATGCAAAAACTATTATATTAGAATCAAAATATAGATATGCAAAAGAATCTCAATTTAATGGTTTTATAGGAACAGCTTATAAATTATTTAATCAAATTAAAGATTATAAAGATTCATCTTCTATATTAGAAAGTCCTATATATTATATTATTAATAATTGGATTTATAAAAATAATAATGCATTTTTACTAAAATTATCTTTTTATGAATCAAGTGATACATGTTTTCATGAAGTTAGGAACGGACTTTCAGTAGGTTTTAGTTATGATACAGATGCTACTATATATGATTATAAAATAAAAAATAATATTATTTATTTTAAAAATCAAAATAATGAATATATGGAAATGTATTTAATTAAATCATTTAAAAAAGATAAATTAATATTAGATGTAAATGGAACTATATTTGAAATGAATAGAGCATGATAAAATCATGTTCTTTTTATTAAAATATAGACTATTAAAAAAAAATTTGGTACAATTAGTATGAAATAGTTAGGAGAATAACATGAGTCTAATTGAATATGCAAAAGCAGGAAATTTAAAAAAATTTAAAAAAAATTTAAAGGAAATTGCAAAAAAAGAAAATAAAAGTTCTATTTTTCTTTTTAATCATTTTTTAATTTCTTTTTTAAGGAGTGGTTGTGGTTATAGTGATTATTTAAATTATCAATTATATAATAAATCTTTTAAAGAAATTGATGAATATGTAACAATAAAACATCAAGATAAATTTTATGAGTTAGTATCACCTTCTAAATATAAAACATTTTTTACAATAAAACCTAATTTTTTAAATAATTTTAAAGATTTTATAAATAGGTCTTTCTATGATAATACTAATATAGATGATTTAAAAAAATTTTTATCAAGTAATAAAGAATTTATGGTTAAACCAAAAGATGGTTTAGGTGGAATGGGTGTTTATAAAGAAACAACAAAAAATATAAAAGATATTAATGAATTTTATAATTATTTAAAAGATAATAATTTATTTATTGAAGAATATGTTAAACAAAACGAAGAAATAAATAAACTTTGTAAAGCAAGTGTTAATACAATAAGAATTATGACATTTTCATATAATGATAAATCTGAAATTATATATGCAGCAATGAGAATTGGTAATGGAATTAATGCTGTTGATAATTTTCATCAAGGTGGAATGGGATGTAAAATTGATTTAGAAAAAGGTATTTTAATTGGGGATGCTTATGATAAAGATTTAAATCATTATAAGGTTCATCCTGTTAGTAAAGTTAAATTTGATGGTTTTAAAATACCTTATTGGGAGGAAGCTAAAGATCTTGTTTTAAAAGCAAGTAAAGTAAATAAAAATATTCATTTAGTAGGTTGGGATGTTGCTATAACTGATAAAGGACCTACCTTGATTGAAGGAAATAGAAGGCCAGGATTTGATTTGATTCAAGTTTTATCTAAAAGAGGTCGAAAAGATATTATGAATCATTGTCTTGATATTATTAATAAAGAAGAAGGGACAAACTATAAAATATGAATGTACTAGTAATACCAACATGGTATCCAAGTGGTAAGGATAAATTAATGGGAGCATATCATAAAGATTTTACAAATGCTTTAAATAAAAATGGTATTAAAGCAGATATGTTATATATTGAAAGAGAAAGATTATCAAAACCATTAAAATATTTATTTCTTAAAAAAAAATATATAGAAAATGAATCAAATTATAAAGTTTATAAATATCGTATGTTAAATTATGGTCCAATTAATTTTGATTTAGAAATAAAAAAATATACAAAAAAATTATTAAAAGCAGTTCAAGAATATATAAAAATAAATGGAAAACCAGATATATTACATGCTCAGGTTATTTTACCTGCTGGATATGCTACTTATGTTGTTGGTAAAAAATTAAATATTCCGGTTGTTATAACTGAGCATTGTGGTAATCTTGAAAGATTCTTTAAAGAACCTTTAAATAAATATACTAATCAAATGATTAATAATGTTACATTTACAACTGTTAGTAATTATATGCAAAAAATTGTACTTAAATATATAGATAAATGTGATGTTTTGCCAAATTTAGTAGATATTGATAATTTTACAAATTATGGTAAAAGAGTTATAAATGATAGGTTTAATTTAGTTTCTTTATCTGCTTTAAGAGAAGGAAAGAAAATAGATAATATTTTTAAAGCTATAAAAAAGATAAATATAAATGTTCATCTAGATGTAATAGGAGATGGCTTTTATGAAAAATATTATAAAGATCAAGCAAAAAAGTTAAATTTAAATGATAAAGTTACATTTCTTGGAAGGTTAAACAAAAAAGAAATTTCAAAAGTTTTTAAAAATGAACATGCTTTAATTATAAGTAGTGATTTAGAATCATTTGCAATACCAGGTATTGAAGCTTTATCATCAGGTATTCCTGTTATTGCAACTAAATGTCTTGGTCCAGAAGAATATATAGATAAAAATAATGGAGTTTTATGTGATAAAGATGATATAGATTCACTTGCTAATGCTATTATATATTTATATAAAAATTATGATAAATATGATTCTTCTTATTTAAGAGAAAGTGTTACAAAATTTAGTGAAAAAGAAGTTATAAATAAAGCAAAACAGATTTATATGGAGGCTCTTAAATGAAAAAAGTAATATTATGTATTTTAGATGGTGTAGGTATAAGAGAAGTAAAAAAAGGTAATGCTTTTTTTAATTCATCAAAAAAAAATTTTTCATTTTTATGGAATAATTATCCTCATTCTCTTTTAGAAGCAAGTGGTGAATTTGTTGGGTTACCAAATAAACAAATGGGAAATAGTGAAGTTGGTCATACAAATATAGGTGCTGGAAGGATTGTTTATCAATCATTAGAGCTTATTAATAAAGAAATAAAAACCAAAGATTTTTATAAAAATAAAGAGCTTTTAAATGTTATAAAACATGTTAAAGATAATAATTCTACTTTACATATATTTGGTTTATTAAGTGATGGTGGTATTCATTCTCATATTAATCATTTATATGCTTTAATTGAGATGTGTAGATTAAATGATGTTAAGAATGTTTATATTCATCCTTTTCTAGATGGTAGGGATACTTTACCAAATATTGCTTTAAATTTTCTAGATGATCTTGAAAGTAAATTAAAAAATGAAAAAATTGGTGTTATTTCCGGTAGATATTATGCTATGGATAGAGATAATAATTGGGATAGAATAAAAAAGGTTTATGATGCTTTAGTATATGGTATTGGTTATAAAAGTAATTATAAGGATTCTATTTTAAAGTGTTATGATAATAATATTTTTGATGAATTTATTGTTCCTACTATTGTTAATTCAAAGCAAATAGAGAATAATGATGGTATGATTTTGTTTAATTTTAGACCAGATAGGGCAAGAGAATTATTTACGGCTTTAACTAATAAAAATTTTAATGAATTTGAAACAAAAAAGTTTACTAATTTAAAACTTGTTACAATGATGCCTGTTGCTGATTCTGTTATTTGTTCTAATGCTTATAAACATGAAAAATTGGTTAATACTTTAGGTGAATATATTGATAATTTAGGTTTAAAACAACTTAGAATAGCGGAAACAGAAAAGTATGCTCATGTTACTTATTTTTTTGATGGTGGTGTTGAAAAGGATCTTAAGAATTCAAAAAGGATTTTAATTCCTTCTCCAAATGTTAAAACTTATGATTTAAAGCCTGAAATGTCAGCTTATTTGATTACTGATAAATTGATGGAAGAATTAGATAATGATTATGATTTAGTTGTTTTAAATTATGCTAATGGTGATATGGTTGGTCATACTGGTAATTATGATATGACTTTAAAAGCTGTTGAAGCTCTTGATAATTGTTTAGGATTATTATATAAAAAAGCTATGGATAATGGTTATACTTTAGTAATTATAGCAGATCATGGTAATTGTGATTATATGATTGATGATAGTGATAATATTGTTACGAGTCATTCAGTTAGTCCTGTTCCTTGTATTATTACTGATAATAATTATAAAGTTAATAATGGTAGGTTATGTGATGTTGCTCCTACAATACTTGATATTATGGGACTTGATGTTCCTATAGAGATGAATGGAAATATTTTAATAGAAAGAAGGAAATGATATGATAAAATTTGTTCAGTATGGTTGTGGAAAGATGTCCCTTTATACTATGAGGTATGCTATTGAGAAGGGGTATGAGTTAGTTGGTGCGGTTGATATTAATCCTAATCTTATTGGTAAGGATATTTCAGTTGTTTTGGGTGGTAATGATAAAGGGATTAAGATAACGGATGCTTCTTTAGCGGAAGATCTTCTTAAGTTAGTTAAGCCTGATATTGTTATTATTACTACAATGAGTTTGTTAAATGATATAAAAGATTCTCTTTTATTGTGTTCTAAATTGGGTATTAATGCTATTACTACTTGTGAGGAAGCTTTTTTTCCTTTTAATTCGAATCCTGTTTTAACTTCGAAGATTGATAAACTTGCTAAGGAAAATAATTGCACTATTACTGGTAGTGGTTATCAAGATGCTTATTGGGGTAATTTAATTTCTACTTTAGTGGGTTCTTGTGCTTCTATTAGGGAGATTAGGGGTAGTAGTTCTTATAATGTTGAGGATTATGGTATTGCTCTTGCTAAAGCTCATGGTGCTGGTTTAAGTGTTGATGAGTTTGATAGGGTTGTTGCTTCTGGTGATAATATTAGTGATTTTGATCGTAATAAATTGATTGAGAGTGGTAATTTTTTGCCTAGTTATATGTGGAATACTAGTGGTTGGTTATGTGATAAGTTAAATCTTCATATTTTGAATCAATCTCAAAAGTGTGTTCCTCAGTTTAGTGATTGTGATATTGATTCTAAGACTTTAGGTATGGTTATTAAAAAGGGTACTGCTACTGGTATGAGTGCTGTTGTTACGACTGATACTTTAGAGGGTATTACTATTACTGCTGAGTGTATTGGTAAGGTTTATTCAAGTAATGATTTTGATTGTAATAATTGGTCTATTATTGGTGAACCTGATATTAATATGGTTATTAATAGGCCTGCTACTGTTGAGTTAACTTGTGCAACTATTGTTAATAGGATTGAGGATGTTATAAATTCAGAGCCTGGTTTTGTTCCGACTAGTAGGATGGGTGAATTAAAAAATAGATTGTAAACCAAAAATGGTTGACAGTTAATTATAATTGTGATATTATTTATTTGAATGGAGGAATAATATGGTTAAAATTAGACTTAAAAGAATGGGAACTACTAAGAGACCTTTTTATAGAGTTGTAGTTGCTGATTCAAAGAGTCCTAGAGATGGACGTTCTATTGAAGAGATTGGTACATATAATCCAGTTGCTAATCCTGCTGAAGTTAAAATTGATAAAGATCTTGCTATTAAATGGTTAAAGAATGGTGCAGAGCCTACTGATACTGTTCGTAATTTATTTAGTCAAACTGGTATTTTAAAAGAGTATCATGATATGAGAATGGGCAAATAAGATGGATAGGGTAGTTTATTTAGTTGATTATTTAGTTAAACAAATTGTTAAATATCCTGATAATGTTTCTGTTGAATTGGGTAATGATGATGATTCTTTTTCTGTTATTAATATTAATGTTGATGAAAGAGATATGGGTTCTATTATTGGTAAAGCTGGTAATGTTGCAAATTCAATAAGAACAATTGCTCAAGCTTCTGCTTATGCAAATGGAGAAAAAAAGGTTAAAGTGAATATTAATTCAATTTAACTTTTTTTTTATTGTTTTATTTTTTTTTATATGGTAAAATATATTAAGAAGAAGGTAAGAAAAATGAAATTAAATAAAAAAGTATTTATAGGTGTATTATCTATTATTTGTATGATTACTATAATAATTGGTAGTATAGCTTATTATAGAATTGTTGTAAATGGTTCAATTACTGGTAATACTGGTAATGCTGTCTTTGTTTTAAGGGATACTGTAGATGGTGAATCATGGAATAATAAGGTTATTAATTTAGGAACTATAAATCCTGGTGATAGTGG
>CAKOXR010000035.1 GCA_934130215.1 uncultured Bacilli bacterium
GTACAATAAATAGTACTAAAGGTGCTGATTATACTATTGAATTAATAGGGGATAGCTCTATTAAGTTTTATGAAGATAGTAATTATACAAATTTAATAAATAATAATATATATGAAGGTAGCATAAGTAATAATTTAAGTAAAAGTATTACAATATATTATAAATCAGGCTCTAATATAAATAGTGATATTTATATTAAAACTAAAGGCATTATAATGGAACCTGCTGTTATGAAAAATGGGAATTATTGGCCTAATCGTGGTACTGACTTTTGGAATAATACTTATAAACTATATATAAGAACAATTACATTTGATAATAATTTAAGTAATTTACCTAGTACTTGTAATGAAGAAAATTTATGCTGGGATATATCGGAAAGTTCAACTCAAAAGAAGAAAGTATATGGTTATTTAGTTGATACAGGTTTAAAAGATAAAACTGATAACTCACAACCATTATATAATTTATATATAGTAAGTAACTATGAAATATTTGCACCTTCAAATTGTCATGATATATTTTCATTTTATGATTGGAAAGATCGTGTAGAGAAGACAAATTTAATATCTATAAATTTTAATAATAATTTTAATACATCAAATGTAACAAATATGACTTCGATGTTTTATCAATGTAAATTTTTAACAAGTTTAGATTTGAGTAATTTTAATACAGCAAATGTAACGGATATGACACAAATGTTTTATAGTTGTTACTCCTTAACAAATTTAGACTTAAGTAGTTTTAATACCTCAAATGTAAGAGATATGGATTTTATGTTTTATTATTGTTCTCGCTTAACAAGTTTAGATTTAAGTGGTTTTAATACTTCGAATGTAACAAATATGGAAGAAATGCTTGAATATTGTATATCCTTAACAACAACAATCAATATAATGAATGCTAATGTTAGTGACTATTTTTACATGTTTTCTAATGCTGCAACAAACTCGGGGTCTCAAATAACAGTCAACTATATCGAAACTGCATCAACACTAGTTGATAATATGATTGCAAGTAAGTCATCTAATAGTAATGTTATAAAAGGAAATATAATTCCAGAATATTCAATTACAATAAGTGGTAATGATGATATAAAATATGAATCTAATAATCGAGCAAAAGGTACAAAAATAACTTTAACATCTATATCAGGTAATAATTATGTAACATCATTTAAAATGAATGGAACAACTATAAATGGAAATGAATTTATAATGCCAGATACCGATGTAACAATAAGTAATATAGTAACAATATCTTGTAAAACATTTGAGACTGCTCATAATCCTTATCCTGATTCTCAAGATAATGTTATACTTGGTGAACATACCTTCGAAGGAGCAAAAAGTTTAACAGTTATACTAGACTATGAAACAGAGGAGATATGGCGTGACTATTTCATAATATATGACTCTAGCACATCAACAACAGGTATAAAAGATAATAAAGAATATGGTGGAGAGACTAGAACAAAGGAAACAATAACAATTAACTCTAACTATATTAAGATAACATTTACAAGTGATAGTGATGATAACAACTTTTATGGCCTAAGAGCAATCGTAATCCCTAATTATTAAATAAATATATTGTAAATAATCAATAAATATGATAAAGTTATATAAAGGATGATGATATGAAACCAATATATACAGAGTATGGATACTATAATGGTAACCATGTAAATTTATTTATATTAAAAAATATATTAAAGGACTTTATAAGAATATTTACAAACAAATATGTAATTTTAAAATATAAAAATATATGGGAAGTAAAAAATAAAATAAATAAAAACAACCTTAAATCAGGGATATATACATCATATTACATTGATTATTTTAATAAACACTCATCATATATAGGAATCAATACAACATTTAAAGGAATACCATGTTTACCACACGGATTCTACGGAATCTTTATATCAGATAAAGCAATAATCGGACAAAACTGTGTAATATTCCAAAATGTAACAATCGGATCAAATACACTTGAACAAACAAAAAAACAAGGATCTCCAACAATAGGGGATAACTGTTATATAGGAGCAGGAGCAAAAATAATCGGAAATGTAAAAATCGGAAACAATGTTCGAATCGGAGCAAATGCAGTAGTAACAACAGATATACCAGACAATACAACAGTAGTACTAGAACACCCAAGAATAATAAAAAAAGAAAACCAAGATAATAGATACATAAAAATAATCGGAAATCAAAAGTACTATTATGAAAATGGAAATTATAAAAAATATAACAAATAAAATCCTTAAGTAAAACTTAAGGATTTTTACATAAAAAAAACAATTAAAAATTGTTTTATAAGTAAGAAAACCCCTCTTTATTCTATCAGACCTGCTATCTTACCTTCAATATAATTATAACAGTAAAAACTAAAATAAAGCAAACAAATTAAAATAAACAAATGTATAGAAGTGTAAAACAAAATATGATATAATAAAACCATTTAGGAGAAATAATATGATTGAACTATATGAAAATGAAAATAAAATATACATTGAAAATTACCATAAAATAAGAGAAAAACTAAACAGATCAGACATACAAAAAGCAAACAATTATAATGAAAAATATATAAATTATAGAGGATATACAATATTAAACAATAAAAATTTACACATATTTCTAGTAAAATCACAATCATCTTATAGATACTATAGAACAACAATAACAATAAAAAATAATGAAATATATGATATGGACTGTAACTGTATGCAATATCAAAACTATAAAAGTTGTAAACACCTAGCAGCATGCTTTAGATATTATAGCATTCAATTATTCGGAAAAAAGAAAAAACCAATCGAAGAAATATCAAAAATATTACTAGAAAAATACTCAACTAATAATGAAACAATAAAAAAAGAACTAAAACTAAACATTAATATATATCCCCATTATATAGAAAATTACTATAACGAACAACTAGCTTTTGAATTCAAAATAACAATCGGAATAAATAAAATGTATTCACTAAATACTCACTTTTCATCATTTAAAACAGCATATCAAGAAAATACACTAAAATTCGGTAAAGAACTAACATATGATCCAAATATACATTATTTTAATAACTCTAACAAAGAATTAATTGAGCATTTATTAAAACATAACTATAATATGCAATATGGATACATAACAGAAAAAGAATTATCAAATATATTACCATATATTTCTTTACCCTTTAAATTTGATGACCATGAAATAAACTATATAAATAATAAATTTCCATATAAAACAAGTATAACAAAAAAAGAATCAAATTATGAACTATCATTTAATCTAGAAAATAGTATAAACATATATAATAAATATATATATACAAACGGAGAATTATATAAATTAAACAAAAAAGAACAAGAATTAATAAAAGATTTACTTGAATCCGAAATAAAAACAATCAAAATAAATGAAAACGATTTTAATAAATTTACAAAAGGTTTACTAACAATAATCAAAGATAATATAGAAATAGACACTAACATGAAAGATGAATTAATAATTATAAATGAACCAACAACAAAATTATACTTTGACATAACAAACAATGAAATAAAAGCAAAAATAATACTAAATTATAAAGAAGAAATCAATTACTTTGATGAAACAAAAAATATATTAAGAAACCCAAACTATGAAAACAATATAATAAATGATCTACTAATATATGGATTTATACTTGAAAATAAAAACATAATATTAAATGATTTAGATAAAATAGTTTATTTTATAGAAAACGGATTAAATGAATTATCAACAAAATATAATATATATACAACAGAAAATTTAAAAAAATTAAAAATTAAAAAGAAAACTAATATAACAAGTATGTTTAGTTTAGGAAAAGATAATATAATGAGTTATAACTTTAATCTAGACGGAATAAATGAAAAAGAAATAACAAACATATTAAAAAATATAAAAGCAAAGAAAAAATATTATCAACTTAAAAATGGTGACATATTAAATTTAGAAGACGACAACTTAAAAGAATTAAATCAAGTAGTAGATGATATGGAAATATCAGATGATGAAATAATAAAAGCAAACGGAACAATCCAAAAATATAGAGCATTATATTTAGACAGCTTAAAAAAAACAAAATACAAATATGTAGAAACTAACAGTATATTTAATGATTTTATAACAAATTTTTATAAATATAAAGATAGTAATATAAACCTAGACAAAAAAGATTTAAAAATATTAAGAGATTATCAAATAACCGGAATAAAATGGTTATACAACTTAGATAAAACAGGCTTTGGAGGAATACTAGCGGATGAAATGGGATTAGGTAAAACAATCCAAATAATATATTATATAAAAGAAATATTAAAAGAAGAAAAAACAAAATTTTTAATAGTTGTACCAACATCTTTAGCTTATAACTGGATATATGAATTTAATAAATTTGCAAACTCAATCAAAACACTATTAATAGTAGGAAATAAAAAAGAAAGAATAAAAAAATTAAATCAACAAGATAATTATGATGTAATTATAACAACATATGGCCTACTAAGAGAAGACGAAGAACTTTATTTAAACTATTACTATCATACAATGATAATAGATGAAGCCCAAAACATTAAAAATTATATGGCAGGTATATCTAAAACAGTTAAAAAAATAAAAGCAAAAACAAAATTCGCTCTAACAGGAACACCAATAGAAAACTCAACACTAGAATTATGGAGCATATTTGATTTTATAATGCCAGGATATTTATCAAATATACAAAAATTCCAAAACAAATATAAAATAAATGATTTTAATGATGAAACAGATACATTAATAAATAACTTAAACAATCAAATAAAACCATTTATTTTAAGAAGAAGAAAAAAAGATGTTATAAAAGAATTACCAGAAAAATTAGAAAACAACATATTTATAGACTTATCAGAAGAACAAAAAAAATTATATATATCAGAACTAGAAACCGTTAAAAAGAAAATTGATGAGATAATTAAAGATGAAGGAATAGGAAAAGTTAGATTCATGATCTTACAATTATTAATGAAATTAAGACAAATTTGTATAGATCCAAGTATAATATATGAAGATTATAAAGGAGAATCAAACAAAATAGAAACCCTTATAACAATAATAAAAGAAAGTATAAACAATAATCATAAAATATTAGTATTTACATCCTTTAAAACAGCACTTAACATAGTAAACCAAAAACTAAAAAAAGAAAACATTAAAACTTATATTATAGACGGTCAAGTAAAAAGTAAAGATAGAATGGAAAGAGTAGAAAACTTTAACCAAACAACTGAACCAAGTGTATTTTTAATAATGTTAAAATCAGGAGGAACAGGTTTAAACCTAACAAGTGCTGATGTTGTAATTCATCTTGATCTATGGTGGAATCCACAAGCAGAAAACCAAGCAACAGATAGAGCTCACAGAATTGGTCAAACAAATGTAGTTGAAGTAATAAAATTAATAACAAGAGGAACAATCGAAGAAAAAATATTAACCCTTCAAGAAAAGAAAAAAAAGTTAAGTGATAAAATAATTGATGGTGATTCAAGAAATAATAATATAATATCAACATTAACTGAAAATGAAATTAAAAATTTACTTTCATTTGAAAATAAGGGAATTTAAAAATGGAAAAAGAAATATATAATTTAATTTTAAATTTAAGAAATTTACAAAAACAAAATTTTCAAATTTTAAAACAAGAAGTAGATTATATAATTATTAACAAAATTGTTGATAAAAATAAAATTGAGAAACTTTTAGACAATTTATTAAGTGTATGTTATAGTGATGAAGTAATAAATTATTATAATAAACTATGTAATTATTATAGTAATATAGATAAAAAAGCATCAAATTTTTATAAAAAAGAATTAAAAAAAATATTATAATTTTTACATATTTAAAATATATTTTATAGTATATTTAATTATTTAAAAAATTAAATAAAACATATTATAAAATAAAAGGAGGTAAATATGTCAAGAATTACTATTCCAATTACTAATGGAAAAGGAAGTCAAGAAGTTGTAGATGGAACTTATAATGTAACAGCTGATGTAAATGGTTATGATAATAATACATTAACTCCAAAAACAGTAACAATTACACCATCAACAACTACTTATACTTTTCAAATAAGTGCAACAGGTACTTTAACATTAAATGTAACTGATACAGGTACTACAAGTGGAACAGAAATAGTAGGAGCAACATTCCAACTTACTGATAGTACAGGTAATACTATAATTAATGAAGCAACAACAAATGAACAAGGAATTGCAACATTTTCAAATGTACCATATGGTAATAATATAGTTTTATATTATAAACAAACAGCAAGTGATTCATCTCATACTTTTGATAATACTGTAAAATCTATTGCTATGAATCAACAAAATACACAAGTAGATATTGCAAATCCTGCAGCACCAGTTGTCAACTTTACATTAACAGATGCTAATAATAATAATTTATTAATTAATGATGGAAATTTATTTTTAGAAAATTAAGCAGTTTTACTGCTTTTTTTTTAATTTTATAGACTTTTTATATTTATAAGTGTTATACTTTTAATAGAATAAGGAGGTTAGTTATGACAAAATATGTATTTGTAACTGGAGGAGTTGTTTCTGGTTTGGGTAAAGGTATTACTGCATCTTCAATTGCTCTTCTTTTAAAGTCTAGAGGATACAAAGTTTTTATGCAAAAATTTGATCCTTATATAAATGTAGATCCTGGTACAATGAATCCTATTCAACATGGTGAAGTTTTTGTAACATATGATGGTTGTGAAACAGATCTAGATTTAGGTCATTATGAAAGATTTATTGATGAAGAATTAAATTATACATCTAATATAACAAATGGAAAAATTTTTAAATCAGTTATTGAAAAAGAAAGAAGAGGAGATTATTTAGGGGCAACTGTTCAAATGGTTCCTCATATAACGAATGAAATAAAAAATAAAGTTTATGAAGCTGGAGCTTCTACTAATGCTGATATAGTTATAACAGAAATTGGTGGAACTGTTGGGGATATAGAAAGTCAATCAATGATTGAAGCTTTAAGACAAATTAGTTATGAAAAGGGAAGAGAAAATACATTTTTTGTTCATTGTACATTAGTTCCTTTTATTTATGGTTCTGATGAATTAAAAACAAAACCTACTCAAAATAGTGTAAGAGATCTTAGAAACATGGGTATTCAACCTGATGCTTTAGTTATTAGAGTTCCTTTTAAAGCAGGGGATGCAATTAAGAAAAAATTATCTTTATTTTGTTCTCTTCCACAAGAAAATATTATAGATTCTATTGATGTTAAAAATTTATATGAAATTCCAATAAATTATTATAATCAAAAATTTGATGAAATTATTTTAAATCATTTTAATTTAGGTTTAAGGAAAGCAAATATTAAATATTGGTTAGATTTAATAGATAAAGTTAATAATTTAAATAAGGAAATAACTATATCTTTAGTTGGTAAATATACTGAATTACATGATGCTTATATATCTGTTGTTGAATCTTTAAAACATGCTGGTTATAAGTATGGTTCTAAAATTAATATAAATTGGGTTAATTCTGAAGATTTAGAAAAAGAAGATGATTTAAATAATGTTTTTAAATCATCAAATGGTATAATTGTTCCTGGTGGTTTTGGTATAAGAGGTACTCTTGGTATGATGAAAGCAATAGAATATGCTAGGGTTAATAAAATTCCATTTTTGGGTATTTGTTTAGGTATGCAAATTGCGGTTATTGAATTTGCTCGTAATGTTTTAAAAATAGAATCTGCTACTTCTACAGAGTTTGATTCTTTTACAAGTGATCCTGTTATAGATTTAATGGCAGATCAAAAAGCAATTAGTAATATGGGCGGAACTTTAAGGCTTGGTAATTATGATTGTCAGATTCAAAGGGATACTTTAGCTTATAAATTGTATAAAGAAGAATTTATTAAAGAAAGACATAGACATAGATATGAATTTAATAATTTATATAGGGATAAAATGGAAAAAAATGGTTTGGTAATATCTGGTATTAATGTTGTTAATAATTTAGTTGAAATTATTGAACTAAAAGATCATCCTTTCTTTATTGCTTCTCAATTTCATCCAGAATTTAAGAGTAGGCCTACAAAACCTCATCCTTTATTTGATGGATTTATAAAAGCAAGTCAAAAAAATATATAATAAAAAGTAATTCTTTAATTAGAATTACTTTTTATTATATTATCTACTAAGATAGAACAAGCAGAATCTCCAACTACATTTAAAACAGTTGCAGGAGCATCTATTATTGTTGCAATAACTGTTAACATTGGTAAAACACTTATTGGAACTCCTAATAGGGATATTATAAATGCTTCAGATATTGTTCCTCCTCCGATTGGTAGTGCTGTTACTAATAATGTAGCACTTAATGATATGAATATTATTTTGATTAATGAGATATCTAAATTAAATAAATTTACTAAAAACATTATTTTAAATGAACTTCCTATTATAGATCCGTCTTTATGAAAATTAATTCCTAGTGGTATTACTGTTGATAATATATCATCTTTAACTCCCATTTTTTTTGTGCTTTCTAAATTAGAGGGTATAGATGCTGCTGATGAGCATGTTGTTAGTGCATTTATTGTTGGTAAAAAAATGTTTTTAAAGTATATTTTTATTCCTTCTTTTCCTTTTGCTATATAAATATAAATTCCATATATTATAAAATATACAAATATGGATGTTATTAAATAGATTATAAATGTTTTAATATATCCTTTTGTTATGTTGTTTCCAAAATTACCTACTAAGACACTTGCATATGCTCCTAGTCCTATTGGTGCATATAACATTATAATGTTAATTGTATTTGTGACTACATAGTTTAATTTGTCTAAAAAGTCTATTATTATTATACTTTTAGTTTTGGTTTTAGAAAGTGATAATCCAAATATTATAGAAATTACTATAACTGCTACCATGTTATTAATGTCTAATAAATCTTTAAAGTTCGCAACTGTTATTATGTTAACAAATTTTTCTAAAAAGTTTATTTTAAAGTTATTTATTTGGGGTGTATAGTTAATACTTTTTACTAGTGGTGTTATACTAGATGCAAATATTCCGATTAAACAGCTTATGATTGATGTTATTAAAAATATACTAAATGTTATTAATAAAACTTTTTTTATTCTTTTTGGTTTATTCATTTTACCTATAGTACTTGATATATTTAAAAATATAATTGGTATAATAAGGCATGATAAAAGGTTAATAAATAGGTCTCCTAATGGTTTTATATAATTTGTTTTTTCTTTAAATATAATTCCTATAATACTTCCGATTACAAGGCTTATTATTAAATAAAATGATCTTTTATAATTTTTTATTATATTTTTCATATTCACTCCTTATTTTATTATATTAAAAATATAAAAAAATATGAGTAAATGTGTAGTTGTAAACGATGTGAGACCGAATTTGTAAAAAAATGAAAGCAATATGATACAATCAGTTTAGTTATTGTTGAATATTGTTCTTTAGGTGTTTCTAAATAATTAAATATTTTAATTATTTAGAAGTAGCAGTAGAAGCATTAGCTTCTATAATTTGCTTTCTTTTTTCGATTGGCAAAATCCAATTTAGGACTTGCATTGGTATTTTATTACTTCTATTTAAATAAGATTTCATTTGTTTTTTTAAATCTTCA
>CAKOXR010000036.1 GCA_934130215.1 uncultured Bacilli bacterium
TTATTCCATGATTCACCATCTACAGTATCCCTTAAAACAAATACTGCTTTACCAGTATTACCAGTAATTGAACCATTAACAACTATTCTATAATAAGCAAATGAACCCATTAATAAACTAATAAAACCTATTACAAATAGAATAACAATTAACCTTTTATAAAACTTCATACACAACTCCTTAAGATTATATTTATAAATAAATTTTATCATATTTTTATATAACATTCAATATATATATTTTTTTAAATTAATTTATAAAAAAAGATTATAAATATTTTATATATTTATAACCCTAATAAAAACCATCCTATCTTTTCCTGTCATATCTTTTTTTATTTCAAAATCAAATTTGTTAAGATATTTAGAAGCAAGTTTCTTTATTTCATTTCCTTGATTATAACCAATTTCAAAAGCAATTAAACCATTTTTATTAATATATTTATCTACATTCTTTAATATTTCTTCATAATAATATAAACCATTATTTGGAGCATATAAAGCAATATGAGGCTCATTATTTTTTACAATATCCATAATATCCTCATCATATGAAATATAAGGAGGATTAGAAATTATAACATCATATTTTTTATCTAAAGGATCAAGTAAATTACCATTATAAAAATTAATTGAAACATTGTTATTAATAGCATTCTTTTTAGAAACCATTAAAGCATCATTACTTATATCAACAGCATCTACTAATAGATCAGGAAAAAATTTCTTTAAAGTAATCGCAATACAACCAGATCCTGTACCAATATCAACTATACTCTTATAATTATATTTTTTAATATATTTAATAGTATTTTCAACCAATTCCTCTGTTTCAAACCTTGGAATTAAAACTCTTTTATCAACATCAATAATATTACCATAAAAAGAAACACTACCAACAATATACTGAACAGGTTCTAAATTATTTAATCTATCAATATTTTCTTTAGAAGGATTACCATATTTTTCTAAATATTCTAAAGGAGTCATTATTCACCTTTCATTTTTAATGCAATATCTGCCTCAATTAAAGCATTAATAATATCATCCAATGCTCCATCCATTACCCTATCTAAATTCATAGTTGAAAAACCAATTCTATGATCAGTAACCCTATTTTGAGGATAATTATAAGTCCTAATTTTTTCTGAACGATCACCAGTACCAACTAGTTTTTTTCTTTCTGAACCAACACTTTCCTTTTGTTTATTAAGTTCCATTTCATATAACCTTGCCTTTAAAACTTGCATAGCTTCAGCCTTATTTTGAATCTGACTTCTTTGATTTTGACAAGTAACAACAGTATTAGTTGGTAAATGAGTTATACGAACAGCAGAAGGAGTTGTATTAACACCCTGACCACCATGACCAGAAGCACAATAACAATCAATTCTAAGATCTGAATCCTTAATTTCAATATCAATATCATCAACTTCAGGCATAACTAAAACAGTTGCTGTAGAAGTCTGAATTCTACCTTGGGATTCAGTTACCGGAACTCTTTGAACCCTATGAGATCCTGATTCATACTTTAATTTTGAATAAACATTATTTCCTTTTATTTTAAACTCAACTTGTGAATATCCACCAGCAGCACATTCCTCACTATTAATTTCTTCTATCTTCCAACCATTATTATCAGCATAATAAGAATACATCCTATATAGATCACCTGCAAATATATTCGCTTCATCACCACCTGCTGCACCCCTAATTTCCATAATAATATCTTTATCATCATTAGGATCTTTAGGAAGTAAAAGAATCTCTATTTTAGCATCAAGTTCTTCTTTTTCTTTATATAAATTATTTAATTCCTCTTTAGCCATTTCCGCCATTTCAGGATCATTTAATAACTCTTCTGAATCCTTTATATCATTTAAAATCTTTTTATAAATTTGATAAACTTCATAACTTTCTCTTAAACCAGATTGTTCTTTTGATAATTCCGTCATTTTTTTTATATCACTTATTATTTCATTAGACTGCATTAATTCTGTTATTTCATCATATCTTTTTTCAATAGCACTTAATCTTTCTAACATATTATTCCCTCATCTCTTTGTATATTATATTATATTTTTTAATTTGTGTAAATAAATTTTTTATTTTTAAAAGAGCAATTTATTAATTATTGTACCTAATGAAAGAAATAATTAATAATAAAGTATTGTATATTGATTTTCTACAAAATATTATGTATAATCATGTCAATAAATACACATATATTATAGTTAATTTAAAAATACAAATAAGAAATGAGGCGTGAAATGAATACAAAAATTAAAGAAAAAAATGAATTAGAAGAAAAGAAAAATATTATAAAAATATTTGATAGCACAAATATTAGGACAAAGTGGGATTCTGAAAAAGAAGATTACTATTTTAGTGTTGTAGATGTTATTAAAGCTTTAACTGATAGTATTAATCCAAGAAAATATTGGAGTGTTCTTAAAGTTAGATTAAAAAAAGAAGGTTCTGAGTTGACTACAACTTGTAGTCAACTGAAAATGCAAGCAGCTGATGGCAAATTTTATAACACAGATGTTCTAGATACCAAAGGAATATTAAGACTTATACAAAGTGTACCAAGCCCCAAAGCAGAACCTTTTAAACTTTGGCTTGCACAAATTGGTAGTGAAAGAATTGACGAAACATTTGATCCATCAAAAGCAATTGATAGAAGTATTATGCTTTATAAAGCACAAGGTTATAGTGATGCATGGATTGAAAAAAGATTAAAAGGCCAACTACATAGATTTCAATTAACAGATGTATGGAAATTGGGTGGTATAAATGAACCTATGGAATATGGTATATTAACAAATGAAATATATAAAGCTTGGTCTGGAATGAAAGCAAGTCAATATAAAGAATATAAAGGCATTAGGAAAGAATCTCTAAGAGATAATATGTCTGATTTAGAAATATTATTAACTGATATTGGTGAAACTGCTACAAGAGAACTGGCAAAAACATATAATCCACAAGGATTAACTCAAAATAAAGAAATTGCTAAACGTGGTGGTCAGATTGCTAAAAATACTCGTGATAATTTAGAAAAAGAACTTGGTAAAAGCGTCATTACAAAAGAAAATAATATTAATCGTAGGTATATAGAAAATAGCGATAATACTATACAAATAGAAAATAAATAAACAAATCAAAAACACAAGATTAAATCTTGTGTTTTACTTATATACTTAATAATTCTGCTTCTTTTTTATTAAATCTTTCTTCAACTTCTTTATTATACTTATTAATTAGATCTTGTACATCTTTTTCAAGACTTTCCTTTTCATCATCTGTTAAATCTTCTCTTTTAATTTCATTATTAGTATCTTGCCTTACATTCCTTAAAGCAATTCTTGCATCTTCAGCCATTGTTTTAGCTTCTTTAACATATGATTTTCTAGTTTCCTCAGTTAAAGGAGGTATTGTTAAAATAATCATATCTCCATTATTATTAGGAGTAATACCAATATTTGCTTCAAATATAGCTTTTTCAATAGCACCCAAACAATTTCTATCATAAGGTTTAATACATAATTGTCTTGCTTCTGGAATTGAAATATTTGCAAGTTGTATAATAGGTGTTGGAGTTCCATAATAAGAAACCATAATACCATTTACAAGAGAAGCATTTGCTCTACCAGCTCTTATATTAATAAGTCTTTTTTCAAAATTTTCGATAACCTGCATCATCTTTTCTTCTGTTTTTGTTATAATATCCATAATTTCCTCCATTACAATTATATTATAATGGCTCAATTTTTTCAAGATAATTATAACATTTTTTTAGCAATTCATTTGAACTATAAACTTTAATAGAACTTAATTTAATACCTCTTACCTTCAAATTATAATATTCAGTAGATGATATTTTTTTTATTTTAGATAAATATAAACTTTCAAATTTATCAATATCATTATTATAAATATATGATTTCATTATATTATAAGTATTATCTGGATATAATGTTATAATCTTATAAGTACAAGAATTTAGTAAATCTATATTTTTACTTGTTATATTAGATGTTTTTATTATAAATTCACTATCTTTATTTTCTTCTTTAGAATAAGTAGATTTAAATAACATTAATATTATTAAAATTAAAATTAAAATTTTTTTCAATTAAATCACCATTAATATAATTAACAAATTTAAAAAAATTAAACAAAAAAAAGAATCTAACGATTCCCATTTTTTTCTCTTGCAAGTGCTTCTCTAATTGCTTTTAACAATTCATTATTAGCTTCTAATGTTTCTAGAATTTTTTCATAAGCAACATCATCATTATCTTTTTTATCATATCTACTTCTTGGTGTTTCTTCATATCTTCTATATTCTTCTTCTCTTACTTTTCTAGCTTCAACTTGAGGATATTTTTCTTCAAAACTTTCACGATATGATTTATCAGGTTTAACTTCTTCTTTTCTTTCAAAACTATAACCTGTTGAATATTTAGGTAATTCATAAGTTTCAGCAGTTGCTTTTATCTCCGGTAATTTATAATCATCATATTTAGTTTCTTTTGGTAAATTATAATCTTCTTTTAATTTATAATCATCTTTAGGTAAATTATAATCTTCCTTTGAATAATTATATTCATTAGAAACTTTATAATCATCATATTTAGTTTCTTTTGGTAAACTATATTCTTCTGGTAATTTATAATCATCTTTAAAATTACGAAGTGGATTAAAACCAAAATTATCAGTTAAATCTTTTATTTCACTTTTCTTTGAAATTGCTTCAATATAACTATCTCTTAAACCAAGTACAATTTCTTCTCTCATAGCTGCTGTTTTATGACCTCTATCTACTATAATTGTATCTTTTGATAATTCATCATTTATACCTAGTAAATATACCTTATTAGTTAATTCATCATCTTTATTAAAAGTTAACTTCATGTAATCAATTAATTTTCTCCATTCTGAATCTTCTAAAATATCCATATAATAACTATCACTATTAGATTTTAAAACTGAAGCAAGTACTATTATATTTTCATCATTTTTTTCATCAAAAGTATAACATAAATACATTTTTTCTGTTTCTTTATCTTTTAGAAATAATAATACTTTCCCTTCATTTACTTTTCCTTCTCTATTTAAGACTTTAACCATGTTTTCGTTCATTTTTTTCGCCACCCTATCTAAATCAAATTATAGCATAGTTTTTTTTTAATGTAAACTATTTTGTAAAATTTTGGCTTTTTTTAATAAAAAAAGATACTTTTTAAACTTTTAAAGTATCTTTTAATTTAACTTTTTTCTTATTATTAGTAATTAAAACATTTAAAACATTTTTTCTAATTACATCTTTAATATGTCTAGCTCCGAATTCTAAATAATTTGTTTTATTTACTAAATCATCAATAACTAATTCATAATCAATACTAACATTATAATTTTGTTCTAGAACTTTTATATTTTCAATTATTATTTTTTTTATTATATTATTATCTAGACTATTAAATGTTATAATATTATCTATTCTATTTAAAAATGATTTTGAAAATACATCATTTAAATTATTAAGTGAATTATTATTGAATCCTATTGTATTTGTTTCAAAACCAACATTACTTGTCATTATAATTATTGTATGATTAAAATTAATATATCTTCCTTTACTATCCTTTATATGACCTTCATCAAGTATTTGATAAAGTAAATTTCTTACACTTTCATGGGATTTATCAATTTCATCTAAAATAACAATAGAATTAGGGTTTTCTCTTATTAATTCAAAAAAATTATTATTATCATCATAACCAATATAACCAGATGGAGCCCCTATTAATTTACTTACTGAATGTGATTCACTAAATTCACTCATATCAATTTTAAAAACATTTTTCTTAAAAATTTCTTCTCCAAATAGTTGTGCTAAATATGTTTTACCTACACCTGATGGACCTATAAATAAGTATGATAAACATTCATCCGTTTTATTTAAACATTTTAAATTATAAGAATCTACTAAAGCATCTATTATATTATCTTGACCTTTTATTTTTGATTTTAATTTCTTTTTTAAACTCTTTGAATCAAATAAATTATTATCAAAAATATAATCATTTAATTGTGTTTTCATTTTTATTACGGTTATAACATCCTCAATAGTTACTTTATTTTTATTATTTACAACTAATTCAAGTTCATTTATTTGATTCATTAAATTATTTTCAATATTTTTATATTCTTCAGCTTTTTTAAAATCGTTTTTAATTAAATATTCCTTTTTTTGTTCTAATGTTTGTTTTAACTTTTTATTTAAATTATTATATTCGATTAATTCTTTACTTTCTTTCATACTTGCTTTAGAACAAGCTTCATCTAATAAATCAATTGTTTTATCTGGTTCTTTCCTATCTAAAATATATTTAGATGATAAATCAACCATTTTTTCAATTAAATCAGGCTCTATTATTACATGATGATATGTTTCATATATATTTTTAATATTATATAAAATATTTAAAACATCTTTTTTAGATGGTTCCTCTATAATAATATTTTGAAATCTTCTTTCTAATGCTTTATCTTTTTCAATTGTATTTTTATATTCTTCTTTAGTTGTTGCTCCTATCATTCTTATTTTACCCCTTGCAAGAGCTGGTTTAAATATATTAGATGCATCAATTGCTCCTTCTGCTCCACCTGCTCCAACAATAGTATGTATTTCATCTATAAATAATATTATATCAGGATTATTTTCAACTTCATTTATAATTTTTCTAATTCTTTCTTCAAATTCTCCACGATATTTTGTTCCCGCTACTAATGATGCCATATCTATATTTATAATTCTTTTTAATTTTAAACTATTTGGAACTTCATTATTTACAATTTTAGATGCAAGTGCTTCTACTATTGCTGTTTTACCTACTCCAGCATCTCCTATTAATAGTGGATTATTTTTAGTTCTTCTTGATAATATTTCTATTATTCTTTTAATTTCTTCATCTCTTCCATATATAGGATCTAATTCATTATTTAATGCTTTTTTATTTAAATCAATTCCAAATTCTTCTAGTAATAATTTTTTGTTTTTTTTCTTATTTATTAATTTTATTTCAAACTCATTTATTAATTCTTCAATATCAATTCCCATACTTATAAGAATTCTTATTGCAACTCCTTCTCCTTCTAGTAATAAAGCATATAATAAATGTTTTGGTGTTACTTCATTATGATTGTTTTCTTTTGATGCTGTTATTGATTCTTCGATTATTCTTTTTAATAGGGGTGTATATAAAAACCATTCACTTTCTTTTTTTCCTATTCCAATACTTTCAATTATTGCCTTTTTAAAATTTGAATATTCTAAATTAAATGATTTTAATTTTGTTTTTAAATTTTCATCATTTTTTAAAATTGATAATAATAAATGTTCACTTCCTATATAGGGGTGCTTTAATTCTTTCATTTCTATTTTAGCACCTACCATTATTTTTTTTGCTTCTTCAGTAAAATTTCCAAACATCATTTCTCCTCCTATTTTTATTATATGATTTTTTGGTGATTTTCAAACAAAAAATGGTTTACAAAAAATGATTTATTATTTAAAAAAAGATTTAGTTTTTATTTCCTAAATCTCTATAAGCTACTTTTCCAACTGCTGTTTTAGGGAGTGATGTTCTAAATTCATATTCACTTGGTAAAGCATATTTTGCAATATTTTTATAACAATATTTTCTTATTTCTTCCTTTATTTCAAATGTTGGATTAATGTTTGGTTTTAATACAATTACTGCTTTTGGAGTTTGACTTTTTATTTTATGAGGTATTCCTACTACTGTACATGTATCAACATATTCACATTTGTTTATTATTTCTTCTAATTCAATTGGATATATATTATATCCATTACTTATTATCATTCTTTTTAATCTTGATGTATAGAATATAAATCCTTCTTCATTCATATATCCTAGATCGCCTGTATGTAACCATGTTTTACCATCATTATGTACAACTAAAGTTTTTTTTGTTTCTTTATCTTCATTTATATAACCCATCATTAGTGTTGGCCCGGTTATACATATTTCTCCAACATCTTCTTTAGCTTTTTCAATATCTTTTCCAGGCTCAAATATTTTTACTATCATATCAGGATTTGGAACTCCAAGGGTTCCATTTGTTACATATTTTTCATCTAATTCTGATGTACAACAACAAAATCCACATGCTTCAGATAGTCCGTATCCAACTTTTACTACTGCATTACTTCCATGATCTTTTAGGTATTTTTCATATTCTTCTTTTAGTTGTGGACTTAAATAGTCTCCTCCTACAACTACAACTTTAATATCTTTAAATGCTTTATTTCCTGGATCCATATCATTGATTGACATTTTCAATAATGATGGTACTGCTGGATAAACGGTTGGTTTATATTTTTTTAATTCTTTATTAATTCTTTTTGTATTTAGTTGGGGTACTATTATACATTTCATTCCGTTTACTAAACATGTATGTGTACAAAGTGCTAGTCCAAATACATGAAATATTGGGAGTGCTGATAATACTGATGATCCGGGTTTTATATACTCACATACCGTTGCTGTTTGTAATGCCATTGCATTAAAATTTAAATTTGATATTATGATTCCTTTTGGTTTTCCTGTTGTTCCTCCACTATATATTATTGCTGCTGGACTGTTTGAACTTCTTTTTACATATGTTTCTTCATTATTGCTTTTATTTAAAAATTCTTTCCATGAAATCATGTTTTCTTCTAAATTCATGTCTAATGATGCTTTTATGTTATAAATTGTTTTTAATAATTTTCCTAAACTTTCACTTACTGGTACCATTATAAAATGTTTTACTTTAATGTTTCTTGCTTTTTTCATTGCTACATCTGAACAAAATATAATTGAACTGTTTGTTTCTTTTAATGCTCTTTCTATATCTTTTGTAGATGATAGTGGATGAATTATATTACATATAGCCCCAATTTTATTTATGGCATATATTAGTGCAAAACTTTCTGGTGTGTTTGGCATACATATTGTTACACATTCATTTTCTACTATATTATATGTTTTTAAAGCTGATGCAACTTTATCAATTTTTTTCATGAATGATTTAAATGTTACTTCATTTCCATAGTATGAATAAGCGATTCTTTTTTCGTTTTTTGATGCTGTTTCTTTTAAATAATCATACATACTTCCATTAAAATAGTTTAGATGTTCTGGTATATTGTCATAATATTTTAACCATGGTTTTTCCTTGTTTTCTGGTTTTTCGTTTTTTATATATTTTATTAGTTTATCAATATAATTATTTACTTTTCCCATATTATCTCCTTTCGTAGTTATGTTGTAACATTAATATTATTACTTCTTTACTACTTTTATATTATATCACACTTTTTAATATTATTTATTATATTAAAGTAAAATCATTTAAAATTAAAAAAGATTGAAATTTTTATATTTATTTCAATCTTAAAATATAATTTTTGAATTATTTTCTTCCATCAGATTTGATTGCGGCTTGTACCACAGTTTAGTTCGGTATGCTTTGATATTCTTTTCAACTAATTGACTTAATGTTTTTTCTTTTAAATTTTTTTGCAGAAAAATAGGGCTCTATCCTAAAATAGACCCCTTACAAAAATGATTTAACATTTTTTCCTTGCATAGA
>CAKOXR010000037.1 GCA_934130215.1 uncultured Bacilli bacterium
ATGTATTATAACACCTTGTAATAAAGTTTTCAACATTTTTTTACTATTTTTATGTATAATTTAATTAAAAATTGTAAAATTACAATTTTATTTTATTATTTATGTAATTTACTAATTCATTAATCTTTATAGTTTCTTGTTTCATTGTATCACGAAAACGAACTGTAACAGTATCATTATTAATTGTTTCATCATCAATTGTTATACAAAAAGGTGTTCCAATTGCATCAGCTCTTCTATATCTTTTACCAATATTACCTGCTTCATCATAACTTACCATAAAATATGAACTTAAATATTTATATAATTCAACTGCTTTTTCAGAATGTAATTTTTTTATAAGTGGTAATATATTTACTTTATATGGAGCAAGAAAAGGATGTATCTTTAAAACTTCTCTTATTTCTTTATTTTCTAATTCTTCTTTAGTATAAGAATCTGCTAAAATTGTTAAAAATAATCTTTCAACTCCAACTGATGGTTCAATTACATATGGAATATATCTTTCATTTGTTTCAGGATCTAAATATGATAAATTTTCTTTAGAAAACTTTTCATGTTGTTTTAAATCATAATCTGTTCTACTAGCAATTCCCCATAGTTCTCCAAAACCAAATGGAAAATTATATTCGATATCAGTAGTAGCATTACTATAAAAACATAATTCTTCTGGTAAATGATCTCTTAATCTTAAATTTTCTTTTTTAATTCCAATATCTAAAAGAAAATTATAACAAGCATTTTTATAATAATTAAACCATTCTAATTCTGTTCCTGGTTTACAAAAGAACTCTAATTCCATTTGTTCAAATTCTCGAACTCTAAATATAAAATTACCTGGTGTTATTTCATTTCTAAAACTCTTACCAACTTGACCAATACCAAATGGTACTTTTAATCTCATACTTCTTTGAACATTAACAAAATTTGTAAAAATACCTTGAGCAGTTTCTGGTCTTAAATATATAGTATTTTTAGAATCTTCCGTTACTCCTTGGAATGTTTTAAACATCAAATTAAATTGTCTTATATCAGTATAATTTAATTTTCCACATTTTGGACATACTATATTATTATTATTAATAAACTCAATTAATTCATCATTACTCATTCCATCACCAGTAACAGTTCCAGAAGTAAAATCCTCAATTAACTTATCAGCACGATATCTACTTTTACAATTTTTACAATCAATTAAAGGATCAGCAAAAGTTGATAAATGTCCACTTGCTTCCCAAACCTTAGGATTCATAAGAATAGCACTATCTAATTTTACATTATTGATATCTTCTTCTATAAATCTTTTCATCCAAGCTTTTTTTATATTGTTTTTAAGTTCTGCTCCTAAAGGACCAAAATCCCATGAATTAGCAAGTCCTCCATAGATTTCACTTCCTTGAAAAACAAATCCATATTGTTTTGAATAATTAACTAAATCTTCCATTGTTATTTTTTCCATATTTCCTCCTTTAAATAAAAAGATTCTCTAATTATAGGGACGAATTATATCGTGGTTCCACCCTATTTTATTCATAAGAGAATCTTTAAAATTATATAACTCCAGTTTTCCACACTATCATCGTTTCATTTCAAATAAATTATATCATATTTTTACTACTTTGCAACATTTATATCTTTTTTCTTTTGAAATAACATTGATTTTTCATTATAACTAACAAATTCACAAGTAGTTCTATTATATATTAATTTTGGATAAATCATTTCTTTAAATCCAAAATGTTCATATATTTTTTTATACTTTTTTTCATATTCCTCATACTTATTTTCAGGAACACATATTTTATTATTGCTTATTTTTATAAAACCTAATACGATTACCAAAAAATTAGCATAAACTTCTTTATTTCTTTCAATTTCATTAATATTACCAAATTTAATAATATATAAATCTAAAATATTTTTAATATGAGGTGGTAAATATTTATTACAAAAATCAAAAGCACTATCATTAATGTTTTCTTTAACAGCAATTATATTACCATTAGCATCAATCCATCCATTATTTATCATATATACTCCCCCTTACATGTTTTTATATATTATCATAATTAAAATGATAAGTCAAATAAAAACCCTTATAAAATAAGGGTTAATTATCAAGTGGTGTCCCAGAAGGGATTCGAACCCCTGACCTTTGCCTTAGAAGGGCACTGCTCTATCCAACTGAGCTACTGAGACATCAACTAGATTGATTATACATCTTTTTTTATACTTAATCAAGTGTTTTTATAACACTTTTATAAATTTGTTCATTATTTACAACAAAAACAACATCTTTTACATCATAATTATCTTTAATCGAAAGAGAAATAACATTAATTACTTCTTCTAGTATTTTACAATTTTCAATATCATCAAAAATATAATTATTAAAAGTTAAAGTTAATATATCATTTTCATTACTTGTTTTTAATAATTTAGTATTACTATTTAAAAAACTTAGTAAATTAGTATTATAAGTATTTGTACTTGTTAATTCATCAATAATGATAGATATTTTATCTAAATCACTATTTACATATTTTGTAACAGGAACATAATAATAATTATCTTTATTTTTTGACATATAATATATATTTACAGCTTTAACATTTTTATAATTATCTATATCATATATTCTATTTACTCCATATGTTCTATCTAATAAAGAAGGCAAAAATCTACCACTCGGTAAACAAGTCAAAATATCTCCTTCAACATATAATATAACACCATCAACATTATCAAGTGATGTTAATGTATATACTATACTAGATATTAAATCTTCTTCATTTGATGGATTAATATCAAGTAATTCATGACTAAAATTTACTTTTAATATATTATCAACATAATCAATACTTAAAACTCTAGTATCACTTGGTATAATAGCTCTAAACCCATTGGGAACAAATTCATTATGACTACCTTCAATAGTTAAAAATGATAATAATTCATAAGCTTGATTAATTAAGTCTTTACTATTTATTGGAACATTTGTTAAACTTACATAATTATAAGCATCAAGTAAATATATATCTTTAAATACTATATCATTTTTATAATTTAATTCTTGTTTATATTCTTCTTTTGGTATTAAATATATAAGTCCAAGTGCAAATAAAGCACATAACGATATAAGAATTTTCCTAATTGACATTTTATAAAACACAATTATCACCTAATTAAAATATATGAAAAAAGCACATTTTTATGTGCTTTTATAAAGTAATTTCACCAAGTTTTAAAAGTTCAACAACAGCTCCAGCTCTACCTTTTACATCAAGTTTTTGCATTACATTAGAAATATGATTTCTAACAGTTTTTTCACTAATTTTTAATATTTCCGCAATCTCAGATGTTGTTTTATTATTAATTAATAAATTAAAAACTTCATGTTCCCTTTTTGTTAAAATACTTTTCATGCCTTTCCCTCACTTCCCTATAGGGTGGTTTATATTCATATTATTTTATGTACAAACACAAATATATGTGAGGAACAAAACCTAATTTTCTATATATTTATAATAATTATGTTTTTGAATTAATGAGGAAGCTACAAAAGCATTTCTTACATAATTATTAATATTTTTAACATAATTATCATCTACTAAACAATTAGTATTACAAATAAATTTATTTTTTAATGCATCATATTTTCCATTTTTATTTATCCAACTATAATCACTAAATATAACAATTCCTTCATTAGATGATAATATATCTTTACCAATTAATAATCTAGAATCATAATCAAATCCAAATAAATTCAATGTTGTTGGTAATATATCAACAATAGAACAATAATTATCAACTTCTGTTTGTTTATCTTTATTATTCCAAATTATTAAAGAACTATGATGTAAATTAAATTTATCCGTTTTATCTTCATCACTTCTTAAATTTAATTTATCTAATCCAATAGGATTTAAATAATATGGATAATGATCTGGTGTTATTATAAATACTGTATCATCTAATTTTCCTTCTTCTTCCAATCTTTTTACTAAATACTCTAATCCTCTATCTAAATCTATATTTGCAGATAAATAAAGTTTTAATTCTTCAGGATAATTATAATCTTTAACTAAATCATAATATTTTTGTGCTACTTTATTCTTTTCATATTTATATACTCCATGTGCACTTAATGTAACATAATTTACAAAAAAATTATCTTCTTTTATATATTCTTCAACAGTATTTTTAAACATTTCTTCATCACTTGCATGAAAATAATCTCCCATTTTACAACTTTTAACTATACCATCTTCACAAAATTTATAATTTTTAAACCCTAAATTTTTAAAATAATCTTTTCGATCATAAAAGAATCCATAATAATTATGATATGCAAATGTATTATAATTATTTTTATTAAACATACTAACTAACATATAAGGATTACTATTATTCATTGAATTCTTTAAATTTGATTCATTATCAAATTTAGGTAAAATTCCCCAATCTGCCATATATTCTCCATCACTAGTGCTTTTAGAATATAATGGAGTATAATAATTTTTAAAATTAAATCCTTCATATGCCATTTTATATAATGTTGGTGTTAATTCTTTATCAATTGCAATTGGATATAATGATTCAGCTAGTATATAAATAACATTTTTATTTTTATATATACCAGTATATTTATTTTTTTTAGTTGCATTATTATATTTAAAATAATTATTTAATTCTTTTATTTTATTATTTCCTTCATTAAAATTAATATCTAAAATATTATATGTTTTATCATATTCTACTTCTTTACTTGGATATACTTTTTCATTAAATCCAAATATTGTTCTTTTAATATCTAATCTTAATTCAGTTAAAACTCCTAATTTTTGTGTCATCATTAAAGGATGAGGTAAATTATAATATAAATTATAATTTGAATATATTTCATTTTTTCCAATTAATAAATATAAAAGAAATATTATATGAAATAATAATGAATATAATAATATTTTAAAATTAATTTTGTTTTCAAAATCTAACTTTTTTTTATATTTTAATAATATTAAAAATGGTAAAAATAACAATAAAACTACATACCAATTTTTAATAACATATCCGATTATATTTTCATATCCAGTAGCAGCATCACCAGCCATTTTTAATGATGCAATAGAACATACATACCCCATCATTTTATAGTATATAAATTGTAATTCATATATAAATACAATTAAAAAATATAAACTGTAAAATAGTACTTGATTTATTTTTTTATTAAATAAATTTTTAATAAATATTAATATTAAACTTATAGGTATGGAAGATAAAACTGCTCCTATTATATTAAAGTCATAAAAAGTAAATATATGATATATTATTTCTAAATAAATTATTGATAAAATAATATATAAATTTCTTTTCATTATTCCTCCTTAGATCCTAGTTTAACTAAAACTTCTCTTGGTTTTGAACCATTATTTGGTCCAATTATACCCCTTTCTTCTAATATATCAATAGCTCTTGCAGCTCTATTATATCCTAATCTAAATTTTCTTTGTAAAAGTGAAGCACTTGCTTTTCCTTGTTCTACAACAAATTCAACAATTTGATTATATAATGGTTCATCATAATTATCAGATGTATCAAAACTAGATTTTGCTCCCATTTCTTCATCATCCATCAAGAATGTTTCATCATATCTTGCTTTTTGTTGTCTTATTACATGATCTACAACTGCTGCTATTTCTTCTTCTGATACAAATGTTCCTTGTACACGGGTTGGTTGATTATCTCCTATTGGGAAAAATAACATATCTCCTTTTCCTAATAGTTTTTCAGCTCCTGTTGCATCTAATATTGTTCTTGAATCTATTCCACTTGAAACTGCAAATGCAATTCTTGATGGAATATTTGCTTTTATTAACCCTGTTATAACATCAGTTGATGGTCTTTGTGTTGCTACAATTAAATGTATTCCTGCTGCTCTTGCCATTTGTGTTATTCTCATAATAGAATCTTCTACTTCTTTTGCTGCAACTAACATTAAATCTGCAAGTTCATCGATTATTACTACTATAAATGGCATTTTATGTAATTTTTCTTCTTCAGGTAATGTTTTATTTTGTTTTTCGATATACATATTATATCCTGCTATATTTTTATTACCCGTTCTTTCAAATTCATCATATCTTCTTTCCATTTCAGTAACTATTTTTTTAAGTGCAATATTTGCTTTTTTAGGATCTGTTACTACTGGTGTTAATAGATGTGGTACACCATTATAACAGCTTAATTCAACTTTTTTGGGATCAACTAATACTAATTTTACTTCATCTGGTTTTGTTCTCATTAGTATTGATATTATGAAACTATTTATACATACAGATTTACCAGATCCAGTTGTTCCAGACACTAATAAGTGTGGCATTTTATTTATTTCTGTTACTTTTGGTAATCCCATTATATCTTTTCCAAGAGCAACTAATAGTTTAGAATCCTTATTTGGATAATTTTCAAGTACTTCTCTTAATAATACTCCCATTAAATTTTTATTTGGGACTTCTACTCCTACTGTTTTCTTTCCTGGTATTGGTGCTTCTATTCTAACATCTTTAGCAGCCATTGCAAGTGCAATTTCTTTATTTAATCCAAGTATTCTACTTACTTTAGTTCCAGATTTTATTTCTAGTTCATATTGTGTTACTGCAGGTCCGCAGTGATAAGATATTACTTTAGCTCCTTCTATTCCAAAATCTTTAAATACTTGTTCTAATACTGGTACATTTGTTTTTGCATATATATCATTAGTATTATCTTTTGTTTTTGGATTTTTCTTTAATAATGTTATTGGTGGATACATATAACCACTTGTATCAATATTTTCAATTAATGGTTTATTTTCTTTTATTTCTGGTTTTATAGTTTTGATTTCATCTAATGTTTTTACTGTTTTTACTTCATTTTCATATTCTTCTTCTGCTTGTATAATTTCAGCTTTATCTTTTTTTCTATTTTTTAAATTCCATACTTTTTTAAAGAAAAGACCAATTTTTGTAAATACCGTTGTTATATTTATTTTAAATAGTATAATTATTCCAGTTATTAAAAGAATAGTGTTTACAACATAGCATCCTGTATAATCAAATAATGATAGTAATAATGATGTGAATAATCCCCCTATTATTCCTCCTCCAACTACATAACTATATTCTGGTTTTTTAATGTTTTGTATTGCAATAACAAAATTAGTATATGTATGATTCCATACTTCTTTTAAGTTTTCAACTCCTCCTTTTAGATAACTTGTATGAGCTAGTACTAGTATTGCTATTAATATTAAATATAATCCCCATAATCTTGATGATGTAAAATATTTGGGTTTTGTTCTTTTTATTATTCTATACATTCCATCTATAAATACTAAAGCTAGTATTACTTTTCCATAAGCTCCCGCTAAAAAAGAAGCAAAAGCAACTATACCTTTTCCTATTATTCCAAATTCTCCGATTCCAATTATAGAAAATAATACTAAAAATAATCCGTATAATTCTGTTTTATAACTATTTTCTTTTTTTTCTTCTTTTTTCTTTTTTCTTTTTCCCATGTTGAAACCTCCATTATTAAATTAATTATATCACATTTTAATTTATAATTAAACTATTATTTTTTATTTATTATATATACTTATTATTTTATTTATATAGTAATTTAATTATTTTTTAATAAAATAAGTATTATAAATATTTATATATTTTTATAATAAAAAAAAAATTTAGTATTTTAACATGCAACCTATAAGATAGACTTCCAAAAAAGAAAAACTTAATTTATAGATTTTTATTATAACTTATCATATAATATAAAAAAATAAGTGATAATAATGTCAAAAATATTATTTACAGATGCTAAAATAAAAAAATTAAGAAAAAAATAAATAGATAATAAAAATGTATTTATCTACCATGAAAAATGCTAAAACATATGAATTATTTGCCTACTATATTTAAAAAATGTGACATAAATATTTCACTGGAAACAGAAAAAAAATTAAATTATAAAAGAAATTTAGTGTTAAATAAAAATATTATAATTCATTTTTATCAAGATATTCATTATATTAGTCAAAAATTCCATAATTTCTTAAAGAATAATAATTTTCAGTAATCTAGGTTTAGAAAAATAATTGTTTAGATAATGATTCTCAAAAATTTTATTTTATTCATATAAAGTATAAATTAAATTTAGATACTTTTTATACTTTTAAAAATGTATATAATAAAATAAAAGATTATATTGAATATTATAATAATTATAAATATCAATGAAACTAAAAAAATGACTCCAGTACAATACCAAAATCATTTATTTAAATTCATCACTAAACATTCTCTTTTTTATTTAATCCTTGACAGTGACTACATTTATCTTTTTTACTATTCTTCTTTTTTATATTTTTTTATAAGTAAAATATTTATAAATCAATTAATATTTTACATTATATAAATATATACAATATTACTAAGATGATCCATCAATTTTAAGTTTATAACTTTAGAATTAATTATTTATTTTTATAATATATTTAATAATAATTTTTTTCTTTTTTTTAAAAACAAACTACTTCCAATACATATTTAATGATTTCTTATAAGACGTGATCCTATACTACCATTAATACCAGCATAATATCCATACTCAGGTACATAAGCTTCTGCATGAATATCTGTTGAACTATTACTAGCACTATAGAAAAAAATACCTGCCCGCTCATCATCTATACCAAAAATACCACCAACATTCAAAATTCTACTTCCAGAAGATCTATAATAATAATCCTTAATGCTTTCTTCAATATTACCAACAGTCACAGGTAAACTTATCAATGGGTTATTACTATCATACCCAAATTTAGATATATATCCATCATTACTACTATTTATATATCCCAATGCTTGATATTTTCCATCAAACACATCTGATGCATATGTTTTATAATCATAGTTTATGTATGCTTGATTATCTTTTATATTTATTCCATCAACATATTCCCTTACATTACCATATATATCTTCAATACCTCTATAAATCATACTATGCTTGCCATCATTTATTAAACAACCTGATTTCATACCCATATCATTTGTTTGCCCCATTATAACAGCACCCGATAAGCCTTGAGAATCATAATTGTTAGTATTTCCTTTTCCTAGTATAGTTTGCGAATCATAATCAGCATACTCTACTAAATAAAGTAATTGAATTATAAAATAATGATAATCCATTAATGAAAATTCATTACCTAAGTTTTTTACACTTTCCCTAAATATTGCAATTGTGGCATTCGCTGATGGTAATACACCACTTCTAGATTTTACTTCAAATACCGTATTAGCGATTTCTCCATCTACATTATTATGAAATGCATCTGATCCTCCACTTATTTTATACCTTCCAACACTAAATGGTTCTGAATACGAATATCCATCCTTATTATATTTTGATATATATTGATATTCTACATCATCAACTACTTCTCTTTTATAATAAAATCCTGGTATATAAGTTAATACTTCCCCATTTGTTCCATCAAATTTAAAA
>CAKOXR010000038.1 GCA_934130215.1 uncultured Bacilli bacterium
TATGGAAATAGCCATATATATGGTTCAACTATTCCATAACTAGCCCAGTTTGCTAAATTTTCAACAATTAATGTTGATAAATAAAATAAGGCAAGTGCTACTATAATAAATTTTATCCAATCTTTTTTTTCAGCTCTTATTTTCATAATATCCTCCGTTTAATAACCTAAATATAGTATATCATTTTTTTACTCAAAATAAAAGAATATTATAAATATTCTCTTAATTTTTTAAATTCTTTATTATCTTCCAAATTTGTTTCTCTTAATTTTTCAAGTAAAAGTTTTTGTTCTCTTGTTAATTTTGTTGGAGGTAATATATTTAAAACAACATACATATCTCCTTTTTTACCATTGTTAACATTTTGAATACCTTTACCTTTTATTCTTAATTTATCACCAGTTTTTGAATTTTCAGGAATTGTTAATTTTATTGTACCATCAATTGTTGGAACATCTTTTTTACATCCAAGAGCAGAATCTACAATAGTAATTGGTAAAAATAAATAAATATCATCATCTTCTCTTTCAAATATTGGATGACTTTCAACTTTGAACTCTATATATAAATCTCCATTTGGTCCACCATTATATCCAGCTTCACCTTTTCCTGCTATTCTCAACTGATTACCATTATCTACACCAGCAGGTACTTTTATTTCTAATTCTTTTGTTGCTTTTACTTTACCGTTTCCATTACAATTTGTACAAGTTTTATCGTAAGTTATTCCTTTTCCTTTACAATTTGTACAAGTTGTTCTTGTCATAAATGAACCAAATAATGATCTTTGTTCACTTGTTACAGTTCCACTTCCATGACAAACGGGACATGTTTTTTCTCCTGTTCCTCCTTTGCCATTACATTTTGTACATTCACAATTTGTTGTTACTTTTATTGTTTTTTTACATCCTTTTATTGCTTCTTCGAATGTTAAATTTACTCTTACTAAGCTATCTTCTCCTTTTTGACTTCCTCTTGATGTTCTTCCACCAAAATTGAAGCCTCCAAAGGAACTACCAAATAGATCAGAGAAAATATCTGAAAAATCAAATCCAGAGAAATCATAAGATCCAGATGACCCATTTTCAAATGCTGAATGTCCAAATTGATCATATTGTTTTCTTTTATTCGGATCAGATAAAACAGCATATGCTTCTTGAGCTTCTTTAAATTTTTCTGCTGCATCTGGTGCTTTATTAATATCTGGATGATATTGTTTTGCTAGTTTCCTAAAAGCACTTTTAATTTCATCATCCGATGCTGTTTTAGATACTCCTAAGACTTCATAATAATCTTTTTTCATAAACATACTCCTTATCAATTAATTCATTAAATGATTCTAGTGCTTCATATAATATATCATCATTTAATATATCTATATCACATTTTTTTAATAGTTCTAGTGGATAATCTTGACCACCACTTTTTAAAAGGTTAATATACTTGTTTATAAATTCAACATCATTTGCTTTAATTCTTTTTACAATATAACTTGCTATTGATAATCCTGTTGCATATTTATAAACATAAAATGAATCATAAAAATGAGGTATTCTTGACCATTCATATTTTATTTTTTCATCAATTTTTATATTTTCTTTAAAATATAATTTTATTTTATCATAATAAATATCTGAGATAGTTTCACTTGTTAGTGTTATTCCATTCATACTTTGTTCGTGGATATCTTTTTCAAATTCTGCGAACATTGTTTGTCTATAAATGGTTGCTCTATAAAGTTCTAAGATATTACTTGTTATATATTTTTTTTCATCTATATCATCATTATTTTCAAGGAAATAATTTGCAAGTAACAATTCATTTACTGTAGATGCTATTTCTGCTAAAAATATAGGATAACCTGCTTCATGATATGGATTATATTTATTTGAAAAATATGTATGTACTGAATGACCAAGTTCATGAGCTAATGTTGATATGCTATCATAATCATAATTATAATTTGTTAAAATATAAGGATCTGTAGTATAAGAACCCCATGAATAAGCTCCTGATTTTTTATTTTTGTTTTCAAATACATCAATCCAATTTTCATCAAATGCTTTATTTATAACTTTTATATATTCATCACCTAAAACACCTAAAGCATTTTTAATTATTTCTTTTGCTTCTTCATATTCATATTTTTTTGATGATTTTTCTTTTAAACTTGTATATAAATCATATATATGTAATTCTTTTAAATTTAAAATTTGTTTTTTTAAATCATAATATTTATATAAATAAGGTAAACCTTTATGAACTGAATTTATTAATTTGTCATATAATAAAACATCTATATCATCACTATATAAAGATTGATAAAGTGCTGATGGATAATTTCTTAAAGTTGCTATTTTATTATTTACATCAATAGTTGTAGATAATAAACTTGCATATGTATTAATTAAAGAATAATAACTATCTAACATTTTATTGAAAGCGGATTTTCTTACCTTCCTATTAGTTGAACTAATAAATAAAGAATAATTAGCATTTGTTAGTTCAACTTTTTCGTTATTTTCATTTAATGTTTTACCAAATTTCATATCTGTATTACTTAAATAATATGCTGTTGTTTGACTTTGTTCAAGTGCATTTGATAAAACAGCTAGTATATGTTCTTCTTTATTTGATAAAACATGACTTTTATATCTAAAAGTATCTTGTAGTGTTTTTTTATAAGTTTCTAACTTTTCGTTTTCTAAAATGTATTTTAAAACTATTTCATAATCACTACTTAATAATTCTGGATTTATAAAAGATGTTAAAGATGCAAATTTATTTATTGCTGTTTCAACTCTACCTACATAATCTTTATATAAATCATTACTTGAATCTTCATCTAATCTCATTTTTGCATAAACATACAATTTACTTAAAATCATACTATAATTATCTAAATCTGTTAATAAATTATATAAACTATCACTAGATTCGAGAATTTTTCCTTTATATTTTGTTATTTCTTCTTGTTTATTTGTAATATAATTTAATTCATTTAAAAAATCTTGATTTGTTTTATATATTTTTTCTAAATCCCATTTATATTTTTTATCAATTTCTTCTCTTAATTTTGGCATATTTTCCTTTCAAAAAGTAAGTTCTGGTATAAACCAGAACTTCTTTTATTTTTCTTCATATTCAGCATCTTTTACATCGTCATTACTTTTATTTTCTTGATCAGGTTTTACATCAGTTTTTTGTGTTTGTTCATAAACTTTAGATGCTAAATTCATTGCTGTTTCATTTAAAGTTTTTGTTTTTGATTTAATATCATCAATATCATTTTTAGTTAAAGCATCTCTTAAATCTTTGATTTCATTTTCTGCTTTTTCTTTTAATGATTGGTCACATTTATCAGCAAGATCTTTAATTGCTTTTTCTGTTGCAAATATAGTTTGTTCTGCTTCGTTTCTTGTATCAGCTTCTTCTTTTCGTTTGTTATCTTGTTCTTTATTTGCTTCAGCATCTTTAACCATCTTATCTATTTCTTCTTCTGATAAACCTGTTGATGATGTTATTGTTATTTTTTGTTCTTTTCCAGTTCCCATATCTTTTGCTTTAACATTTACAATACCATTAGCATCAATATCAAATGTTACTTCAATTTGTGGTACTCCTCTTGGTGCTGGTGGAATGTCTGTTAATTGGAATCTTCCAAGTGTTTTGTTATCATTTGCCATTGATCTTTCACCTTGTAATACATGTATATCAACAGCTGGTTGATTGTCTGCTGCAGTTGAGAATACTTGTGATTTACTTGTTGGGATTGTTGTATTTCTAGGTATTAATACTGTCATTACTCCACCTAATGTTTCAAGTCCAAGTGATAATGGTGTTACATCTAGTAATACGATATCATTAACATCTCCTGTTAATACACCACCTTGTATTGCTGCACCCATTGCAACTACTTCATCTGGGTTTACTCCTTTACTTGGTTCTTTACCTAATTCTTTTTTAACTATTTCTTGTACTTTTGGTATTCTTGTAGATCCACCTACTAGTAATACTTTATCAATTTCGTTTGCCTTTAGATTAGCATCTTTTAAAGCATTTCTTACTGGTATTAATGTTGATTCTAGTAAATCATCTATTAATTCTTCGAATTTTGCTCTTGTTAATGTTATATCTAAGTGTAATGGACCATTTTCTCCTTGTGATATAAATGGTAAAGATATTTGAGTACTTGTTACACCTGATAAGTCTTTTTTGGCTTTTTCAGCTGCATCTTTTAATCTTTGCATTGCCATTTTATCGTTTGATAAATCTATTCCGTTTTCTTTTTTGAATTCTGAAACTAGGTAATCCATGATTCGTTTATCAAAATCATCTCCACCTAATCTATTATTTCCGCTTGTTGATTTTACTTCAAATACTCCGTCTCCTAATTCTAGTATTGATACATCAAATGTACCTCCACCTAGATCGAATACTAGTACTGTTTCATTGTTATCTTTATCAAGGCCATAAGCAAGTGCTGCTGCTGTTGGTTCATTAATAATTCTTTCTACTTCTAATCCTGCAATTTTACCTGCATTTTTTGTTGCTTGTCTTTGTGAATCATTAAAATATGCTGGTACAGTGATAACTGCTTTATTAACTGTTGTTCCTAGGTAGTTTTCTGCTGTTTTTTTAAGATCTGATAGTATCATTGCACTTATTTCTTCTGGTGAATATTTTTTTCCGTTTACTTCTACTTTTTCGTTTGATCCCATTAATCTTTTTATTGATGATATTGTATTAGGATTTGTTATTGCTTGTCTTTTTGCTGCTGCTCCTACTATAATATCGTTTCCTTTAAATGCAACTACTGATGGAGTTGTTCTATCTCCTTCTGCATTAGCGATTACTTTTGCTTCGCCACCTTCATATACACAAACACAACTGTTTGTTGTTCCTAAGTCTATTCCTATTATTTTACTCATATTTATCATTTCCTTTCTTTATATGCTAACTTTTACTTTAGCATGTCTTATTACTTTGTCTTTTAATAGATAACCTTTTTGTAATACTTCGATTACTATCCCTGGTTCTACTCCTTCAATTTTTTCTGTTAGTAGTGCTTCATGATAGTTTGGATCAAATGGTTTACTGCTTCCGTCTATTGGTTTTACTCCGAATGTTTTTAATACTTGTTCAAGGTTACACCATACCATTTTAAATCCTTTTAAGAATTTTGATAGTTCGTCGTTTAGATCGTTATCATCTAATTTAACTGCTCTTTCAAAATTGTCTAAAATTGGTAGAATTTGTTCTATTAGGTCTTGATTACAATATTTTAATGTTTTTGCTATTTCTTCATCTTTTCTTTTTCTATAGTTTATTGTTTCTGCTTTTTCTTTTAAAATATTATTTTCTTTTTCTTTTAGTTCATTTTCAAGTTTATCAATTTTAGTTTTTAATTTTTGTATTTCTTCATCACAATTACATTCTTTTTTTGTATTTTCTTTACATGTGCATGTTTCTTGATTACATTCACATTTTTTTGTTGGGTTTGTTTTTTCTTTTTTCATATTTACCTCTCTATATTTTTCTTTATGTAATTAAGAAGTGCTGTTGCTTTTGCATATTCCATTCTTTTTGGTCCAATAAGTGCTATTGTTCCTTCTTCTCCGTTTACGGAGTATTTTGTTTTTATTATTGCGATGTCATCGTCTAGTTTGTTTTCACTTCCTATATAAATATTAATTCCGTTTTCTTCTTCTTTAATACTGCTTACTAGGTTTTTGTCTTCAAATTTGCCTACTATTTCTCTTATTTTTTCGGTGCTACTAAATTCTGGCTGATTTAATATGTTAACTGCTCCGTTTACTTTTACTGTTGTTTCTTCTTTAAAGTCGTTTAGGGCATTATAGAATGCATTATATATTGCATCGTGTTGTTTTATATATGTTCCAATTATTGGTTTTACTTCGTATTCTAGTTTAGTGCATATTTCATCTATTGGTGTTCCTACTATTAGTTTATTTATTAGTTCAACTGTTTTTCTTATTTCTTCTAAACTTATATTTTCGTTTAAACATATATTTCTGTGTTCTACATGTCCTTTATCTGTTATTACTAAAGCTAGCAAATTATTATCAGATAGTGGTACTACTTCCATTCTACTTAATAGGTTTTCTTTTGATGATGTTCCTAGTACTATTGTTGTATAACTTGTTAATTCTGATATTATTTCCATACTTCTTAATACTACATCGTTTAACATTAAACTATTATTTTTGAATATTGTTTGGAGTTTTAACATTTCATCTCCGTTTAATTCTTTTGGTACCATTATATTATCTACATAATATCTATATCCTAGATCACTTGGTATTCGTCCTGATGATGTATGTGTTTTTTCTAGATATCCTAGTTCTTCAAGAATACTCATTTCATTTCTTATTGTAGCACTTGAACATTTTAGTTTTTTACATATTGCTTTAGATCCTACTGGATGTGCTGTTTTTATGTATTCTTCGACTATTATTTTTAGTAAACTAATTTGTCTTTTAGATATCAAACATACCACCTCTTTTATTATTATATTCAGTTATCTACTTAACTATACAACTTTTTAGCACTCTTTTTCTCTGTGTGCTAATAACATTATATCACTTTTATTAGCACTGTCAATAGTAAAGTGTTAATTTAATATATTTTTTTATTATTAAAAAAGTGCTTTTGGCACTTTTAAATTAATAATTAGGGATTACTATAGCTTTTAAGCCGTAATAGGTGTTATTACTGCTATTACTTGTAAATGTTATTTTAATATAGTTAGAATTAATTGTTATTGTTTCATTTGTTCTAGTAGTTCCTCCATATTTTTTATTATTGTTTATACCTGTTGTTGATGTGCTAGAATCATATATTAGGAAATAGTCAACCCATGTCCCCTGTGTTTGATAGTCTAGTATGACTGTTAAACTTTTTGCTCCTTCGAAGGCATGTTCACCAAGTATAACATTATCTTGTGAATTAGGGTATGGATAATGAGCAGACTCAATTGTTTTACAAGGTGTTGTTGCTATATCGCTTATTGTTACATCATTATCAGGCATTATAAATTCATTTCCATTTATTGTAGTTTCATTCATTTTAAATGATGTTACATAATTATTACCTGATATAGATGTTAAAGTTACTTTAGTATCTTTTAATCGATTATTAGATTCATATTTTATATCATCATTACCAGTTATTGTAATTGAGTGTTCAGGGATTATATTTCCTTTTATAACATTACTATCAAATGTTTTAGTTGCAATCATATTATCAACTAGAGTTGAGGCATCAACAATATAATTAACTGTTATTTGAGAGCCTGAGTTAGTTGCGGCTTCATAAAACATATAAGAATAACCACTAACATTAACATTCATTATATTGATTGTTGTTGTTAATGATGAACAATTCCAAAACATATAACTCATATCTGTTACATTTACCATATTAAAATTACTTAAATCTAAACTTGTTAGGGATGAACATCCAAAAAAAATGTTATGCATATCGGTTACATTTACTGTGTTAATTTTACTTAAATCTAAACTTGTTAAAGATGAACAAGCCTGAAACATACAGTCCATCCATATTACATTTGAAGTATTAAAACTTCTTAAATCAATATTTGTTAAGGATGAACAGCCAGAAAATATATATTTCATGGAGGTTACATTGACTGTATTAAAACTACTTAAATCTAAACTTATTAAGGATGAACAATCAACAAACATATTATACATAGTCGTTACATTTAAGGTATTAAAATTATTATTAAAATTAATTTGAGTTAAATTAGATATATATTTATTATTTTCATATTTCCTAAGTGAAAATATATATTCACAATTTGATGGTGCAAATATTTCATAGTTACTTACTATATATAAATTATATAATGACTTTGTATTATCAGTGCTATCTTTTAATCCAGTATCTACTAAATAGCCATAAACTCTATTTTCTTGATTTGACTTTTCAGATATATCCCAGCATAAATTTTCTTCATTACAAGTACTAGGTAAATTACTTAAATCATTACCAAAGGTAATTGTTCTTATATAAGCTCTATACTTAACACTCCAAAATTCAGTACCGTTACTTCCATTCTTCATATATGCTGGATTTGTTTGTTTACTTTCTATTACTACTTCTGCACTTATATTTTTATTAATAAAACTATTATCATTTTCATCATCAATATTACCATCCCAGTACCAATATACTGTAACAGTATCTGTTTTTGATTCATTTGATTTAAAATATTTA
>CAKOXR010000039.1 GCA_934130215.1 uncultured Bacilli bacterium
TATACTACCAATTAATATAGTAATCATACAAATAATGGATAATACACTTATAAATATTTTTTTATTTAATTTCATATATATATTTTTACCTCCACATATTTAAACACTAAAAAGAGGATTAGTTATTATTATGTACCTAATCCTACAATTATTAACAAAATTATTTTTAATATTATTTAATACATGTATATATGTTATATGTTCCCTTTTCAAGTTATCAACAAACCTTTCTTTATTCTATTAATTTACTACACCTATTAACATTAAATCTTTAAATATTTTCTACTTGCTCTATAACTACCAATCATACCCACTAAAGCACCAACACCAAGTAGAATTAAAGCCGTATAATATACAAACGGCATAGGATTAACAAGTTTTAAAATAGACGAAAATAACTGACCATTTAATTTATCATAAACAGAACTATACCCATATAAAGTAATAAATATTGGAACAATAGAACCAATTAAACCAATAATTAAACCCTCAAATATAAAAGGAATCTTTATATTTAAATTAGAAGCTCCAACTAATCTCATAATTTCAATTTCTTTTCTTCTAGCAATAATAGCAATCTTAATAGTATTAGATATTAAGAAAGCAGTAACCAAAATAAGAGCACAAACAATTATAATACTACCCTTTCTAATAGTATTAAAAATATTAACTAAATCCCTTATAGCATCCTTACCATATTGAACAAACTCAACCTCATCATAAACCTCAATCTTTGAAGCAATATCATCAATCTTGTTCAAATCCTTAACCTTAACAATATAAGTAGAAGACAAAGGATTATTAGAATCCTTTCTACCCTCTAAAATACTAGCTAAAGCAGAATCAGCATTCATCATTTCTTTCAAAACATCCTCTTTTGACTTAAAAATACAACTAGCAACACCATCAATATCATTAATCTTATTCTTTACATTATTAATATCATCATTAGAAGCATCTTTCTTTAAGAAAACAACAATTGACATATCTGACTCAATTAATTTAGTAAAATTATTAACATTATAAGTTAAAATAATTGAAATAGCAACCACAATAAGTGTAATAGTTGTACAAAGTATAGATGCCATAGATAAAGATAAATTCCTAAAAACACCCTTAAAAGCATCCCTTATATTTCGACCTAAAATTCTAATGTACTGCATTTTTATATGTTCCTTCCTTATAATCTTTTAAAAGCCTTCCCTCTTCCAAAAGAATAACTCTTTTTTTCATCTTCTCAACAATACCAGTATCATGAGTAACCATAATAACAGTAGTTCCTCTTTTATTAATCTCATTTAAAACATTCATAATCTCATAACTAGTATCAGGATCCAAATTACCAGTAGGTTCATCACAAATCAAAATCTTAGGACCATTTACAATAGCTCTCGCAATAGCAGTCCTCTGTTGCTCACCACCACTTATTTTTTCAGGATAACTTTTAGCTTTATTTTTTAAACCAACAAGCTCTAAAGCCTTAATAGTCTTATCATGAATCTCATCCTTTGATAAACCCAAAACCTCTAAAGCAAAAGCAACATTCTCATAAACAGTAGCATGAGGAAGTAACTTAAAATCCTGAAAAACAACACCAAGTTTTCTCCTCAATTTATAAACCTTATTATTTTTTAACCTCGCAACATCAATACCACCAACCATTATCTTACCACTAGTAGGCTTTTCCTCACGATATAACATTTTTATTAAAGTACTTTTTCCACAACCAGTAGAACCAATAACAAAAACAAATTCTCCCTTTTCAATATCCAAACTCAAATTATTAACAGCAGTAACACCTGTTTTATATTTTTTATTAACATTTCTAATTTGTATAATATTCATTTTATCACCAACTTTTCAAATTATCATTTATAAAATTATCAATATCACCATCTAATACCTTATCAACATTAACATTTTCTGTATTTGTACGATGATCTTTAACTAAAGTATAAGGACACATTACATAACTCCTAATCTGAGAACCAAAATTAATATCTTTCATCTCACCCTTTAAATTTTTCATTTCCTCATCTTTTTTATTACACTCTAATTTATATAATTTACTCTTTAAAACCTCTAAAGCCTCTTCCTTATTCTGAATCTGACTCCTTTGATTCTGACAAGTAACAACAATACCAGTAGGATAATGAGTAATCCTAACAGCAGAAGGAGTTGTATTAACCCCCTGACCACCATGACCAGAAGCACAATAACAATCAACCCTAATATCAGAATCCTTAATTTCAATATCAATATCTCCACTCTCAATTAAAGGAACAATATCAACCGATGCAAAAGAAGTATGTCTTCTAGCTCCACTATCAAAAGGCGAAATACGAACCAATCTATGAATACCCTTTTCACACTTTAAATACCCATAAGCATATAAACCATGAATAATCATTGTCATACTTTTAATACCAACCTCAAGACCTTCCTGTTCATCAATTATCTCACAAGAATAACCTCTTTTTTCACACCATCTTAAATACATTCTCTTTAACATACTAGCCCAATCACAAGCCTCAGTACCACCAGCACCAGCATGTATTTCTAAAATAGCATCATTTTCATCATATTCTTTATTTAATAATAACTTAAGTTCCAAATCATCAATTTTTTTACTAATATCAGGTATTTCTAACTCTAATAAAGAACTAGTTTCTAAATCATTATTTAACTTTAATTCATTTAATAAATCCAAATTACTACTAATTCTATTTTTTAAATCCAAAGCATCTTTTATTAAAGTTTTATTACTATTTAACTCATCAATTATTTTAGTACTTTCTCTCCTATTATCCCAAAAACCATTCTTTAAAGTAATAGATTCTAATTCACTAATTCTTTCACTTCTCTTATCAAAGTCAAAGTAACCCCCATAAATCATTAATCTTTATATTAAAATTATTATATATATTAAATAACTCACTCAAATCCATATACAACCCTCCATTTTAATTATACCAAAAATAATAATTAATAGCAACCAACAAAAAAATACTTTTTAAAAAGTATTATTTTGATCTATAATTCTGAGCAACCATTACCATATTTTCAGATAATTGATTAATTCTTTCAATAATTCTTCTAGATTTTAATTTATCAACACCACTTTTACTAATACTAAGATGATCCTCTAACATATTCATATCTAAATTTGATGTAAAAAATGTAGGTAACTTAGCTTCCATTCTAGCATTTAAAATTGGACATAATATTTCATCCCTTCCCCAATCAGTTAAATTTTCAGCACCTATATCATCAATTAATAATAAAGGTGCTAAACTAACAGATTCAATCAAATTATTAAATTCCCCATTATTAAAAGAAGCTTTTAATTCACTTAAAAATTGAGGCCAAAATACTATAATACTTTTCACATTTCTTTTTGCAAGTTCATTAAACATAGCAGAAATTAAATATGATTTACCAGAACCAAAATTACCACTTAAATATAAACCCTTATCAACATTTGGATAATTTTTTATAAAATTATTTAACCATTTTATACAAACAAATCTATTTTTATCATCTGTATAAATATCTCTCATCTTAGCATTCTTTAAATAAGAATTACCACCAATTAACCTAACATTTAAACTATATTTATTATCAAACTTTATTTTTTTTAAATATGAACAAGGAGTATAACCAAATTCTATATGATCATCAATCTTAGAAGGCAAATAAGCATATCCCTTTACTTTATTTTTACACTCATTTATATTTTTACAATTTAAACAATTAGAATATTCTATAGCACATTCACTTAAAATAGATGTATATTTCTTTAAAACATCAGAAGACATATTTAATTCTTTAACCATTTTTGAAAAAGAAACATCTTTTAAAGCATTATTATATTCATCATCTAAATCAATACTAGGCCCATTCATTTTCTTTAAAAACTCATCGTCAAATTTAAACATATTAACTAAACTCCTTTAACATATTATCAATACTTTCCTTTTCCTCACAACTAGCAGAAACAGATTCAATTTTTTCATCAAACCAACTAGGTTCACTAGAAACTCTACTTTTAGGTTTTCTTTTATTATTTTCAGTTCTCGCAATTTTTATTGCATCCTCAACAGTAGTTATTTTTGACCTTTTCCACTGTGAAGCAATAGCATCTATATAATTCATATTTAATTTATTATTTGATGTTTTTAAAACAAAATCAAGTAAAACATTTATAACCCCCGGTGTAAGATTAATATCAATCGCTAAATGATCTAAAACTTTTAAATCATTTCTAGAAGGTTTTGCATTAATTTTAGAAGCCAAAAAATTATAAGGACTAGTAGTTTCAAACATATAAATAATTTGAGCAAGTTTACTATTATCACCCATAGGTTTTCTTAAATATTCAGGTTGACACTTAAATATAATATTTGGTAATTTTCCACTATTTTGAAAAGTATAATATTTTCTAGCATTTTCCCTTATTTTTTCTTTATCAATAGAATTCTTTTCATTAAGAGAATCCTTAATTAAATTACTCATTGTCTCTAAATTAAAATCATATATAAAAGCAAGTTTTAATAACAATTCTCTAACACTTTTATTAACACTCCTTATATTAAGCATTTCACTAGGAATAGAAGCAAGACATTCCTCTAAACTAAAACCAATATCAAAAGCAAGATTATTACTATTTCTACACCTTAAATCCAAAGTACTATAATCATTAGGAGTATTACTAACCATAAAAACATCTGAAAAAGAAGATGTAACCTCTTTATAATCCTTTAAACTAACAGAAGGTATTTTAAAACTATTAACAACAATATCAAATTCTCTTTTACCAATATTACTTAAAAGAAGAGTTGATAAAATAGGATTTGAAAAAAAATCATTTGGATATAAAGGAGAATATAATTCATAAATATAAAAATTAATACTATCTTCTTTAACATAAGTCCGCATTAACCCAACAGCTTCAAGTTTAGCTTTAGCAAGTATATAACTATCAATACTAAACCCAAGTAAATTCATTAAATAATGATGAGTATATTCCTCACTAGAAAATTCCATTTTATCTAACTCTGACCATAAATTAAAATATAAACTAACAGCATCAGAACCAATAATAGGTTGATAAAGTCTCATTAATATTTTTCTATCATGTTCATTAAAAATAGTTTTATTAATAACCATAAACTTATCAGCAGGTAAAATTGTACTTTTCATCTAAACCACCTAAAAATATATTACCACAAATCAAATAATAATACCAACAAAAAAAGCAAAATTTGCTTTTATAATTCTACATTATGATATATATTAGATACATCATCAACTTCATCAAATAAATTTATTGCTCTTTGGAAAAGTTCTAAATCTTCACCCATTAATTTAACTTTATCTTTTGGCAAATAAGTAACTTCATCAATATCAAAAACAATATCTTTTTTAAAATTAATTAAAGCATCCTTAATTTTATTAATATCATTAGGATTACCATATACAATAACCTCATCACCATCATTTTCCATATCAATAAAAGAAACATCAGCGGTTATTAATGCTTCCATAGCATCATCTAATGATAAATTTTTAAAACCAACAACAGATAAATTATCATACATATAATTAACACTACCCATTGCTCCCATTTTTAAATGACTTTTATTTAAAACCGCTCTAACTTCACTAACACTTCTATTAACATTATCAGTTAAACACTCAACAAGCATAGTAGAACCACTTGGACCAAAAACCTCATAAATTAAAACCTCATAATTTTCAGGCGAACCACTATTAACTTTATCAATTGCCCTTTTAATAACATCACTTGGAACTTGTTCCTTTTTTGCTTTTTCAATCAACCTTTTTAAACTTGGATTACCCTCAGGAGTAACACCACCATTTTTAGCAGCCAAATATATTTCTTTAGCATACATTCCATATAATTTTCCTCTTGCAGCACCAGTCTTTGCTTTAGCAGCTGCTATATTTGGAAATCTTCCCATATTAAAATCCTCCTAAACATAAAAATCTTTCACTTTTTTTAATTCTAACCCTTTTTTATTCATTACAGTTTTATAAAATGATCTAACTACATTATAGTTATTATATTTAGGATAACATTCAAATTCAATAGTAGTATGATCATCATAACTAAAATATATTTTATCACTTATCATATCATTACATTTAATATATAAATTATAATCCCCATCTTTTAAATCATATATAACAGTATCATCATTCTTAATATCCCCTAATTTTATATCATTTAAAAATATTTCAAACAATAAATTACTATCAGCCATTTTATTTAATCTTTTTATTCTAAGCATTTTTGCAACTCTTTTCTAAAGCTTCTTTAGCAGCTTCTTGTTCAGCTTTCTTTTTACTATTTCCACTACCCTTACCATATAAAATCCCATCAATCCTAACTTCAACATCAAAAGTTCTATCATGAGCAGGACCTTCTTCATTAATAACTACATATTCTAAGCTTTTTTTATCAGTTTGAACCAATTCTTGTAATTTAGTTTTATAATCATGAAAGAATTCATAATTATTATTAATATATTTTATAATTTTTTCATATAAATAACTCTTAGTAAATTCTAATCCTTTATCTAAATACATAGCACCAATAAAAGCCTCAAAAATATCTGCAACAATAGCTTTTCTAAACTTTCCACCATGTTCCAGTTCTCCATGACCAAGTCTTAAATATTCATTCAAACCTAATTTAAGTGAATACTCATACAAAGCATCTTCACAAACATAACTAGATCTAAGTTTTGTCATAGTACCTTCTTCGTAATTAGTTTTTTTATACAAATATTCACTCATAATAAGCTCTAATACCGCATCACCTAAATACTCCAGTCTTTCATAACTATTAACATTATTTTCATTAGCAAATGAAGTATGAGTAAATGCCTCTAAATATAAATTTTCATTTTTGGTATCAATTCCTAATTTATTAAACATTTCATCGCCTCCTAATATATTGTACACGATTTTTTATTACTTTACAATTACCATTTACTTTTTTTATATAAAATGATACAATAATTTTGGTGATTATATGAAAAAAATAATAACTTTTTTACTTATTTTATTTACATTAACAGGCTGTTTAAAAAGAGATACAATGGAAGGAATAGAAATATATACAACCGTTTATCCTCTCGAATATATATCAAATAGATTATACGGCAATAATAGCACAATTAAAAGCATTTATCCAAACGGTGTAGATCCATTTACATATCCAAGTTTAACAGAAAAACAATTATCAGATTATAGTGCTGCAAGTCTTTATATCTTTAATGGTTTAACATCTGAAAAAGATTATGTTGTTCCTTTATTCAATCATAATAAAAACTTAAAAATAATAAATGCATCTCTTAGTATGAAAACAACATATGGAAATGAAGAATTATGGTTAGATCCATCAAATTTCTTACAATTAACTCAAAATATAAGAAACGGTTTTGAAGAATATATTAGTAATTATTACCTACTTGAAGAAATAAAGAAAAATTATGAAGATTTAAAACTAGAAGTATCTAAATTGGATGCCAATTTAACAGTAATTGGAACAAATGCAGATTTTAATACAATTGTAGTAACTAATGATTTATTTCTTTTCTTAAAAAAATATAACATTAATGTACTATCTTTAGATAAAGATAGTTTAACAAATAAAACATTAAATGATGTTAAAGGATTATTAGAAGAAAAAAAGATAAGTTATATATTTCAACCCAAAGGCGAAGAAATAACAGAAGAAGTAAAAGCATTAATAGACGAATATAAAATTGAACTTGTTTCTCTTCATACTTTATCAAATTTAACAAACGAAGAAAAAGATAATGGTTCAACATATTTAACAATAATGAATGAAAATATTGAAAAATTAAAAAATGAGTTATATAATTAACTTATTTTTTGTTGACATATACACAATTTTAATGTAAAATTATTATTGTGCAGTTGGAGTAGTACTCAAGAGGCTGAAGAGGCGCCCCTGCTAAGGGTGTAGACCGGGCAACTGGTGCGAGGGTTCAAATCCCTCCTGCTCCGCCATTTATAAATTAAAATTGTATTATTACAAACTTTATACATAAAACTATTCATATGAATAGCTTTTTTATTTAAACAATCTAAAAAGGGGCTGTAATGAAATAGAATAATTTCATTCAGTTCTTTTTTTTGCTTTTTGTTTAACATATGGAAACTTTT
>CAKOXR010000040.1 GCA_934130215.1 uncultured Bacilli bacterium
CAAACCCTTATAAAATCTAGTAAAAATTGATTTTTAAATTTATAAATTAAGTCAGTGGCTAATTAGGTATGAACCGTGTGTTCTAGCCAACTGAACTATCCCGCCATTAAGTAAGCATTATTAATATATCACATAATAATATAAAATACAATACCTTTTTTTAAAAAATATATAATTGGTAGCCTGTACGGGGTTCGAACCCGTGAATGTAACCTTGAGAGGGTTATGTGTTAACCAATTTCACCAACAGGCCATAATTTACAAAACAATAATATTTTATCATATTTTAAATAACTATGCAACAAAAATATAAAATAAATAGCATATAATGGTTTGATATGCACAAAAAAAGAACCTTACTATAATAATATTAACCTTATATAGAAAGTAGGTTCTCATATGAATATGATACCATCAAATTTTATAAATGCCTTAAAAAGTGAAATAAAAAATGTAATTAATAAAATAATGTTATTATTTTGTTTTAACTTTAACAGAATTAATAATTTTTAAACCTTCAGCAATTCTAGGCTCTAACTCTCTTATTTCATCAAGTAAATAGTATTCTTTCCCATTATAACCTTCAACATAATCATTTGCATCAACAAGACAAACTTGATAACTATTTTCCATCAAATATTTGTAATATTCTTCATTATAAGTTGTACTTATACCATCAGAATAAACAAGCAAATTTTCATTTGGTAAATTATATAGCTCAACATAAATTCCTAGACCACCTAAAATATTTCTTTTATAATATATGTATTCACTTACTTCATATGTTTCTTTATTGAAAAACAAATATACATTTGCACTATTATATAACTTTACCGCTTGACCATTTTGAATTACATATTTATAATACTCATCTACATTTGAATATTTGGTAGAAATAGAAAAAAGTTTAGGAACTCCATTTTCATCCTTATTACCCTCATCTTTATTACAAGCACATCCAGCAGTTCCAAGCATTACTCCAGCCAATCCTAATGCCAATAATTTTTTTTTAATTTCAATTAAATTGTTTTTGTTCATATATATCCCCCTAAAACAAAGTTAAGTTATATTATAACAAATTTAATTTAAAAATCAACTATTTTTTTAAAACTTATGGATTAATCAATTAAAAATAATGCTCTCATTATTTTAATAAAAAGATTTTATCAAATAAAAATTACAAAATTTTATAATTAAAAATCTCTTTATTAAAGAGATTCATTATCAATATTTATTAATTCATATTCTTTTGAACCAAAACCGAGATCTAAAGAAGCATCTATTATATATCCTCCATTTCTTGTTTCAATTCGATCAATTAATTTATCTTTCCCATCACAATTGCTATTATAAATTAAGTCCAAACAAGCTTTATCAAGTGCAACTGGATCTAAACTGGCAAGAACCCCAATATCATCCATACAAGGATCTTCCGCTTTTTTACAACAATCACAATCAACACTTATATTTTTCATAATATTAATATAAGCAATATTATTTTTAAAATGATTATGTATTGAATAAGCAGCATCTGCCATAGATTCTATAAATAAATCTTGATTAGGTAAATTACTCCAAAGTTTATCTACATCATTTGTTTTACCAGCAGTATGAATATAAGCCTTACCACTACTAGATGCAACACCAATTGATAATTGCTTTAAAGCACCACCAAATCCACCCATAGGATGACCTTTAAAATGTGAAATAACAAGCATTGAATCATAATTATCAATATTTTTCCCAACATAATTTTTTTTAATTCTTTTACCATTTGGAATCTCAATAACCTTAGAAGAATCACTATCCATAATATCAACATTATAATACTTAGTCCATCCATGATCATCCATTAACTTTTGATGTTTTTCAGTTGTATTTCTCATACCATCATAAGCAGTATTACACTCAACAACAACTCCCCCTACTCTATTTATTATATCTTTATAAATATCAGGTTTTAAAAAATTTTGATTACCAAATTCTCCAGAATGTAATTTAACAGCAACCCTACCCTTTAAATTAATTCCTAATTTATCATAAATTTTTTCAATAGAGCCACTACTTATTTCCTTTGTAAAATATACTTTTTCCATATTAACCTCCAGTATAATTGTATCAAATTATAAATAAATTGTCATTAAAAAAAGTTAAGATAATTAAATATCAAAACTTTTATAAATTAATATTTATTTTTTTTAAATTCTAAAATCTTATTATCTTTAACATCCTCTATTAAATTAAAAGCTCTATCATATATACTATAATCATTAATAAAACTTTTAATATATTTTAAAGAACTTAATTTATCATTATACATTTTTTCATTTATACAATTAATAGATTTTAAATATACTAATTTTTGACTAAACATAAAATAAATCATTTCAATTAAATCATCATATATTCTCTCTTCATAAATCCTATTACCACGACCAACTCTAATAAGACCTCCATCAAAATCTATAGGTTGAACTCTAAAATCATTTTTTGAATACAAAAAGTTAGATTCTTTAATATCTAATTGATAAATACCATGACTCATTAATTCATCAACTGCAATAACAACATCTTTATACATTTTATATAAAACTTCGCTATGTTCTTTACTTGAATTATATAAACTATCATGATTATAAAAATATTTTAAAATAACCGCAACAGGTTTTTTATTATAATAAGCAACACCCTTAGGAAGACTAGATAATTTAATATTTTTTTGAACATTTGCTAAATAAGATATTTGTTTTTCAGAAATCTTATAACCCTCTAAATCTTCTCTAAATAGATCTTCATCAAAACAATTATTTATAATTAAATCAGCACTAAATTTTAAACCAAGACCATTTTCATAAGGTAAAACAATACCAAACCCACCTCTATTTTTAATAATATTATATCTATTTTTATCAATCAATTTGTTTAAATTTTCTTTAGATAATTGTATCTTTTCCATACATACCCCCTACTAAAATACTATCACAAATAAAATAAATGTCAAATTTATATACAATAATTTAAAAAAATGTTATAATTAAATAGGAGGTAAAATATGAAAAAATTTATAATTTCTTTATTTATATTACTAACATTAGTTGGATGCTCAAATACAAAACCAAATGTTGATCCAAAGCCAGAACAAGAAAAAGAACAAGAAAAAGAACAAACAAATTGGTTCGTAGATCCAAATAGTAATACAAGACCATTTGCAGTTATGATAAACTGTCATAATAATGCATTACCACAATCAGACATTAATAAAGCATATATAGTATATGAACTAATGGTTGAAGGTGGAATAACAAGAATGTTAGCACTTTACAAAGATAAAAATGTAGAAAAAATTGGTTCTGTTAGAAGTGCTAGATCTCAATACTTAGATTATGTCTTAGAAAACGATGCCATTTATGTTTCAGCTGGAGGATCACAAGAAGGAATTAGAATGGTTAATAAATTAGGTATTAATAGAATGGATGTTGATAATAGTTCTTATGGAATTCGTGATAAAAATTTAAAAAGAGACTATGAACATACTTTATTTACATCAACAGAAAAATTAAAATTAGCAGCCAAAAATTACAATTATAAAACAACAACAGATAAATCTTTATTATTAAAATATTCTGAAAAAGAAATAGATTTAAGTAACTATAAAACTGCTATTAAAGCAAATAATATATCAATAAAATATTCAAATTATAGAACATCTAAATATACATATGAAACAAGTACAAATTCATATCTAAGATTTATGAACAATAATAAAAATGTTGATTTAACAACAAATGAACAATATAATGTAAAAAATATAATAGTTTATGGAGTTAAATATACAACATTTTCAAGTGATGGATATTGGGGTTATCAAAAAATTGATAACATCGGTTCTGGTGAAGGATATTATATAACAAATGGTTATGCTATACCTATTATTTGGTCTAAAAAAGATAAAACAAGTAAAACAATTTATAAAATAAAAGAAACAAATGAAGAACTAGTTGCAAATAATGGTAATACATATATCCAAATATATCCAAAAGGAAATGATTTTTCAATAAAATAAAAGGACTTTTAAGTCCTTTTAATTATATACTAATTTTGTTTGTTTTTCTTCATATAAACAATTATCATCTATATTTTTCCACTGATTTTTTAATGTTTCTAAATCATCAATTCTATCACCTTGTTTTACAGGTTCTTTAGATCTTGTAATTAAACTACTAAATAATAATTCAATAGTTTTAAAACAAATAATAAAATCATTTATAAAATTAACGGTTTCAACATAATTTAAATCATATTTAATTCGTTCTAGTATATTAATACTATTTCTACCACTTGTTTGAGCAAGACCAGTTATACCAGGTTTAACATCATGTCTTCTTTTTTGATTTTCAGTATAATATGGAAGTAAATCAGTTGTCCAAGGTCTAGGTCCAATAAAAGACATTTCTCCCCATAAAATGTTAAACAATTGTGGTAATTCATCAAAAGAAGTTTTTCTTAAAAATTTTCCAACTTTAGTAATTCTTGTATCTTGTTTAACTTTTAATTCATCTTTTTCATCCATAACATTCATACTTCTAAATTTTAAAATTGTAAATTCTTTATTTTTATAACCTGTTCTTTTTTGTTTATAAAAAACAGGTCCTCCATCTTCTAATTTAATAAATAAACTTATTATTAATAATAAGGGAGTTAATAAAATTATCAATATTAAACTAAAAATTATATCTAAAATTCTTTTAATAAAATTCTTATACATATACATCACTAATAAAGTATAACATATTAGAGAAATCACTTCAATAAGTTTTCTATTTTTTTAAAGTAAACTTACTGTAAAAAGTACCTTTCTTCATCAAATCTACTCTACTTCCTTCTTCTATTACACAATGATCATCTATTAAAACTATATGATCTGCTATTTCATCAATATTTTGTTCTCTATCAATTACTATAATAGTATGATTATTTTTTAATTCCAAAAATATATTTTTAATATTATCTATATCTTTTTTATCAATCATTGCTAAACTTTCATCAAATATCATTATTTTAGGATCTTTTATAATTACTCTTGCTATTGCTAGTAAATAAAAAACACTTCTTTTTATATTGGAATTAATATTAGTATTATACCCATCTTTTAAACTCATAATATAATTATGAATATTTAATAATTTACATACTTTAACAACATAATCAAAATCATCATTTACAAGTAATAAATTATTTTTAATTGAATCATTAAAAAATGTTGGACTTTTACTTACACAAGCTATTAAATTATAATAGTTATTACTTTTTATATCAAATATATTTTTATTACCAATACATATAGTTCCTTTATGTGGTCGATTCATTTTTAAAAGCAAATCAACAACCCCTGATTTACCAGATCCTGATACACCAGTAATAACATTAATACTATTATTATATAAAGTAAAACTTACCTTTTTTAATGTTGGATTATCTCTATATCCATAAAGAATATTTTTAAAAACAATATTTCCATCTATTTTTATATCATCATTTAAAACTTTTTCTTTACTTGCATTTTCTAATATTTTACTAAATCTATTAAAAGAAACTTTTAATGATTTATTACTAATTAATATATTGGAAACAATTGTATAATTATCTACTATTTTTTGATAATAATTATATATAATTAATAATGATCCTACTTCCATATTACCATTTTTTATTAAATAAACTCCATATATCATTAATAATAATCTAAATATTTCAACAAAAACAATTGATATAAATTTTAAACCAGTACTTTGAATATTAAATAAAGCATTTGCATTTAAATAAGCTTTTCTTTTTTTATTAACATTATTAGATATTTTATCATAAATATTAAATGATTTAATATCTCTTATATTGTTATATATTTCATGGTTTGAAGCTGTTTTATAATCTAATGTATCTTTTCTTATTTTGTTTAACTTTTCTGTTTCTTTTGATCCATATACCATATAAGCAAGTGATATAAATGAAACTATTAAAGTAATTATAAATATTACTGGATTAATTGTATAAAAGTAAAAATATATAACTAAAAATTCAATTATTCTAATTATTCTCATAGGGTAATTTGAATAATAACTAGCTATAATATCAATATCACTATTTAATAAATTATTGTATTCTCCTAATGAAAATCTAGATAAACTAAATAATGAATTTTTATAAAAATTTTCTGTATAAACATTTTCATATGAGTGATATAATTTATTATAAAGTTTATATAATGTTACTTGATATAACTGTTCTAAACCATAATATATAACAGTTATAATTAAAGAAATTAAAATTAACCTAATTGCTTGATTATAATTTTTATCATATATATTATCAAGAGCATAGCTCCATATAACAGGTATAATTAAAACGGCTCCTCTAACAAGTATTGAATTAATTATATTAATTATAAATTCTTTTTTTGAATTTTTTAAAACATTATTATTAACACTTTTCATATTTTCACCATTTTTATTATAAACGATTTTCCCTTTTTTAACAATATCATTTTGCTTTTTTTAGAAAATGTGCTACAATATTTTACAAGGAAGAAGTGATATTATGTTTAAACCTGTAAAAATTTTAGATGAAAAAGATAAACATTTAAGGAAAATATCAACAGAAGCTACTTTTCCAATAAGTAATGAAGAAAAAAAATTAATTAATAATATTATTACTCATTTAACATATAGTCAAATAGAAAAATATTCAAAAAAATATAAATTAAGACCTGGTATGGGACTTGCTTTTCCTCAAGTTGGGATTAATAAAAGAATTATTGTTATAGTAGATGAATATGAAGAAGGAAAATTTGAAAATTATGTAGTTATAAATCCTGTTATTATAAGTTCATCAAACGAAATGATTGCAGCAGATGCTGGTGAAGGTTGTTTAAGTGTTAATCGTGAGGTTATAGGTCATGTTTTAAGATATGCAAGGGTTACTGTTGAAGGATACGATATAGATGGAAATAAAATTAGAATTCGTGCAAGAGAAGATCTTTCAATAGCATTCCAACATGAAATAGATCATTTAAATGGAATATTATTTTTTGATCGTATTGATAAAAATAAAAAGTTTTATTCTGAAAAAGAAGTCCGCTTAATATAGTTGTACTTTTTTTTTATTTATTATATAATTAAATTGGTGATAATATGAAATATGTATTTAATAGAATATTTAATATGAATTTTAAAAATATGTTTAAACAAATTGATGTAGTTCATAAAAGATCTAAAAAAAATAAAATTTTAATATTTTTTGATATGATTATATGTGGTTTTAAATATGAAGCAGGATATATGGATTATATGTTATTTGAAATGTATAATTTAAATTCTAAACAAAGAAAAACTATTATGACAAGAGGAAAAAATAATAAATTAATTAAAAAATATAATAATTTTGAATATAAAGATTATTTTTTAATGAAAGATAAATTTGATAATAAATTTAAAAAATATTTAAAAAGAGATTTTTTAGTTCTAAATAATAATGAAAAAGAATTCAATTTATTTATAAAAAAACATTCAATTATATTTGCAAAACCCTTAGATGGTCAATGTGGTAAAAAAATAGAAAAAATAGTTATTAAAGATTATAAAGGTAATTTATATAAACATTTAATTGATAATAAATTATTTTTAATTGAACAACCTATTATACAAAATGATGAAATTAATAAATTACATCCTTTTAGTATTAATACTATTAGAATGGTTACAATTTATAATAATAATCAAGGTAAAGTAGCAGTTTGTTATTTTAGAATTGGTAATGGAAAATGTGTTGATAATTTCAATAGTGGTGGTATGGTAGTACCAGTTGATATAAAAACAGGCATAGTTAACTATCCTGCTCAAGATAAAGCTGGTAATTTATATTATAATCATCCTTTAACAAATACTCCTATAGTAGGTTATAAAATACCTTTATTTAAAGAAGCAATTAAATTAGCAGAAGAACTTTCTAAAGTAATTCCTGAAATGGGTGTTGTTGGTTGGGATATTGCAATTACCCCTACTGAACCAGTAGTTGTTGAAGGTAATGAA
>CAKOXR010000041.1 GCA_934130215.1 uncultured Bacilli bacterium
ACCTAGTACTTGTAATGAAGAAAATCTATGTTGGGATATATCTTATAGTTCTACTCAAAAGAAAAAAGTGTATGGATATTTAATAGATAGTGGTTTAAAAGATAGTACTGATAACACAAAATCATTATATAATTTATATATAGTAAGTAACTATGAAATATTTGCTCCTGCAGACTGCCAGGATATATTTTATGAATTTAAAAATATGAATCAAATTAATTTTAATAATAATTTTAATACAGCAAATGTAACTGATATGGAAAGTATGTTTCAAAGCTGTGTAAAATTAACAAGTTTGGACTTAAGCAGTTTTAATACAGCAAATGTAATAACTATGAGTTATATGTTTTTTGGTTGTTCATCATTAACAAATTTAAATTTAAGTAATTTTAATACGGCAAATGTAACTGATATGGGTGGCATGTTTGATATTTGTAGATCCTTAACAAGTATAGATTTAAGTAGTTTTAATACAGCAAATTTAACAAATATGTTTCGTATGTTTGATGAATGTTCATCATTAACAAGTTTGGACTTAAGTAGTTTTAATACAGCAAATGTAACGTCTATGCATAATATGTTTTGTAATTGTTCATCATTAATAAGTCTGGATTTAAGTAGTTTTAATACAGCAAATGTAACAGATATGTCTCATATGTTTTATAAATGTTCATCCTTAACAACAACAATAAATATAATGAATAGAGATGATACAAATTATTCTTATATGTTTTCTAATGCAGCAACTAAGTCAGGCTCTCAAATAACAGTAAATTATATTGCTGATGCATCTACATTAGCTGATAATATGATTGCAACTAAATCATCCAACAGCAATGTTATAAAAGGAAATATAATTCCTGAACACTTAATTACAATAACTGGTAATGATGATATAAAATATGAATCTAATAATCGATTACAAGGTACAAAAGTAACTTTAACATCTATATCAGGTAATAATTATGTAACATCATTTAAAATGAATGGAACTACTATAAATGGAAATGAATTTATAATGCCAGATACCGATGTAACAATAACAGATATTGTTGTAACTACTTGTAAAACAATTGAGTCTGCTCATAATCCATACCCTAATTCACAAGATAATGTTATAATTGGTGAACATACATTCGAAGGAGCAAAAAGTTTAACAGTCATACTAGACTATCAAACTGAAAGTACAAACTATGATTATTTCTTAATATATGATTCTTCTTCATCTACAATAGGTATAAACAACAATAAAAAATATGGAGGAACTACTAGAACACAAGAAACAATAATAATAAACTCTAACTATATTAAGATAACATTTAAAAGTGATAGTAGTGGAAGCAACTATTACGGTATAAAAGCAATAGTAATACCCAACTATTAATAAAAATAAAACTTAAACAGATAAAATAGATAAAATACTATCTTTTTTATCTGTTTTGCTTTATAATAAAGATGGTGATAAAAATGTACACAAATTTTATAAAAAACTTTAATAAATTTTTCGGAAAAAAAGGAAATATTTTATTTTCAATAATACTCATAATATTCAGTATATTATTAATGCTATCATCATTATATGCATTTAGAAACATAACAATAAGAAACAATAAATACATAGAAAAGTATGTTCTATTTGAGCAAGGAAAAGCATTTATAATTGAGCAAAACGGAAAAGAAGAAGTAACATTTCTATCATATAATAATGGAGATGCATTAAACCCATATGATTATGAAGGAAAAGTATTACAAATGTTTTGCTTAAAAAATGATCACAAAAACTGCTTTTATGTTAAAACAGTATATAACTATAACTATGTATCACTAGGACTATCAGTAAGTATAGTATTACTAACACTAGGAATAGTATGCAGAAAACTATATAAAGTAAGAAATACAAACCACGGATCAATAAGAACATTAAGACCATTTTTTATAACACTATTCCTATTCGGAGCATACCTATTTACAAACCAAACATATAATCTAGTACACTACATGAGATTCCAAACAAAAATGAATAAAATTGAAGGAACAATAATAGGAAAATATAAAAATAAAAATTTAGTAGAATACATAATCGAAGATAAACACTATAGCACATTAAGTAAAACAAACACAATAAAATACAATAAAAATAAACCATATATATCATATGAAAAATCAAACTTTAACATATTAGAACTCTTAATCGGAATAACAATATCATACACAAGCATTATGATAATAACACTAGAAAAAGATATAGACAAAAAAATAAAAATAAACGAAAAGAAAACAAAAAAAGAAAATTATAGGAGAAAAAAATGAAAACATTAAAAATAATAGGGAAATTACTATCAATAATAATATCATTTTTAATAAGTATAGTATGCTTATTAATGATAACCTATATAACAATAAATAATGTAATAAAAGTAAAAAACCTAAAACAAACAATAAAAACAGAAAATTTACTAAAAATAAAATACGAAGAAAAAACAATAAAAGAAAATATAATCGAAACATTTGAAGAAATAGGAATCCCAAAAGAAGAAATAATAACAATAATTGAAAGCACAGAATTTAACCAACTATTCGATGATTACCTAAATAAAATAATGGAATATTACCTTGAAAATAAAACATACCCATCATTCAATGAAGAAAAACTAAATAAATTAGTAAACAAAATAACAAACCAAAAAACAATAATTGAAGAAAAAATAATAAAAGAATCAATCAAAAAAATAAAAACTGAAATAGAAAACGAATTACCAAAAAAAGAAGAAATAATGGAAGAACCAGAAATAAAAGAAATAATAAACACATATAAATCAATATCAATATTTTACTTTATAGGAACAATAATAATACTAATGTTTTTAATATTTATATTTACATGGAGCCTATATATGCCATTCCTATATGCAGGAATATCATTTATAATACCAGCAATAACCATAATAATAACATATTTATTTAAAAACATAATAATAAATATAATAAACCAAGAAGAATTTGTAAACATTATCTTAAATCAAATATTAAACCAACTATTAATAACATCAATAATAGTACTACTAATAGGAATAATATTTATAATATTTTATAAAATAACAACAAAAAAGGAGATATAATGGAAAAAATAAGACTCTTATTAACAACAATACTATACCTATTAACAGGAATAATGATATTCATATTCCCAAAAGAAATAACAAACTTAGTATTTATAGGATTCTTATCAGTACTAATAATCAGAATAATATCCAACATATCTTTTTGGTTAAAATATTTAAACGAAAAAAAATTAATATTAAACTTATTATCAGGAATATTATTAATATTAATAAGTTATATAGTATATAAACAAAAATCAAGCTTTATATTATTCTTTAAAATAGCATTTGTTTTCTTTTTCTTTCTAGACTTTATAAACAGACTAATATGCTTTTTACTAGTAAGAAAAGAAAACATACTAAAAAGTATATACTATATATTAACAGCAACATTCTCACTTGTAATATGTATATTTATAATAAAAAGAAACCTATTCACAACCTATCTAATAGGACTTTATATACTAGGACATGCAATAACATATTTAAGAGAATTTATAATGAGTATAACATCATATAAAATAAAAGGAGTAAGACCAACAATACCAGTATTAACAGCACTCCTTTTACCATACTTTAAATATAAAAAAATAAAAATATTAAAAGAAATGAACAAAGAAATAAAAGAAACATTTCAAAAAGAAAAACCAGATATATATATATCAATACATGTAGGACCAAAATTATATAGCAGACCAGGACACCTAGACATATGCTTTGAAGATGAAGTACTAGCTTTTGGACAATATGATAAAGATAGCTTAACATTCTTTAAAATATTCGGAGACGGAGTAATGTATAGCTTAAAAAATAGAATTAAATACTATCAATTTGTAACTGAAATTGATAAAAAAATAATATTCGAATATGGGTTTAAATTAAACGAAAAAGAAAAAGACATTATAAGAAAAAGAATAAAAAAATTAAAAGAAAAAAAAATACCATGGAAAAGCCCATATAATTATACATATGCCCATAAATTAGAAACAAAAATGAATGCAAAATTTTATAAATTTAAAAGTGGAAAATTAAAAAAATACTATTCAACAAGAAATAACTGTGTATTATTAGTTGACATAATAATAAAAGATATATTAATAGATAAAATAGATTCAGGAAGCTTTCTAATACCAGGAAATTATATGTATTACTTCGATTTTTTAAGTAAAATAAAAAATCCAAAACTAGTAAGTAAACAAATATATTACTAAATATAGGAAAACCTATATTTTTCATTTACATTAAAAATAAAAAGATGTATAATTATACTAGGAGAATTTATATGAATTATAACGAATTTGGAAATAACAAAACAAAAACAAATAACATTATTAAAGGAACAATAGGGGTAATATTAACATTAATAATAGTCCTAATATTATTTTTGATATTTAAAAAATTTACTAAAAAAGATAATCAAATTGAAAATCAAAAACAATCATATAATGTAACAATAAAAGCAAATGGAACAAAAACAAAAGAAGAAATACTAACATGTTATACATTAACAAATACATGTCAAGTAAATCTACCAGAAATAATAAGACCAAACTGGCAAATAATCGGATGGGCAAAAGAAGAAAATAGTCATGAATTAGATTATACACCAGGAGAAACAATAACAATATCAGAAAATATAACATTATATGCAATAACAGTAAAAAATGTAACAATATCTTTAATAGATAAAGAAGAAGAAAAATTATCATGTGGTATATATAACACTAATAATAATTGTATGATAACATTACCAAACAAAGGAAAAGGTTGGACAAAAGAATTAAACGGAACAAAACCAGAATATATGCCAGGTGAAAAAATATTAGTAAACGAATATATAAGATTATATTATGTAAAATAAAGAATAAAGGGTGATAAAATGTATAATTTGGGAGATCATTTTAAAGTAGAAACTGACATTCTACCAAACGAACAATCAATATTTAAAGGAAATAAATATCGTATAACAATATTATCAGAAACACTAGTTAGAATTGAATATAATGAAATGGGAGCCTTCTTTGATGCACCAACACAATTAGTAATAAATAGAAAATTTGATAATCCAACAATAACTGTAAAACAAGATGAAAAATATTTAGAAATAAAAACGGCAAATTTTACATTAACATATACAAAAGAAGCAGTATTTAAAAATAACATAAAAATTGAAATAAACGGAAAAAGTTGGTATTTTGGACATCCTGAAGCAAGAAGATATGATGCACCAGGAATCAAAATGACAGATAATAACATTAAAAGTCTTTATTCACAAGAAGGATTTGTAAGTATAGATGATAATACTGATGAATTATTAACAAACGGTCAATATAAAAAAAGAGAAGGATCATATATAGATAAATATATATTTTTATATGGAAAAGACTTTAATAAATGTTTAAAAGATTATTTTACACTAACAGGATTTCCAACAATGATACCAAGATATGCCCTAGGAATATGGTGGAGTAAAAATAAACCATATAAAACTGAAGAAATAAAACAATTAGTAACTGATTTTAAAGACAATAAAATACCACTTTCAGTTTTAATACTAGATCATCCATGGCATATAAATGTTTATGATAATAAATATACAAAATCAGGTTTTACATGGAACGGATCATTAATAAAAGATCCTGTTGATTTAACAACATTTTTACATGCAAACGGAATAAGAATAGGGTTAGTAACAAACCCAAACAATGGATTTTATCCATATGAAGCAAGTTATAAATATCTAGAAAACTATCTAGAAAAAGATGGTAATGGAATAATACCATTTAATGCACTAGATCCAAAAGCAATAGATGTTTATTTAAAAATATTAATTCATCCACTAGATAATATTGGTATAGATCTTTATTGTAATGATTCAAATATTATTGATAATAATTATTGGATTACAAGAAATGCTAATTATGTAGATATGAAAAGGAATTATCAAAAAAGACCAATAGTATTTGCCAAAAGAACCGAAATAGCAGACCATCGATATGGAATAATTTATACAGGAAAAACAAAAGTAGATTTTGAAACACTAAAAGATATAGCAAGATATAATGTACTAGCACCCAATTATGGACTTTCTTTCTATGCCCATGATATGGGAGGATATGAAAACGGAACAGAAACATCAGACTTATATACAAGGTTTATTCAACTAGGAACATTCTCACCAATCTTTAAATTCGGATCAAACTCTAGTAAATATTACAAAAGAGAACCATGGAGATGGGATACAGAAACATATGAAATAGCAAAATATTACCTTAACTTAAGAAAAAAAATGATATTATATTTATATAATGAAGCTTACATATATTCCCTAACAGGAAAACCATTAATTGAGCCAATTTATTATAAATATCCTTCATTTTATGATGATGAAATATATAAAAATGAATACTATTTTGGTAGATCTTTATTAGTATCCCCAATAACCAATAAAATGGATGAATTTATGCAAAGAACAGTCCATAAATTTTATATACCAGAAGGTATATGGTATGACTTTTCAACAGGAAAAAAATATCCTGGAGATCATAAATATATATCATTTTATAAATTAAAAGATTATCCTGTATTTGTAAAAGCAGGTGCTATTATACCATTTGGGTATAACGAAAATATTAATGATACAAATACACCAAAAACATTAGAAATTCAAATATTTCCGGGAAAATCAAATAAATATGAATTATATGAAGATGATGGAGTAAGTTCATTATATAAAAAAGGATATTTTATTAAAACAGAAATAGAATACAATTATTTTCCAAGTAATTATACAGTTATAATAAGACCAGTCGCAGGAAAAAGTAATATAATACCAGATAAAAGAAATTATCGTATAGTCTTTAGAAATGTAAAATATGCTGATGAAGTAATAGTATATGAACAAGATATGAAAGTAAAAGCAAACTATTATTCCGAAGGAACAAATTTTATAGTTGAAATCGAAAACATTCGAACAATTTCTCAATTAACAATTAACTGTAAAGGTAAAGATATTGAAATATCAGCTGTAAAAATTATAGATGAAGATATCGAAGCAATACTAAATGATTTAAATATAAAAACATCATTAAAAGATGAAATAGATATTATATTATTTAGTAATGAACCAATCAATAAAAAAAGAATAAGTTTAAGAAAATTAAGATCAAAAGGATTAGATTATAAAACATTAAAACTATTCCTAAAATTACTTGAACATTTAAAACAATTATGAGTTATATTAATTATAACTCTTTATTTTATATAAAATATAATGTATAATTATTTTGGAAGGTATGAATATGAATAAAAAATGGTATGCAATTGATAAAACATTTGTTATAAATGAACTAAATTCAAATTATAACGGATTAAATGAAGAAGAATCAAAAGAAAGATTAATAAAATACGGAAAAAATGAAATACCAAAAAAGAAAAATGATGGATTTATAAAACTATTATTTAAAGGACTATTCGATCCTATAGTAATAGTA
>CAKOXR010000042.1 GCA_934130215.1 uncultured Bacilli bacterium
TTTCATATTATTTTTTCTCATAACAAATCCTCCTTATAAATATTATTACATAAAAAAATGTAAACAGTATCTTTTTTTACTGTCTACATTTATTTTATCACTTTAATATAGTACCTTTTTTATATTAAACCATATTAATCCATATTAAACTATATTAAATAATAAAATAATAAACCCTAATATCTTATATTTATATATTTTCTTAAATTAAAATAATCAAATAAAGTAGTAAATACAATCGAACAAATAATACTAATAAGTAAACCATATAACCCAATATGAAATAAAGAAAATAAACTTAAAACTATTAACTTTAAAATAATACCAAAAAAAGTACCCATAAGTAAATCTTTCATTTTACCCATAGCTTGTAAACAAGCAGAAATAGGTCCCTGTATATAATGTAAAATAAAAGGAATAGACAAAAACCTAATATAATTAATACCCTTATCAGTAGAATAAATAAAAAATAACAATTTCCTCGGAAACAAAAGAAATACAAAAGTACAAGGAATACCAACAAGTAAAGAAATAATAATTGACTGTCTTAATTTTTTCTTAACAAGCTTAACCATACCATTAGAATAAGCATAACTAACACTAGGTAAAAGAGCATGACTAATAGCACTCGTAAAAAAAGAAGGAAGAAGTAAAATAGGCATAACAAATCCATTAATAATACCATACTCACTAACAATAAAATCTTTACTATAACCAGAATATAAAAGAAAAGAAGTTAAAATAATAGGCTCAAGAAAATAACCAATATTACCAATAATTCTAGAACAAGTACTAGAAGAACCAATAACAATAATATCCTTCATATCATCCTTATCAAATTTAAAATTATTTATATTTATCTTTCTAGGAAGAAAAAGAACCAAAACAAAAATTGAAACAGATTCACTGATAACATTAGTCATAATCATAAAAGCCATACATTTATCAATACCCAAACTAAGAAAATAAGGAATCCCAAAATATAAAAGAATAAGTCTGCTAACATCCTCAACAACATTAGATAAAACATGAGGAACCATTCTCTCTTTCCCAAAAAAATAACCCCTTAAAATACTAGATGTACTAATAAAAGGTAAAGTTAAACCCATACAAATAAGACCAAAATAAACCCTTTTTTCATGAAGTAAATAAATAGAAATACCCTTAGAAAAAATAAACATAAAACAAATAAGAAACAAATTAATAAAAACAGTAATCGGAATAACAGAAACCATAAGACTCAAATTATTTCTTTTTTTTTCACTAATTAATTTACTAATTGAAATAGGAAACCCAAACTGAGATAAAGCAATAAGTAAACTAAAAGTTGGCATCATTAAACTATATATACCCATACCCTCTGGTCCTAATTTTCTTGACATAATAATTCTAATAAACATACCAATTAATTTAGTAAAAAAACCACCAATTAATAAAATAAGAGTAGATTTAATAAATTTACTCATAGTATCACCATTAAATTTTATGAAAATAAAATTATATATTGTCATAAATGTTATTAAATGATAAAATAAGTTCATGGAAAAATATGGAGTATAATATGATTTGGAACCTAGAAGAATTTTTTAAAGATAAAAATGATTATTTAGATAATTTATCTAAATTATCTAAAATATGTCAAAATGCACTAGAATATGAAAAATATAATTTTGAAACAAAAGAAGAAATAATAAAATTTTTAAACTTTTATAAAACATATTCAGAAATAGAATGTGAATTTATAACATACATTGAACTATTAAAAACAGAAAACTATAAAAATAATAATGTAAAAGAATATGAAAATAAATTAAATAAATTAACAACCAAAATGGATAATTTATTTGAAAAAATATTCAAAAAAATAAAACAAACCAATAATTTAGAAAAATATAATTTAACTGATGAATATAAAGGTTTATTTGAAACATTTAAAAATGAAAAAGAAACAGAAACAACAAGAAACATTAAATTATTTTATTCACTTTATAATGATATGCTTGAACTAAATATTGAACCAACAAAATTTAAAAATACCTTCTTAGAAATAATAAACAATTATTTCAAAAGTTTTATAAACAAAGAAGAAAGTTATGAAGAAATTATATTTAAAAAACATCCAGAAATAAATAAAAAAGAATTAAAAAAATTATTTAATATAATAGGGGAATCAAGTAATCTAAATTTATGTTTTATATATATGTTAGTAGATTTAAACGAAAACATTATACCCAAAATAAATTATGAAACAGCAAAAGAAAAAACATTAAAATCATATAACATATTAGGAAAAGAATACATAAATACTGTTAAATTAGCATTCCAAAATAATCGAATAGACCATCAAATAAGAAAAGATAAACCAGATGTTAATATAACATACACAATAAAAAACCATAATGCATTTGTAAGTATAAATTATGATGAAGACATAGAATCAGTACTAACATTATCTCATGAACTAGGTCATCTAGTAGAGCATGATCTAAAAATGAAAAATAATAAAGAAATATATGTAACACCAGCATCAGAATTATATTCATTAACAAATGAATTAATAACAGGAAATTATTTACTAAAACATGCAAACACATTAGAAGAAAAAACAATAATATCATTAAATTTAATAAAAATATATATAACAAATATTTATCAAACACTAGCTTTTTCAGATCTATCATTAAGAATAAATAAAAAAATATTAAAAGATGGAAATATAGACCTAAAATCAATAAACGGAATATCAAATAATGTTATAAAAAAATTTAACATACTAGAAGATAGATATTGTTGGATAAATGAAGACATATTTGAAACCTTAAACCAAATAGTATATGCATATGGAATGATTGGAGCATCTAATATTTGTTCAAACATCGAATCTAAATCACTTAATATAAAAGATTATATCTACACATTAAAAGAAGATAAATACAAAAATTTTGAGTTATATGATAAATTAGATAGTAACCCAATAAAAGAAGAAAATATAAAAAAAGCACTAAAAAATTATAAAAATTTAATGACTAATACAGAAGATCTAGTATATGAACTAAAAAAAAGGAGATAAAATGGAATTTAATAGTATAAAAGAATTATATGAAAGGGTTAAACCAGCACTTATAACAAAACAAAAAGAACTAAAAAGAACAAACTATTTTTATATAAAAGAAGAAGATATATGGAACTATTTAAAACAATATAAATGGAAAAATAGTAAAAATTTAAATTTATATGAAATGATAGACGATATATTAAATATTGATGAATATAAATTAGATAACTTTGTAAAAGAAGAATATAGAAAAAGTAAAAGAGAAATTAATTTGAAAGAAGAATGATAGATGGAACATAATTATAATACATATGAAGAATTAAAAACACTATTAAAAACATACATTAAAGAAGAAGATTTACCATTAATTGATGAATGTTATGAATTTGCTTTTAAATGTCATGAAGATCAAAGAAGAATAACAGGCGAAGATTATATATATCATCCAATATCAGTAGCTTATATACTAGCTTCAATAAATGCAGATAAAGAAACAATCGGAGCAGCATTACTTCATGATGTATTAGAAGACTGTAATATAACAAAAGAAGAAATGGAAGAAAAATTTGGTTCTGAAATAACAAAAATAGTATATGGTGTAACTAAAATAAATAAATTAAACTTTAATGATGAATCAGAAGTATTAATTGCTAATCATAGAAAAATAATAGTAGGTTTAGCAGAAGATGTTAGAGTAATAATATTAAAATTAGCAGACAGATTAAATAATTTAAGAACATTATGGGCATTACCAGAAGCAAAACAAAAGAAAAAAGCAAAAGAAACACTTCAAATATTAACACCAATAGCAGATAGACTTGGAATGAACAAAATGAAATCTGAAATGGAAGATCTTGCACTTCGTTATTTAAAACCAGATACATATTTTGATATATTAGAAAAATTAAATCAAACAAAAGCAGAAAGAGAACAACTTGTATTAGAAATGCAAGACAAAATAACAAATCTTTTAACAGAAAATGGTATAAAACATGAAATAAAAGGAAGAGCTAAATCTATATATAGTATATATAAAAAGCTAGAAAAAGGAAAAAGATGGAGTGATATATATGATATATATGCTCTAAGAGTATTTGTTGATACAGAAGCAGAATGTTATCAAGTATTAGGAATTATTCATTCAAAATATAAACCAATACCAAAAAGATTCAAAGATTATATAGCAATGCCTAAAACAAATATGTATCAAAGTCTTCATACAACAGTATTTGGTATAGGAGGAAATTCCTTTGAAATACAAATAAGAACATATGAAATGGATAAAGTAGCGGAATCAGGGATAGCATCTCATTGGTCTTATAAAGAAAGAGGTTCTGTTAAAGCAAACCTTCAAAATGCAATGGAACAAAAACTACAGTTTTTTAAAACAATAATGGAATTAGAACAAGAAAATTTATCAAAAGAAGAATTTGTTAATACTGTTACAAACGAAGTATTTAATGATACGATCTATGTATTTACGCCAAAAGGTGATGTTATTGAATTACCAAAAGATTCAGTTCCAATAGACTTTGCTTATAAAGTACACAGTAATATTGGGAATCATATGGTAAGTGCTATTGTAAATGGAACAATAAAACCACTTAGTGAACCATTAATGGATAATGATATTGTTAAAATACAAACATCTCCAAGTGCTAAACCAAGTTTAGAATGGGTTAAAATTGCAAAAACAACTCAAGCAAAACAAAAAATAAAAGATTATTATAAAAGAATAGCAAAAGACGGTTATTATAAAAGAGGACAAGAATTATTAAGTAAAGAATTAAAAAGAAAAAAAATAACAAATCAAGAGTTTTTTAAAGATGAAAATATGACTAAAATATTAAATGAATTAAAACTTAATAATTTAGATGAATTATATATAAATATAGGGGATAATAAAATTGGTTTAAATCAAGTTATAAATATATTAAAAGAAAATAATTTATCTAAAGAAGAACTATTACTTAAAAAAACAAATGATCAAAAAATAAAATATAATTATAATGATCTTTATGTAGAAGGAATAGAAAACATGAAAATAAACATCGCTAGATGTTGTAATCCTGTTCCTCAAGATAAAATAATTGGTTATGTTACTAAAGGAAATGGAGTTACAGTTCATAGAATAATATGCCCAAATGTTGATGATTTAGAAGAAAGAACAATTGATGTAAAATGGGGAGAACAAATAAAAAGCAAATATGAATCATTTCTTGTTTTACATGCAAATGATAATAAAAATTTATTAATGGATATTATAACAAAAGCTCAAAATAGGGATATTTCAATAACTTATGTGAATAATATTTTTGCAAATGAATTATATTATATTGAAATAAAAGTAATGGTTAAAGATTTAGAAACTTTAAATTTATTTATGAATGATTTAACGGCTTTAAAAGAAATAATTGATGTAGAAAGGGTTATTAGATGATAGTATTAGTACAAAGAACATTAGAATCAAATGTAAAAGTAGATAATAAAATAGTAGGTCAAATAAAAAATGGATTAACAATATTTGTTGGATTTAAAAAAAATGATACATCCAAAGAAATTGATTATATGGTAAATAAAGTTTTAAATTTAAGAATATTTGATGATGAAAATCATGTAATGAATAAATCTTTATTAGACATAAAAGGAGAAATACTAAGTATTTCACAGTTTACATTATGTGCAGATACATCAAAAGGAAGAAGACCAAGTTATTGTAATGCTCATAGTTCTGCTTTAGATTTATATAATGAATTTAATGAAAAATTAAGAAAATTTGTAAATGTAGAAACAGGCATTTTTAAAGCAGATATGAAAGTATCATTAGTAAATGATGGACCAGTTACTCTTATTTTAGAAAACGGTGAATAAATGATAAAATTAATAAAAATATTATTAATTTCTTTAATAATATTAATACTTTATAAATTATATCCAATATGGGAAGTAGTAGAACATAAATTAATAAATCCACTACTTCCTTTTTTTATATCTTTTGTTATTTCATATTATTTATATCCTTTAAAATGTTTTTTTAAAAAAAAATTTAATAATTTTTTTTCAGTATTTTTGATACTTTTAATAATAATAAGTATTATTATTTTATTTATATTTATAATAATTCCATTATTATATAAAGAATCCACATATATAATTAATACAGCTTTTTATATAATAAAAAATATATCAAATAAATATAATATAGATTTAAGTTTTTTTTACAAAAACCTTTTATCTCATTTAAATATAAGAAATTCTTATAATATTTTTATTAATTTTTTTATAACATTATTTTTAACTATTTATATGTTATATGATATGGAAAAAATAAGAAAAATAATAAATAATTTATTAAAAAATAATAAATATTATATTATTATTAAAAGATCAGATAAAAAAATTAAATCATATTTAAAATCTACTTTAATAATAAGTTTTATAACATTTTTTGAATATTTATTTTTTTATTTTATTATAAATCATAATAATTACTTTAATCTAGCTTTTATAGCATCCATTTTAAACATAATTCCTTATTTTGGAGGAATGATATTTTGTTTAATCGCAATAATGTCCGCAAATAATAAAATACTTTTAACAAAAACCATTATAGTAATTATAATATGTACTATAATAGATACATATATAATAAATCCTTTAACATTTAAAAAAAGTAATGGAATTAGTCCTATATTAAGTATTATAAGTATTATAATATTTGGTTCATTATTTAACTTAATAGGTATTATACTATCATATCCTTTATTAATTATTTTAAACGAAATATATATTTATTATAAAAAATAAAATATTGTCGTTATTTGTTCATAATAAAAATGTTAAATTTTTATTTTTTTTATAATAATATTAATAGAATATCAAAATATAAAAAATATAATATTATAAAAAGGTTTTTTTAGTAAATTAACTTGACAAAAACTAAAAATCTTTTATAATAAATAATCGAATTCAAATATTTTGGTATTTTGCTTATAAAAAGTAAGAAAAATAAAGGAATGTTTGGAAAATTTCAGGGAGGGTTAAATGAAAGAAATATTTAGAAAATTCACTAGTATAGTGATGGTAATTGTTACATTACTAGATATGTTCTTAGGGCCTATTTGTGTTCTTGCTAAAGAAGCAGAACCAAAAAAAGGTGATTTAAGATACGGGAATGACTATAAAAGTGAAATTGGTGAAAATGTTTCAGTAACTGAAGGAAGTTTTAAATCCGAAGGCGATGTTGAGATTCGTAAAACTGTTACTAAGTTAGATAATAATGGTAAATATGAAGTTAAATTCGAAGCTCGCGGAAAGGATAAAGGCGAAACAACTTATAGCGAAGCTCCTATTTATGCTGTTATAGTTTTTGATAGATCAAATTCAATGACTAATAAAAGTAATAAATGGAAAAATGCTAAAACTGCTGCTAGAGCATTTGCTGAAGGTTTAATTAAGAAATATCCTAACTCAAAACTTGCAATGGTTACTTTTGGAACAAAAGCACAAACAACTCAAGAGTTTA
>CAKOXR010000043.1 GCA_934130215.1 uncultured Bacilli bacterium
CTTTAATACAGCTATTTTTAAGAATTAATTGTAATGACTTAAAAGATTTTGATTGAAATATTTTTTGGTTTAAAAGTGAGCCCATCATTATCACCTTTTTTTATTTTATCATAAATTCATTATTTTTTCAAAATATAAAATTAAATTAGTGCGATATATTATCAATAATTATTAATTATGTGTTCATTCGTATATTGGAAAAAGTTGTAGATACCTACGATATTGGCTTCATTAATGATAAAAAAGCCTTTATTTATAAAGGCTTTTATTTTTTTTGTAATTTTATTTTAATTATTATCTAAGTAATCATCTAGGTTAAATGAAAATTCTATCATTCCAGAATAGTTATTTTCATCATTACTATAATAATCGGTGTAAAAGGTTAAAAATACAATAAATCTATTTTTTAAATATCTAGTTATTTTTATATTTATTTCAGGTTCTTCATATTTGTTTAAATCAGTAATAATTAAGTGTGTTTCACCTTCAAAAATATAATCTTTAAAATTAATTGTTTTATTCATTGGTATTTCTAACAATTTTTCTAATTTGCAATTTAGGTCGAAATTAAAAGAATATTTAGTTCCAGAAATATCAAAAGATAATGTTTTAAATGTTTCATCTTTAACTTTTTTATCTGCTTCATAACTGCACCTTCGTTGTGTTGCATAATCAATTGTTATCCATCTACCCCTAGATGGTTAAAATCATCTAGCATAGACACTAAATGAATTTTTCTTTCAAAAAAAAGACTAGTTATATATTTAAAACTAATCTCATTAATAATTTGTAATTTTTTATTCTATTATTTATTTAATTGAATTTTAATATAAATCACTGTTATCAATTTTTGACTCTATAGAATTTAGTTTCATATCTAGTTCATTAATTTTACTATATAAGCTACAAAATCCATATTGATCTAATGCAGTATTAACCTTATATTCCATATCACTAATTTTTGAACTTATGCTATCATCTGATTCTGAATTAAATTTTGTTTCTATATCTTCTAAACTAGAAATTATGCTTTTAAATTCAATATCTTCATCTTCAATTCCGATTTTTTTGTCTATTTTATTGATTAATTCAACCGGACTATCTTTATATTTTAAAATTGTATCATTCATATTTTCAGCAATATTTTCTAAACTGTTACATCCTTTTTTTAATTTTGGAACAATATTTTCTATTTCTGATGAAATATTAGAGAGTTCACTTTTTGCAGAGTTAATTATAGAAAGCAATCTATTTATTTCTTGTACATGAGTTTTTATATTTGCAACATCACATTTAAATTCTGATATTTGAGCCTGACTTTCCAAAATATTTTCAGATAAAATTTTCTCTTTGTCATATATTTCATTTATTATTTTGTTCATTTCTTTAAAAATCATTTTATAATCCATAACAAAAGATATTTTTGAATTCAAATTATCTGTTCTTTTGTTTTGTATATTTAACGAGTTTATTATTTCTACTAATAATTCTTTTTCAGTCATTTTTTTCAAATCTTTTTCATCTATTTCTATTTTACTTTTTTTAGATAAAAACTCATCTTCGGCATCTTTTCTTCCTCTTTGATAACTTTCTTCAATTTTTCTTTGCCATTCTTCCTTTGACTTTTTCATGTTAAATATATTCATGATAACTATCTCCTTTACTAAAGTAAGTTGCACTTAAATTTGTAATAAAACCTCACTAATATTTAAATTTATATTTACTTTTTTTCTTTTGATAAGAACTTGTTAAATCCATCATCTTTTTAAAATATGTATCTCCATCAATTTTCTCTTTACTATATGATTTCATTAATTTGCCAATTTTACACTTTAATTTTTTTCTTTCGTTTTGTTTTTTTGAATTTCCAAATAATCCCATAACAATTCTCCTTTTTTACTAAAACTAAACTTTTTTTGTATCGCCTTTAAAAATTTTTTTAAAACTACCATCTGAATTTTTTTAAGTAATTCATCTTTTATCATTTTTACTGAACAGACTCATAAATTTACATCCTCAATAAATTACTATTTATTTGTCATTTCTATATATAATTATACCATCTTTTTGTCAAATTTTATCATCAATTTGCAACATTAAAGATTCGTCCAATATTTTCTAGTATATATCCAACTGTTGGAAGAAAAATATGACTTCGTAAACTTTTTAATCAAAAAGATAAAATTAAAAGCATGATAGAATTTTTTCATACTTTTAACTCAATTTTGCGAGTGAAAAATAAGAAATGATAGCACTATAATTCCTTTATTCTGCTTAATAGTTTAGTAATAAAAATATGCTTTAATTATTAGTGTATTTTATCATTAAATTGAATTATTATCTACAAAATATTTTATAAAATCTAAATCTAAATCACGGGTTGTTCTAAATTATCGTTAGATAGATTGTGCATAACAACTCCACCTTTATTGCTTCATTTGAATATAAATTATATAATTTTTATAGTATTGTAGTTTTTTATAATTTAAATTGTTTTTTTGTGATATATTTGTTTCATTATAGTAAAGAAGATTTTTAATATTATATTTTTAATTATTAGATAAATTAAAATCTAATTTATCTAATATTAATATTTTTCTATATAAAAAGACTAGTTATGTATTTAAAACTAATCTTATAACTTAATTATATAGGTTATTTATGAAAATATAAGTTTACTTGTTTTTGAATATCTGTTTTTAATTTTTCTATTGTTCCATCAGTATGAATTTTATCCATATTATTTCTAACTGTTCTTGGAAAAATTTTTTTTATATCTTCAGCATAATAACTTCCATCTCTTGGCTTTTTAAAATTAGTAACTTTATATTTTTCATTAATGTGTTCTACCATAAACATATAAGGTATAGAAGAACTACTATCTTGTTTTATTTCATTATTCTCTAAATAATATTTTTCTTCTAAAACCCATACATAAATATTATAAAGTTTATGATTATTTTTTTCTTCAGTTAAATAAGTTTTAATACTAACAAATGATTTTTCATTCTCATGATACTTAGGTTCTGTTTCTAATTTTTCTAGTAGATATTTTTCCACCGCATTTATAACTTTTTCTTCATTGAAATTGATTGCAGGAGTATATTTATATCCCCATGTACTAAATATTACAGGTTTATTGTTTCTCATTCTATTTATATCAATAACAAACATTATCATAAACATTATAATAACTGATAAAATAATGAAGAAGATGTTTTTTGTTTTCTTAATTTTCTTGTTTGTATAATTTATTGTATTTATAATATTTTCCTCTAGTTTTTCTTGATAATTTTTTTTATCTAGCTTTGAACCACTTAATAATTCATTTATTGAAATATTTAATATTTCGCACAATGGAGATAGTAATGATAAATCAGGCATTCCTCTACCATTTTCCCATTTTGATATTGCTCTATCTGTAATTCCTAATTTATTGGCCAAATCAATTTGAGTTAGTTTTTTTTCTTTACGAAGTTCTGCTATAAATTTTCCTATTTTTTCTTGATCCATATATTTTTTTCCTTTCGTAACTACATTATAATATAAAATTTATTAAAATACACCAAACTAATAGTAGAGTTTAATGAATTTTAAATTTTTTATAATATGTCTTTTATTAATTTAATTATTAATACTTTATTATTTATCAGATACTTATATATACTTATTATAAAAAAAAATAAAATTTATTACTTTTTAATATTTTCATAAAAAAATATATAAAAAAAGCATTTTTCTTCTAAGGTGAATTTTCATAATTCAACATATAATTTATAAAAAACGGGTGAAATTACTCATTTGCAATCATTATTTTTATATGATAGAGTATTTTTTCAAGGGGGAAAAATATGTTAGAACTAAAAAATATATGTAAATCTTATAAAAATACTAAAGTTTTAAATGATATAAATATTAAGTTTAGAAAAAAAGAATTTGTATCTATTCTAGGGCCATCAGGTAGTGGTAAAACAACCTTACTTAATATAATTGGGGGACTTGATAAATATGATGAAGGAAATTTAATAATTGATGGAATACTAACTAAAAATTTTAAAGAAAGCGATTGGGATAATTATAGAAGTAAAAAAATAGGGTTTATATTTCAAAATTATAATTTAATAAATCATTTAACTGTTAAAGAAAATGTTGAACTTTCTTTATTAATAAATGGCAAAAACAATAAAAAAAGAGTGGTTCAATTATTAAAAAAAGTAGGTCTTGAAAATGAAATAAATAAGTATCCAAATGAGTTATCAGGTGGCCAAATGCAAAGAGTTGCAATCGCTCGGTCAATTATAAATGATAATGATATAATTTTAGCTGATGAACCAACAGGGGCTCTTGATTCTGTAACAAGTATTGAAATTATGAATATATTAAAAGAAATAAGCAAAACAAAATTAGTAATTATGGTAACACATAATGTTGAACTTGCAAATAAGTATTCTGACCGGATAATAAAGATAAATGATGGAAAAATTATAAATGATACAAAAGAGTATAATGAAGATAGTAAAGAAAATGTTAAACAAAGTAAAAAAATGTCAATGTCATTTTTAGTTGCGATTTATCTTTCATTTAGAAACTTAAGAACAAAAATTGGAAGAACTATTTTAGTTTCAATCGCAAGTGCTATTGGTATATTTGGTATAGCTGTTATATCATCTTTATCTAACGGATTAAATAAATATATAAAAACAACTGAAAATGAATACTTAAGTAATTATCCAATTACACTTTATAAAAATAATGATATATTAAATTTAGATTTGAATTTAAAAGAAATAAAAGGAACAAATGGTAAAATAACAAGTTATAATGATTTACTTAATAATTATATAAAAAACCAAAATAAAAAAAATAATTTGTATGATTTTAAACAATATTTAGATAGTGGTATATTAAATAATAATATTAAGTTTATATCATATGATTATAATTTAGAACTACAATTATATAATAATTATAATAAAGTAAATCTTACTAGTAATTTTTATAAAAATTTGTCTGATATAGAATTGAAAGAAAACTATGAATTAGTATATGGAAAATTACCTTATCAATTAAATGAAATAGTATTAATAGTAGATAAAAATAATGTTATTAATGATTCTATTTTATATTCTTTAGGTATAAAAAATATTAATGAATTAAATATACTTTATAATAAAATAAAAAATAATGAAAAAGTTAATTTAGAAAGTATTTATAATTATGAAGATTTATTAAAGGGAAATTATAAACTTATATTAAATACTGATTATTATATAAAATATAAAAACAATTTTATAAATAAAAATAATGATATTAATTATATGAAAAATATTATAGATAAAGGAATGGATATTAAAATTGTTGGTATTTTGAAAGCAAAAAATGATTATGTTATAAATAATGTTATTGGATATAGATTAGAGTTAATCAAATATATAATAAATAAAAATAAATTAAGTAATATTGGAGTTGAGCAATTAAATAATAAAATAAATGTATTAACTAATAAAGAATTTGATAATATAAATAATACTTATGATGATATTTGTAATTTACTTGGGATAAATGATTTAGATAATCCAGATTCTATTAGTATTTATTTTAATAATTTGGAAGATAAAAATAGTATTATTAAAGGAATAGAACATTATAATAATATAAAAAATAATAAAATAATATATGTTGATAATATAAAAACCGTATTAAAAACTATTACTAATATAATAAATATTATATCTTATATTTTAGTTGGACTAGTTTTTATTTCTTTAATTGTTTCTTCTTTGATGATTTTTATTATTACATATATTAGTGTATTAGAAAGACAAAAAGAAATCGGTATTTTAAAAAGTTTAGGGGCAAGAAGAAAAGATATAAGAATGATTTTTAATTCAGAATCTATTATAGAGGGATTTATATCTGGTATTATTGGTATTATTTTAACTTTATTTACAAATAAAATTATTAATTTAATTTGTCTTAAATTATGGGATATTAAAAATATATCTGTTTTAGGTTTAGAAAATTGTTTAATATTAATTATTTTAAGTGTTTTCTTATGTTTTATATCAGGTTTTATACCATCTAATATTGCTAGTAAAAAAGAAGTTATAGATATTTTTAGATGTGAATAAAAATTTTACTATACGAATTTGTTAAACAAGTGTATAATTGTTATAGAGGTATGTTTTATGAAAAAGAAAAATATAATAATTTGTTTAATTTTAATAATAATGTCATTATTTTTTACATTTCTTGTTAAAAATGTTGATGTAAAAGCAATTGGTCCAAATGAAAGTTTAGTTGGATTTGCTGATTTTAATAAGTTTTTTTATGATTTAATTGGTAATAATATGATTATTTATAAAATAACAGAAATTTTAGGAATTATTCCAATTATTATGTCTTTAATATATGTTTATATAGGTTTAAAAGAGTTGATAACAAGAAAAAGTTTACTTAAAGTTGATAAAGAAATATATATTCTTGCTTTATTTTATGTAGTAGTAGTTTTAGTTTATATATTTTTTGAAAAATTTATTATTAATTATAGACCTATTATAATTGATGGAGTATTAGAACCTTCTTATCCATCATCTCATACACTTATGAGTATTTGTTTATGTGGAAGTTCAATTATTATTAATAAAAAATTATTTAAAAGTAAATTTTTTAAATTTGAAAATATTTTATCATTTATTCTTATTATATTAATTGTAATTGGAAGATTTATATCAGGTGTACACTGGTTTACAGATATATTAGGTGGTATTATTATTTCATCAACATTACTTGCTATTTTTTATACTTTTATTAGTAGTATAAAAGAAAAAATTGAGGAAATTAAATTTTAAGAGGTTAATATGTTTAAAAAAATAATTATATGTTTATTTGTTATATTTTTATTTGGGTGTTCAAAAACTAATTTAGAAAAAAGTGATAAAAATGTTAATTTAAATATTATTTCTGGTTCATTAAATAATAGTGGTTTAACTTTAGAATTAATTAATAATACAGATTATGATATTTTAGTTAAACCTGGTTTTGATATAAAAAAAGATAATGAATATTTAAATAAAAATAAGAAATGTCAAAATGGAATTGGGTATGGTATTGAAAGTAATAGTTCTTTAGATATTAAAGTAAACTGGAGTTGTGAGTATGGTATGCTTGATAAAGGAAAATATACATTAATTAAATATCTTGATAATGATGAATATTTAAGTATTGATTTTGAATTATGTGTAGTTGTAAATGATGTGAGACCAAATTTGTAAAAAAATTAAAGCAATATGATACAATCAGTTTAGTTATTG
>CAKOXR010000044.1 GCA_934130215.1 uncultured Bacilli bacterium
AAGTAACTTTAACATCTATATCAGGTAATAATTATGTAACATCATTTAAAATGAATGGAACTACTATAAATGGAAATAAATTTATAATGCCTGATACTGATGTAACAATAACAGACATTGTTGCACCTACTTGTAAAACAATTGAGTCTGCTCATAATCCATATCCTAATTCACAAGATAATGTTATACTTGGTGAACATACATTCGAAGGAGCAAAAAGTTTAACAGTCATACTAGACTATCAAACTGAAGGTACAAGCTATGATTATTTCCTAATATATGACTCTAGCACATCAACAACAGGTATAAACAATAATAAAAAATATGGAGGAACTACTAGAACACAAGAAACAATAACAATTAACTCTAACTATATTAAAATAACATTTAAAAGTGATAGCAGTGGTAACAACTTTTTTGGCCTAAAAGCTATTATAATACCTAATTATTAATAAAATTAATAATTAACCTAATTATCTATATATCTATAATTCTATAAAATATTATAAAAGTATTGATTTTTTATAAAAAAAGTATTATTATAACAATATAAATGTTGATTGGAAAAGTATAATTATTATTCATACTAGAAAGTTAATGGTTGATGGAAATTAACATGAATGTAATTTGAAAGACACCATGAGTGCTTAAAGAATTAAGTAGATTAAGCCGGTTAAAACCGTTATATTTATAAAGCGACTATTTATAGTAATAAAGGTGGTACCGCGGATTAACAGTGATTCGTCCTTTCTAAGGATAACACTGTTTTTTATATAAAAGAGGAGGAAATATGAAAATTAATGCAAATGAATTAAAAAATTATGTTGACAAAGAAATAATATTTGAAGGATTTGTAGATGCAATAAGAGATATTAAATGGGTACAATTCGTAATATTAAAAGATAATACCGGAAAAGTACAAATGACAATTGAAAAATCATTAGAAACCAATAAAGAAATGGTTGAACTAGTATCTACATTACCACTAGAAAGTACAGTAAAAGTAAACTGTAAAGTAGTATTAAATCCAAATGTAAAACTAAACGGAATGGAATTAATACCCACTAAAATAGAAGTAACAAGTAAAAGTGAAAATGAATTACCATTTAATTATAAAGATTTAGAAACAGTTAATTTAGATACAAGACTAGATTACCGTTTTATAGACCTAAGAAATGAAAAAAATATGAAAATATTTGAAATTCAAAGTACAATAGTAAAATACATGAGAGAATATTTATATAATCATAAATTTACAGAAATTCACACACCTAAATTAATAGGCACAGCAAGTGAATCAGGATCTGAAGTATTTGAAGTAAAATATTTTGATAGAAAAGCATATCTAGCTCAATCACCACAATTCTATAAACAAATGGCAATGGCAAGTGGATTTAATAGAGTATTTGAAGTAGCACCTTGCTTTAGAGCAGAAAACTCAAATACAAGCAGACATGCAACAGAATTTACAAGCTTTGATGTTGAATTTAGTTATATAAATTCATTTGATGATGTTATGAACCTAGAAGCAGAAATGCTTACATATGCACTATCTAAAACAAATGAAGAATGGAAAGAAGACATAAAAAATATATTTAATACAGAAATTAAAGTTCCTACATTACCATTCCCTAAAATGACTTTAAAAGAAGTTTACAAAGAACTTGAAGAAAGATATGGTTATATAGTAGATGAAAGCGAAAAAACTGATTTAACAACTGAAGCAGAAAAATTAGTTTATAAACTTTCTCAAGATAAATTTGGTCATGAATTTATGTTTATAACTGATTATCCAGCAGATAAAAGAGCATTCTATCATATGAGAGATAAAAATGGTATTTTACAAGGATATGATTTAATATGGAAAGGTGTAGAAATAACCACAGGTGCTCAAAGAGAACATAGATATGAAGAAATTGTAAAAAATGCAAATGAAAAAGGTCTAGGAGAAGATGTTAAATTTTACTTAGAATTCTTTAAGTATGGATGTCCTCCACATGGTGGTTTCGCAATAGGTATTGATAGACTAACAATGTTATTACTTAATATATCAAATGTTAAAGAATCAATGTTCTTATTTAGAGGACCAAATAGATTAAACCCATAAAGATATAGTTTAAAACTATATTTTTTAATTTACCTTTTAGGTTAATCAAAATATTGACACAACATAAATGATATTGTATAATTATAGTACAACTTTGGGGGTGGACTAATGAAATTAACTTATAAAACAGATAAATTATATAATTTATGTGAACTAGTATCAAGCAATAAAAGTATTGTAAAACTTTATGGAAATCAAGTTGGACAAAAATTGCCTATCAGAATTGAGCAATTGAAAAGTTTTTCTACTTTAAATGATGTTCCTTCATTTTTACCTTTCAGAAGGCATAAATTAGAGGGTAATTATAAAGACTGTTATGCAATAAATATTACTAGTAAATATAGGTTGATTTTTAAACCACTTAATCCAGAAACAACAGATTTAAACAAAATAACAAATATTGAGATATTGGAGGTGTCTAAGCATTATGAGTAAGAAAATGTTTGATGAATATATAATCGCACCAGGTGAAACCATTTTGGAAATGTTAGAAGCTAATAGTATGACACAACTCGATTTAGCATATAAAACAGGTATTAATAAAAAAACTATTAATGAAATTGTAAAAGGTAAGGCACCAATTACTGTTGCAACAGCATTAAAACTTGAATATGTTTTTGACATTAAAACCAGTTTTTGGTGTAATTTAGAGAGTAGTTACAGAGAAAAACTTGAAAGAAAAAAAGATTTTGAATTTATAATTAATGAAGAAAAATATTTAAATAATATTCCTTACTTAGAAATGTCAAAAAGAAAATGGGATTTTATTGAACCAACTAATGATTCATATGAAAAAGTTATTAATCTTAGAAAGTTTTTTGCTGTTGCTTCTCTAGAATTTGATACTGAATTAAAAAGAAAGCTTGCTTTTAGAAAAAGTGCAAACAAAAATTTTTCTTTTGAGTCATTGTATTGCTTCCTTAGATATGGTGAAATACAATCAAATAAAGAAGTATATAATAAGTTTGATATAGATAAATTAAAAAAAGCTTCTTTAGAAATTAGGAAATTCGCAAATAATAGCTTTCTTTCACAATTTGAAAAAATAAAAAAAATATTATTACAATGTGGTGTATATTTGGTTTACGAAACAAACTTACCTCATACTTATATTAATGGTGTATCATATAAAATTACTCCTGATAAAGCAATTATCATGATAAGTAATAAAGGTAAAAAAGATGATATACTATGGTTTACTTTTTTTCACGAAATTGCCCATTTAATTAAACATAGCAAAAAGGAAGTTTTTATTGATTCAGATAATGATATAAAAAATGATATAGAATATGAAGCAGATGAATATTCTAGAAATATATTAATTCCTGATAATGAATATGATGATTTTGTTAAAACAACTAAAAAATATACTACTAATGCAATATGTGAATTTGCAAGAAAAAATAATGTATTACCAGGTGTTGTTGTAGGTAGGTTACAAAAAAACGGAATAATTAAATGGAATCAGTTTAATAATTTAATTATAAGGATATAGCTTAAAACTATATTCTTTTTTTAACAAAAATAACTAGTTATCGACCATTTTTAACTATTAATACATCAAAAGTGGTCGATAACTTGACATTTTTTAATGATAAGTATATAATGTATATGGTGATTGTATGGAAGAAAAAATATATATAAGAGAAGAATATTTAAAAAAAATAAGAGGTTTTTATGATGATACAATGATAAAAGTTATCACAGGAATAAGAAGATGTGGTAAATCATTTTTGTTAAAAGCTATTATAAAAGAGTTAAAAGAAAAAGGAATAACTGACAAAGACATTATTTATATTGAATTGGATAAAAAACAATATAAGCACATAAAAAACCCTAATGAACTTGAAGAAACAATTGATGCTTTAATCAAAGATAATGATTTTAAATATTTATTTATAGATGAAGTCCAAAATGTGCCTGGATTTGAAGAAGTTGTAAATGCTTATAGGGAAGAAGGTAACTTTTCAATATTTTTAACAGGTTCAAATTCTTATTTATTAAGTGGTGAACTTGTATCAAAATTGACTGGAAGATATATTGAAATAGAAATGTTGCCTCTAAATTTCTACGAGTATGTAGATATGAAAAGATTTATTGGTAAAGAAATAGATAATAATATCTACCATGAATTTGAAGATTATATAAGAAATGGTGGATTCCCAGGCTCATTAAAGTATGATTCCTATGATGATAAAGTATTATATACAAAAAGTGTAATTGAACAAATATTTGAAAAAGATATAAAAAATCATAGAAAAATAAAAAATAAAGAACTTTTTGATGCAATACAAAAGTTTGTTGTTAATAATTTTGCTAGCATTATATCAATAGGTAGTATTTATGATTATTTGACAAAGCAAAAAATAGAAATAGATAGAAGAACAATAAAAAATTATATAGAAATATTAGAAAATGCTAAAATTATTTATCCATGTGAATTATTTGATATGAAGTCGAAAAAAGTACTTAAGGGTGAGAAAAAATATTATTTAGCAGATTTAAGTATTTACTATGCATTAAATACAGATAATAGAATCAATTATGGACCAGTTTTAGAAAATGTATTGTTTTCTTATTTAAAATATAAAAATTATAATTTAAGTGTTGGAAAAGTGAGAAATTTAGAAATTGACTTTATTGCTAGAAAAGGTAGTATGGAGTATTATATTCAAGTTTCGAAAAATATAGATGATGAAAATACAAAAAAATATGATTACAGACCATTCTATGAAATAAAAGAAATGTACCCAAGATACTTATTTGTCAGTGATTTGATTTTTCAAGATAATATTGATGGAATTAGAAATGTAAATATAGTTGATTTTATATATAATAATGATGATTTAAAATAAGTAAGATGTTATGATGAATTTTTATAACATCTTTTTTATAAAAAATTATTCTTTATTAGCACTCTTTCTTGACAACTGCTAATAATAGTGGTATAACTATATTGCAAGAAAGAGAGTGATAATATGAAAAAGAAAGAATTTAAATCAGAATCTAAAAGATTATTAGATTTAATGATTAATTCAATATACACAAATAGAGAAATATTTTTAAGGGAGCTTATATCAAATGCAAGTGATGCTTTAGATAAGTTATATTATAAATCATTAACTGATTCTAATATAAAAATAAATAAAGATGATTTAAAAATTAATATAAGTATAGATAAAGAAAATAATACTTTAATTATTGAAGATAATGGTATTGGTATGACTGAAGAAGAATTAGAGTCAAATTTGGGTACAATTGCAAAAAGTGGTTCATTAGTTTTTAAAGAAATGAATAAATCAAATAAAGATATTGATATTATTGGTAAATTTGGGGTTGGTTTTTATTCAGCATTTATGGTAAGTGATGATGTTTCTGTTTTAAGTAAGAGTATTGATAGTACTACTGCTTATTTATGGGAAAGTAAAGGTGCTGATGGTTATACTATAAAAGAATCTTCTAAAGATACTAATGGTACTAAAATAAGTTTACATTTAAAAAATGATACAGATGATGATAAATATTCTGAATATTTAGATGAATATAAAATAAAAGCTTTAGTTAAAAAATATTCTGATTATGTTAGATATCCTATAATTATGGAAGTACATACTACTAAATCTAAAGATGATAAAGAAGTTGAGACTGTTACTGAAAATGAAACTTTAAATAGTATGATTCCTATATGGAAGAAAGAAAATGTTAAGGATGAAGATTATGATAATTATTATATTGATAAATATTATGATTATGAAAAACCTTTAAAGGTTATTAAAACTTCTGTTGAGGGTATTTGTTCATATAAGGGGTTATTATTTATTCCATCTCATGCTCCTTATGATTTTTATACTAAAGAATATGAAAAGGGTTTAAGTTTATATTCAAATGGTATATTAATAATGGATAAGTGCAAGGAATTATTGCCTGATTATTTTAGTTTTGTTAAAGGTGTTGTTGATAGTGAGGATATTTCTTTAAATATTTCAAGGGAAATGTTACAAAGATCAAAAAATTTAAATATAATTGCTAAAAATATTGAAAATAAGATTAAAAAAGAACTTGAACTTATGATGGAAAAAGATAGAGAAAGTTATAAAAAATTCTTTAAGGTTTTTGGTAATCAATTAAAGTTTGGGATTTATAATGATTTTGGTTCTCATAAGGATGAATTAAAGGATTTGGTTATGTTTTATTCATCTAAGAAGAAAGATCTTATTTCTTTAAAAGAGTATGTTAATGATATGGTTGATAAACAAGAATCTATTTATTATGCTTGTGGTGAATCTAATGAAAAGATAGATTTAATGCCTCAAATAGACCAAGTAAAGGAAAAAGATTATGATATTTTATATTTAACTGATTATATTGATGAATTTGTTTTATCTGTTTTAAATGAATATGATAAACATAAGTTTGTTAATGTTGCAAATGAAAATTTAAATTTAGAATCTTCTGAAGAAATAGATAAGTTTAATAATGATAATAAAGATTTATTGAATATTATGAAGGAATCTATTAATATTTCTGATGTTAAATTTACTAATAAGTTAAAGAATCATTCTGTTTGTTTAACTACTAAGGGTGATGTTTCTGTTGAGATGGAAAAGGTTATTAATGCTATGCCTACTGATGAAAGAATTTCAGCTGAAAAGGTTCTTGAAATTAATATGAATCATCCTATAGCAGATAAACTTAAATCTTTATATGAAAATGATAAAGAAGATTTAAAATCATATGCTAAAGTATTATATGCTGAAGCAAGATTAATAGAGGGCTTATCTATTGATAATCCAACTGAAATAAGTAATATAATTAATTCAATTATTTCAAAATAAAACACATTTTATGTGTTTTTTTGTTTTCTAAAAAAGTTTAAGTTAAAAAAATTAGTATTGAGTATAAAACGAATTTATGGTAAAATTAAGTAGTAATAAATGATAAGGATAAATTGAAAGGTTTGTTGATAACATGAAAAAGGAACATACATACATACATACATACATACATACATACATACATGTATTAAATAATATAAAAAATAACTTTGTTGATAATTATATAGAAAGTAAAAACTATAGAAAATCAATTTTTTTTGGATGTAATTATAACTTATTAAGGAG
>CAKOXR010000045.1 GCA_934130215.1 uncultured Bacilli bacterium
AGGAAGTAAGAAATAGTATTAAAAGATTAGGTGGAACAATGCCTGAAGATTTACCAACACCAGATAGAAGTTTAAAAGAATTAGAAAAAGAAAGTAAAAAGATAAAAAAATAGAATATATAAAACTGATAGTATTATGTTTAAGATTAAAAATAATAAATTAAAGATTGAAATATGTAGATTGTGAAGAAATTAAAAGATGTTAATTTTTCTGAAAATATCAGTAGTAATAATATATATAATCAAATTAGTTAAAATTTATTTATTAAAATATTGTTATAAGCGATAGATTTGTTTATAATTTTGTTGTAAAATATAATAGAGGTGAATAATTTGAGTACTTATAATACAGGAAAAGTAATTGATACAAAAGCATTATCAAAAGACGAGTATTATCTTGCTAGTAAAGAATGGGCTGAGGGGAATTATGAACTTGAGCAACTTTTAATATATTGTTTAGATAATAATATTACAACAAGAGCATGTTGTGCTGGACATGAAAATACAGAGGATTCTTTTATTCAATTTGAATTTAATGAAAATAATCTTGAATCTATAATTGCGATAATTAAAAAGTTTTATAATATACCAGGTGTTAAAATGGGTTTTATAAAGGAACCAGGAATTGTTAGTTCATTTGGTATAAGAATTAATAAAGAACATGCAAATCAATTTTTTAAAGACATTAGAGAAAGTTTAATTATGAGAAAAAGCATAAAAATTGATGATTTAACTTCAGATATGCTTGCTATATTAAATGCTATGATTACACATAAAGTTCCACATGAATATTTAGAATTTCAACATCATTTAGATCAAAATGGTCATTCATTATTTGTTGCTACAACAAATGTAGATTATTCTGAAACATACTTTAATAAACCAAATAATAAACCTTGGGTAGAAAATAGTACTTCTATAGAGGGTCCTGTTTCTGAAATTGAGCCAATAATAAAAGATATTTGTCGTAAAACTAAATTGGAATATTCTAATTATATAGATAATAAAAGAAGAAGAGAAGAATTTTTAAATAGAAGAGAGCAAGATAAAGCAAAATCTGATAATCATGTAACTATGGATGATTATATTCAAAATACTAGAATTGAAACAATGAAAATATTACCTGGAACAAGATTAGAGGATGTTGCTAAAGATGTTATTGGAAAAAATGTAGTATGCGAATTTAATGGCTTTTTAATTGAATCAAAAAATTATAATTCAGCCGATGAAATAATAAATGCATATAAAATGTTTTATGAACAAAAAAGAAAAGAAATAGAAAATCAAAGAAAAAATAATTTAAATGAAAATTCTATAAGCGAAGAAAAGGGAATTTGTCGTTAATTTAAAAAGCACTATAAAGTGCTTTTTAAATATAAATAATTTATAAAAAAATATTTAATTTAAATTTTATATGATATAATTTATATAAGGTGTTATTTATGGAATTAAATGAAATTATTGAAATATTTAAAGATTATAATGATTTATATATTATTTTAAAAAATCAAATCAAAAAAAATGAACAATTAAATATAGATAAAAATATAGTTTTAAAAGAAATAAAAAAAACAGTAGTTAATTTTTATTTAAATACCTTTAAATTTAAATATTATTTAACTAATGAAATACAAAAATCAATAGTATTTAGTATAAGTGATTTTTGTGATTTAGAAAAAAAAGTTAAAGAAAAAGATGGAGTTATAAAAATATATCCAGTTAAAGAAAATGATGAAATTAAGAAAAAAAATTATGAAAAAACAATTGTATCAATTGTAGATTATCAAATACAAAATAAAGTTAATACAAAAAATGCTTTTAATATATTTAGTATTGAACTTGAAAATAAATTAGAAAATTATAAAAATAGTTTAAAAGGTAAAAAAATGGGAATTTATTATGGATCTATTTATTATATGGTGGAAAGAATTTTATATGTAATTAAGTGCATAAAAAAGTTTTATATTAATTCTGATTATTTAGAAAAAATTGAAAAAGATATTTTGGAATATAAGAAAAAATATAATGTCCAAGAAGATAATAAAGAAAATTATTATGGTTATGTAGATGTTCAAGATGAATTTTATAAAGATTATGATTCAATAGAATCTTATTATAAAAAAATATTAATGCTTGAAGATGATTTATCAGAAGTTGTTGTTGCTGAATGGAAAAGGTATTTAACAAATCCTTATAGTTTTGATAATAATTATAAATATGTAATGCATGCTTTTACTTCTGGTTTGATAAAACCCAATTTAATGAAGAAAGCTTGTTGTTCTTTATATACAAAAGATATAAATAATCTTATGTATGGTAATTGTGGATTAATATATGATATAGATGTTGATTCATTATGTACAATGTGTACTGATGATTGTGGAAGCTGGATTACTAATAAAGATAAATTTATAGACGAAGGATGTTCTTGCCATGAACAACTAACTAATTTAGATGGAGATTCCGTTTGGTATGAGAATCCTTATAATAGTAAATTAATTATGCCTAAGGATTTTGAAGAAGAATGTAAAATTAATAGTCAAAATACCAAATTTTTATATTCGGAAATTTATTTAAATGATAAAGCTAGAGCAATTGGAGTTTTTTATACTGATAAATGTGAAAATGTTGATGATGTAAATGTGTATGCTGTATATAATAATTTACCATTAGTTAAAATAATTAATCAGAAAAATAAATTTAGATAAGTATATAATGTATAAAAAGATAATTTAATTATTGAATTTATATATATATTATTATTTTTAAAAAATTATTAAAAGAAAGCTCTAATATTATCTTTATAATATAAATATTAATTAGAGTTATTTATAAATGATAGTTATAGTCTAATATAGACTTTTTTTTAATTTTTTGTTAAAATATGTATATGAAAAAGGAAGAAATATTTAATAAATTAAATGAAATAAGAAAATCAAGAATTATTGATATTTATAATGAAGAAGATTTTTTTGGTAATGGTTTAATTTTTGATAATAAAGGAAAGGTTTATATTTATAAATGGTTTATTTCTTTATGTATTGAAAAGAATCAAGCTAAAGAAGTTTATCAACTAAATGAATATACTGTTGATTTAAATAAAATTAATGTTAATTTTATGTTTGATGAAAATAAAGAAGATAGATGTATAAATATTATAGATTTTGATAATTTAAAAATAGAAAACAATGATTTAAATTTTTTTAATTGTATTATGAAAGAAGTGTTAAAATGGGCTCAATTAAAGTAATGGATGAATTACTTGCGAATAAGATAGCAGCTGGAGAGGTTGTTGAAAGATGTTCATCTGTAGTTAAAGAATTAGTTGAAAATAGTATTGATGCTAATGCTAGTGAAATAAAAATTGATTTAATTGATAGTGGTATAACAGAAATTAAAGTAACTGATAATGGTATTGGTATGGATGAATTAGATGCTAAAACTGCTTTTTTAAGACATGCTACCAGTAAATTATTAAATGAAGAGGATTTATATAGAATTAATACACTTGGATTTAGGGGTGAAGCACTTCCTTCTATTGCATCTGTTTCTAAGGTTGAATTGATTACTTCTAAAGGAGATGTTGGAACTTCTATTAAAATAAATGGTGGTAAAATTATTGATGTTTGTAAGTCCGAAGCAAGAAAGGGAACAAGTATTGCTGTTCGTAATATATTTTATAATACACCTGCTAGACTTAAACATTTAGGTAGTATGCAAGCTGAAATTGCATCAATTTCTGATTATGTTGATAAGATAGCACTATCACATCCTAATATTAAATTTATTTTAACTAATAATGGTTCAACATTATTAAATACTGATGGAAAAGGTAATTTATTAAAAACTATAAGTAATGTATTTGGTATTAATGTTGCACGAAATATGATTGAAATTAATATTGAAGATAGAGATTATAAAATTTTTGGTTTTATTAGTAAGCCTGATATAAATAGAACTACTAAAAACCATATGATTACACTTGTTAATGGAAGGGTTGTTAAAAATTATAGTCTTAATAAGGTTATTAATGATTCATATCATACTTATAAACCTGATAATAGATATCCTATTGTAGTTATTAATATTATTGTTGATCCTTCTCAAATTGATGTTAATATTCATCCTACTAAAATGGATATTAAGTTTTCTAAATTTGAGGAATTAAAAGATTTAATTTGTAAAGAAATTAAAAAACATTTAGATACTAGAGTTTTAATACCTAAGTTTGAGGATAATTTGTTTATTAATGATTTTAATTATGATTTAAAGGATGATTATAATTTAAATGATGATAATTTATATAATGATAATTTAAATAGTTTTAATGATACTCAATTAAAAAAAACTTTTGTTAAAGAACAATTAGTTATTGAGGATAATCAAATTAAGTATGATAGTGTTAAAGATTTAAATAGATATCCTGATATGGAATTTGTTGGAATTGCTCATGGTACATATATTATTATGCAAAATGAAAATGGTATTTATATAATAGATCAGCATGCTGCTAAAGAAAGAGTAAATTATGAGAAATTTAAAGAAGAATTAGGTCATCCTAGTAATAATGTGGTTCCTTTATTAATTCCAATTACAAAAGAATATACAACTAGTGAATTTATTAAGTTAAAGGAAAGATTGGATGAAATTAGAAATATTGGTATTGAAATTGAAGAATTTGGGATTAATTCCTTTATTATAAAAGGTCATCCAACATGGTTTCCTAATGGTTTTGAAGATAAATATATAGATAAAGTTCTTGAAACCTTTTTGAATTATAAAGAGAACTTTGATATGGTAAAATTTAATGAGAAAGTTGCTATTAATTTAAGTTGTAAAATGGCAATAAAAGCTAATACTAGTATAAGTCGTGAAGAAGCAATTAGTTTAATAAAAGATTTACAAAAATGTAATCAACCTTTTAATTGTCCTCATGGAAGACCAACCACATTAATTTATAGTGTTAGCGAATTAGAACACTTATTTAAAAGAAGTGGTTTTGATAATAAAATGTGATATAATAAACGGAAAGGAATTTAATATGATAACTGAAGAAAATGTTTTAAAAGTTGCATCACTTGCTTATTTAGAAATAAATAATAATGATATTAAAAAATATACAAAAGAATTAAGTGATATTTTAAGTGAAATTGAACGAATAAATGATGCAAAAATAAAAGATGGTGATATTTTAATATCTCCTGTATGTTCAAAAAAAATTGATAATTTTAATAGTACAGAAACTATGGAAAGTATAAGTAAGGAAGATATTATGAAGAATGCTAAAGTTCATGATCGTTCTTATATTATAGTTAAGAGGGTTGTAGAATGAGTAATTATTTAGATTTAAGTGTACTTGAGTTACATGAATTATTAAAAGCAAAAAAAATAAAACCTATTGATTTAGTAAATGAAGCATTTATGAAGATTGAAAAATACCAATTAAATGATTATATTACTTTAAATGAAAAAGCTAAAGAAGAAGCAATTAATTTAGAAAATACTGAAATTGATAATATTTTTTGGGGAATTCCTATTGCTATCAAAGATAATATTGTAACAAAAGATTTAAGAACAACTTGTGCATCTAGAATGCTTGATGATTTTATGCCAGCATATGATGCTACAGTAGTTGAAAAAATTAAAGAAAAACATTTAATTATTATTGGTAAAACAAATATGGATGAATTTGCTATGGGATCTACGGGAGAAACATCTTATTATGGAAATACTTTAAATCCTTGGAATAGAAGTAAAGTTCCAGGAGGATCTAGTAGTGGATCTGCATCTACTATATCAGCAAGAGAAGTGGCACTTGCAATTGGATCTGATACAGGAGGATCTATTAGACAGCCTTCTTCTTTTCAAGGAGTTGTTGGAATGAAACCAACATATGGTAGAGTTTCAAGAAATGGTCTTATTGCTTTTGCATCTAGTTTAGATCAAATAGGACCAATTACTAAAAATGTTTATGATAATGCTTTATTACTTGAACTTATTTCTGGCATTGATCCAAAAGATTCGACTAGTTTTGATTCAGATAATGATTTTACTAGTTTAATTGGGAAAGATTTAAAAAAATATAAAATTGCAATACCTAACTTTTATATGAGTGATAAAGTTGATAAAGAAGTTAAAGAAAAAATTTTAAATGTTGTTAATATTTTATTAGATAATGGTTGTACTGTTGATTTTATAGATGTTCCATATTTAGAGTATAGTGTTCCTTTATATCAAGTAATTGCACTAGGAGAAGCAAGTAGTAACCTAGCAAGATTTGATGGAATAAAATATGGTTTGCATATTCCAGGAGATACTACTAAAGATAGTATTATTAAAACTAGATCAATTGGTTTTGGAGAAGAAGTAAAAAGAAGAATTATGATAGGTACTTATGTATTAAGTGGTGAAAATGCTGATAAATATTATGTAAAAGCATTAAAATTAAGAGAAGCTTTATATGAAGAAATGAATAAAGTTTTTGATAATTATGATTTAATAATTGGACCAACAAATACAAGTCCAGCTTATGATTTGGGAACAAAAATAAATGATGCTTTAAAAAGTTTTGTTGATGATATATTAACAAATCCAATTAATATGACAGGAATGCCTGCTTTATCACTTCCTATTGGATTTAATAATGAAAATTTACCAATAGGTATGCATATTATTGGAAAAAGAAAAGATGAAAAAAATATTTATGCGGTAGCTTCATTTATTGAAAAAAAATTAAATTTAAATTTGAAACCAGAGGTGAAATAATGTTAGAACCAACTATTGGAATAGAAGTTCATGTTGAACTTAAAAGTAAAAACAAAGTGTTTTCAAATACAATAAATGCTTATTCAAATAACCCTAATTCAAATGTTAATTTAATTGATTTAGGATATCCAGGAACATTACCTGTTTTAAATTATGAAGTTGTTGAAATGGCTTTAAAAGCAGCACTTGCATTAAATTGTAAAATTAATAAAAAGATGCACTTTGATCGTAAAAATTATTTTTATCCCGATTTACCTAAAGGATATCAAATTACTGAACAAGATACCCCAATTGGGTATGATGGCTATTTAGATATCGAAGTTGATGGAAAAATATCTAGAATTGGGATTGAAAGAATACATATTGAAGAAGATACTTGTAAAAGTATTCATGTTTTAGATAAAACTTTATTAAATTATAATAGATCTGGTGTCCCTTTAATTGAAATTGTAAC
>CAKOXR010000046.1 GCA_934130215.1 uncultured Bacilli bacterium
ATCTAACAATGCTTATTTAACACTAGATAAAGCATTAAATATGATTGAACAATATTTAGTGACTCTAACGGTGATGGACATTATGATCTTTTAAGTGCTTTTCAAAAATCAATAAGAGGATCAGATGTAGATGCAGCTATATATTATCTAGCAAGACTAATAGAAGCAGGAGATTATGAAAGTATTTATAGAAGAATGACTGTTATTGCATATGAAGACATTGGTCTTGCAAACCCCATAATAGGAGTAAAAGTAGCTTCATGTATATCAGCATGTGAAAGACTAGGATTTCCTGAAGCAAGAATACCACTTTCTGTAATGATAATAGATATGGCCTTAAGTCCAAAATCTAACAATGCTTATTTAACACTAGATAAAGCATTAAATATGATTGAACAATCAGATACAGGCAATGTACCAAATCATATAAAAACATCATCAAATGAATATAAATATCCTCACGATTATCCAAACCATTTTGTTAAACAACAATACTTACCAGATAAAATAAAAAATATAAAATTTTATGAACCAAAAATAAGTAGTAAATATGAAGAAAGTTTAGTTAATTATTACAAAAAAATAGAACAACTAAAAAAGTAATTGTTCTACAAATTTATTATAAATAATTCAAGAGCACTAGCTGGTATAACTTTACCAGTTTTTATATTTTCATCTAATTCACCTATATTAATTAATGTATTAAGTAATTTATCTTTAGAATATTTTCTACAAGAATTTAAAGCAATTTGAACAGGATAAGATTTACAATCTAATAGACCTGCAATTTCATTAATAGAATACCCTTTTTCATTTAAAACTTTTACTTGATACATAAGTCTTATCTTAGAAGCTATAACAATAAGAATCTTAAGTGGTTCTTCTTTTTTATTTAATAAATTAAAATATTCATTTAAAGCAAGATCTTTATTTTTATTAATAATATGATCAATAAATTTAAAAAAATCAATTTCTTCCATATTTTTAATTAATAAAACATCATCTTTTGTAATAACTTTAGAATCATATTTATAAGTTTTTAGTTTTTCAAGTTCATTAAGTAAAATACCAGTATTATCCCCTACTCTATCAATTAATAAATTTATACATTTATCATCCATCTTAAAATCATCCAAATTATTTTTAATAATATCTACATTATTAATTTTATTAAATTCATAAAATGTTCCTTTACTTCTTAAAAGTTTTGTTATCTTTTTTGATTCCATTAATTTTTCTTTATAGTATTTAAAAACTAAAACAGTACTAGGATTAATATTTTCTAAATAAGACTCTAAAGAACTTGTATCAATTATTGAATCATTTTCTTTTGAAATAGATAAAAAATATGGATTATTTACAACTATATATTTTTTATCTTCAAACATACTCATTATTGAAGCATCAAATATAATATCATCTAATTTATCAAATTCAAGATCATAGAAAATAGCATCTTTAACAAGCTGATTTACTTTTTGATCAACTAAATATTCCTCTTTTCCATATACAACATATATCATATATCACACCTTATATTTCATAATTTCTAATATTTTTTCAAAATTATCATCATCTGCTATTTTATTTTTTTTAACCATTCCACACTTATTACATTTATAAATTATTTTATATGTATTTTTACTTTTTTCAATATCAATAGGTTCTAAAATACCCATACAATTACAAGCTCGATCACCTGGATTGTTGTCTAAATGTTTACTTGATAAACAATATGGACAATGATCTCTAGCAGTATATAGAAGTTTATCGACACTTTTATGACAAACATCACAAATAAAATTATCATCAATCATATTAAATCTTTTCATATTAAACTAAATAGAACTATAATACCTAAAATAATTCTATATCCTCCAAAAATAATAAAGTTATGTTTTTTTATATAATTCATTAAAAATTTAATAACAAATAAAGATGTTATAAAAGCAATTAATGATCCAATTAATAATATAAATATATCATTTATATTAAATAATCCATATTTAATAATTTTTAAAAATGATGCCCCAAACATAACTGGAACAGACATCAAAAATGTAAATTCTGTTACTTTTTCTCTTTGAATTCCAAGTAAAAGTCCACATAAGATAGTAATTCCTGATCTAGAAACTCCAGGAAATATACCTGCTATTACTTGCGAAATACCAATTAAAAAAGCTGTTTTATAACTTATTTCTGTAATAATATTAACTTTATTTTGTTTTTCAACTATTATAAATAAAATACCCACTATTATTAAAGCAAAACTAATAGATAATTTATTATAAAAATATTTTTCAAAAAAATCATTAAAAAATAATCCTACGATTACTGCTGGAATACAAGAAATTATTATTTTGTTCCATGTATCTAAATTTGTTTTAAATTTCAATTTATTTGAATATATTACTACTACTGCTAAAACAGCACCTAATTGAATAATTACTTCAAATAATGACCAAAATTTATAAGATACATTTAAAGGTATTAATTCTTTTAATAAAATTAAATGACCTGTTGAACTAATAGGAAGCCATTCTGTAATACCTTCTAAAAGACCATAAATAATAATTTTTATAATTTCCATTTAATCATTCCTTTTTGAATAAATACATCCACAATAATCTTGTCTATATAAATTATATTCTCTAGATAAAGCAATAGACCTTTTATATCCTTCATTTTTTTTAAAATCTGAAAATAAAAATTTACAATTATATTTAGATTCTAATTGTTGCCCAATTTCATTAATAAATTTGGCATTTTTATGAGGACTTACAGATAAAGTTGTACCAAAATATTCATACTTAGAAGAAGCTATACTTGCACATTTTTCAATTCTTAATTTGTAACATTTATAACACCTATTACCTCCTTCAATATCACTTTCTAATCCTTCTATAGTTTTATGATATAAATCATTGTCATAATCAATATCATATACTTTTACATTAGGATGTACATTTTTAATGAATTTAATTTGTTCTTCTTTTCTTTTATTATATTCATTAAATGGTTCAATATTAGGGTTATAATATAAGACTGTTATATCAAAATAAGGTTCTAAATATTCTAAAACATATGACGAACAAGGAGCACAACATGAATGTAATAATAATGTTGGTTTATAAGTTAATGATTTTATTAAATTTTCTAATTCTTTTTGATAATTCATATAATCTCCTATTTATAATAAACTACTGTATTTAGTATATCATTAATATCATTTTTTGATGTTTGAATAAATGAAAATACATAAATAGAATCTTTAGTTGTTATTATATATTCTTCTTTATCATTAATATTTAAATAATTATATTTTATTTTATTTATTTCAATAGTATCATATTTTTCTTCCCCTAATAAATTCAAATAATAATCAATGCTATTATCATTAAAAACATATTTAATTAATTTAAATTCAGAAGAATCTTTCTCAAATTTTTTCATATCAGCTATATTATCTAAATTATCGCCATAAATAACTGGACTAACATCTTTCCATATGTCTTTTATACGAAATATAAATTTACTATCAAAAGAATAAGGTGTTGTTATATTATTAATTATATTCTTCTTTTTATCTTCATTTTTAATAATAGTAGAACCTTTACAATCTTTAAATAAACATACTATTTTTTTATAATTAAAACCAATTAATAAAGTAATAATTAAAATTAAGATAGTACTAATTATGATTATATAATTAATTTTTTTACTTTTTTTAACAGTTTCATTAGATTCTCCGACATAATAATTAGTATGAACTTCACTACCATCTATTACTTCTACATCATCTGTATTATTATCAATTTCCATTTCTTCAGCAGGTTCTACTTCAACAGGCATTTCATAAATATCTTCTAATGTTTCTTGAGTTTTTTCGGGAATATATTCCTTACCAACTTCAAATCCACATCCAAGACAAAATTTATCACCATTTTTTAATTCAGTTCCACATCTTACACATTTCATATTACACCTACTTACAAGATAATCCTTGAGATTCTAACTTTTCAATAACTTCATATTTTGATTTTCCTATATAATCATTCATAAAATCAATAATTTCAATTTTATTTTTATAGCACTTTACTTTAGTTCCTAAACTAGAACATATTTGATTTACTAAATCTTCACTTTTATAAATACTTATACTACTAGCGGTTACTAAATTATTGTTTTTTAAATATAATTCTACATTAGTTGTATATAAATCATTTTTATCAGTACATATAATATCAGCTTTTTTATTACAACCAACTAATAATAATACTGTAATTAATATAATTATTTTTTTCATCTTTTTTCTCCTTTTTCTTATTTTATTATATCATTTTTTTATTACTACTTACAATTATAATTATTACTTTTTAAATATTCTATTAAATCATTTTCTTTATTAATATTTATATCTAAAAAATCTTTATAATTTTCATATATTATTATATTATTATTACATTCAACTTTTATATTACTTAAATTTAAAAGAGTGCAATAATTACTAGCTTCTTCATCATTTTTAAAAATACTTTTTATATTTATATTTTTAATATTGTTATTAACACTTTTTATAGTTATATTTATTTTTTCATTATCTATTTCTTTTAAACAAACAGTTTTTTTTGAACACCCAACTAATAATAATAAAGTTATTAATAATATTATTTTTTTCATATTCATCACATATAAATTATATCTTTTTTTTACATAATTTACAAGGTTTATTTATAATAAATTAAATTACAAAAATTTACTCTTATTTTAAAAATATGTTTATTTTAAGTTTATTATATGCTATAATCTTAATGTATAGGAGAGTGAAAAATGGATAAAATATATGTTTTTGGTCATAAAAAACCTGATACAGATTCCGTTACATCAGCAATTGCTTATGCAAAACTTAAAAATATGTTAGGTTATAAATGTGAACCCAGAGTTCTAGGTGATATAAATAATGAAACAAAATATGTTTTAAAACATTTTAAGGTTAGTATGCCAAAATATTTAAATGATGTTAAGGTTCAAATTAAGGATCTAAATTATCATAAGGGTTGTTTTATTGATGTAAATGAATCTATTTATAATGCTTATAAATATATGATGAGTAGATTAATTAGTTCTGTTCCTGTATCTATAGATGGATATTTTGATGGAATTTTATCAATGAAAGATATTACAACTAATTATATTGATTATAAAGATTCTACAATTACTTCAACTTATCATCATACTATAGATGTTTTAAAAGCTGTTGAGGTATTAAAGTTTACTGATAAATTTTCTTATAATATAGTTGCTCCTTTTAAGGTTAGTGAAACTTTTTTAAAGGAAACTGTTATGGATTCTAATACTTGTTTAATTATTGGTGATCGTACTAATATTATTGAAAATGCTATTAATAATCATGTTGGTTTAATTATATTACTTGATAATGTTGATTTAAAAAAATCTTTACTTGATTTGGCAAAAAAGAATAAAGTTAATATTATTAAAACTGATAAAAATTATTTTGAGGTTATAAAACTTATTAGTTTTGCGAATTCTATTAATACTGTTTCATATGAAAAAAATATTGTTTGTTTTAAGGAAGAAATGACAGTTGATGATGCTTTAGATCAGTTAAAGATAAATCATCATAACTACTATCCGATTATTGATGAAGAAAAGAAATGTTTAGGTTTATTAAAGGTTTCTGATTTAGATGAAAAAAAGCCTAAAAAAGTAATTTTGGTTGATCATAATGAGGCTTTACAAAGTGTTGATGGTTTAAATGAAGCGGAAATTGTTGAGATTATAGACCATCATAAAATTGGTACTGTTGGTACTGATAGACCAATTAATTTTAGGAATATGACTGTTGGTAGTACAAATACAATTATTTATACTTTATATAAAGAACATAATGCTCAAATTGATAAGGATATTGCTGGTATTATGGCATCAGGCATTATTTCTGATACATTATTACTTAAATCCCCTACTACTACTCCTCTTGATGTTAAGGCATTAAATGAGTTATCTGTAATAGCGGGTGTTGATTATGAAACTTTTGGTTTAAAAATGTTTAAGAATGGTTCAATTTTTTCTGGTAAAACTAAGGAAGAAATATTTTTCCAAGATTTTAAATCTTTTGAAATTGATGATAAAAATGTTGGTATTAGTCAGGTATTAACAACAGATATTGATGCATTTATTAATCAAAAGAAAGATTATATTTCTTTAATTGAAGATATAAGTTTTGATAAAAATTATCATATACTTGCAATGTTTGTAACAGATATTTTAGGTGAATGTTCTTATATTTTCTACAACAAATCATCTCAAAATATTTTTGATTTCTGTTTTGGTGATTGTTATGAGGGTAAAAGATTAGATGGTTATGTTTCAAGAAAGAAACAAATTATACCTGTTATAATGAAAGCATTAGGTCATAGATAAAATTATTAATTTTTTTAATTATTGAATCAATCTAAAGTGCAAAATAAGTGCAATTAAGTAATAAAAGTGTGTTTTCAAAAGAAAATGCACTTTTTTTATATGTAATAATTTTTTACATATCATGATTCTGGTTTAGATTTTTTTAAAATTTAAAAATATATAGGAAAAACAAAATTTAAATTTACCTATTTTCTATGTTTTATTTTACTATTTAAAATATTAAATAATTAACAACAAAAAAACTAATCCATTTCTGAATTAGTTATTTATCAAACTCAAACTATAAAAGTTCGAATAAAATTTCTTATGGTACGGACAAATAGTATATCCGAAACTTTAGGAATAGTTGATAAACAACTAATCACTAAATACATTTTACCATATATATAATTTATTTTAATAGTTTTAATTTATTATTGATGTTTTTGTAATCTTTTAATTAAGGTTTCAGCACCAGAAATTGAACCATTATTAAGTAAAGATGATTGTTCCTCTGCAAATTTTTGTTGTTCTAAATAATTGTATAATTGTAATGTACGATTTATGCCTCTTTCATATTTGCTTTGTTTATTAACTTCTAAATTACTAAAAGCAAATGTTATAAAATCATGTATTTCATTAAGTATAATTCTATTATTAAGTTCACCAATAGCTTCAATTTCAATCATCCTGTCAGTTGCAGAAATTTCATTTAATGTATGATTAGTATATATACTATTATC
>CAKOXR010000047.1 GCA_934130215.1 uncultured Bacilli bacterium
CAACATATAGTAAATATTTTAAATCAAATGAATCAAAAACAGATACTGTTACAGTATATTGGTACTGGGATGGTAATGTTGATGATGTAAGTGATAATAGTTATATAAATAAAAATATAAGTGCTGAAGTAGTAATAGAAAGTAAACAAACAAATCCAGCATATATGAAGAATGGGTATAGTTATTCTAATGGTTGTACTGAATTTTGGAATGATAATTATAGATCTTATATAAGAACAATTACATTCGGTAATGATTTAAGTAATTTACCTAGTACTTGTAATGAAGAAAATCTATGTTGGGATATATCTGAAAGTACAACTCAAAAGAAGAAGGTATATGGTTATTTGGTTGATACTGGTTTAAAAGATAGCACAGATAACACAAAATCGTTATATAATTTATATATAGTAAGTGAAACGGTAATATTTGCACCATCAAATTGTAATAATATATTTTCATTTTTTAAGTACGATAATGGTGGAATTACAATATCTAATTTAACTCAAATTAATTTTAATAATAATTTTAATACCTCAAATGTAACAAATATGTATATGATGTTTACTAAGTGTTCATCCTTGGCAAGTTTAAATTTAAGTAGTTTTAATACTGTAAATGTAACATATATGAATTATATGTTTAGTGATTGTACATCCCTAATAAATTTAGACTTATCTAGTTTTAATACCCCAAATGTAACAGGTATGTCTTGGATGTTTGATGGATGTTCATCCTTAACAAGTTTAGATTTAAGTAATTTTAATACAGCAAATGTATCTAATATGGAATCGATGTTTTCTGATTGTACATCCTTAACAAGTTTAGATTTAAATAATTTTAACACTGCAAAAGTAACAAATATGCAATATATGTTTTATAATTGTTTATTATTGATAAGTTTAGATATAAGTAGTTTTAATACAGCAAATGTATCTAATATGGAATCGATGTTTTATAATTGTAAATTATTAACAAGTATAGATTTAAGTGGTTTTAATACCTCAAGTGTAACAAAAATGTCTCAAATGTTTAGTTATTGTTCATCCTTAACAAATTTAGATTTAAGTAGTTTTAATACCTCAAATGTAACACGGATGAGTTATATGTTTTATAAGTGTTTATTATTGACAAGTTTAGATATAAGTAGTTTTAATACAGCAAATATAGCAGAAATGCAAAGTACATTTGAAGGTTGTTCATCCTTAACAACAACAATCAATATAATGAATGCTAATATTAGTAATTATTCTGATATGTTTTCTAATGCTGCAACTAACTCAGGCTCTCAAATAACAGTTAATTATATTGCTTCTGCATCAACATTGGTTGATGAAATGATTGCAACTAAATCATCAAATAGTAATGTTATAAAAGGAATTCAATTATAAAATCAATAAAATAGATAGGGGAACCTATCTTTTTTTACAAAAAAATGATATACTAATTAAGTGATGTATATGTTTGAAAGAGTAGAATCATTATTAAATGAAGATATAAATAAATTAAAAAATAAAGTAATATTAGTACTCGGTATAGGAGGAGTTGGATCTTATACAGTTGAAACACTAATAAGAAACCCTATAAAAAAAATAATAATAGTTGATTCTGATATAATTGATATAAGTAATTTAAATAGACAACTATTTACAAATCAAAACAATATAGGACTTAAAAAAGTAGATGAATTAGAAAAAAGAATTAAATCAATTAATCCATTTATTCAAATAAAAAAAATTGATAAATTTATAGATGAAAATAATATAAATTTACTATTTGAAGAACAAGTTGACTATATAGTAGATGCATGTGATAGCATAAAAACAAAACAAAAACTAATAAAAGAATGTATAAAAAGAAAAATTAAATTCATATCATGTATGGGAACCGCTAAAAAATTAGATCCAACCAAATTAGAAATAACCGACATAAGAAAAACAAGTTATGATCCAATCGCAAAAAAAATAAGAAAAATGATAAAAGAAGAAAACATAAAAAATAAAATACCAGTAGTATGTTCCAATGAAAAACCAAAACAAATAAATAAATTAGGAAGCATATCATATGTACCAAGTGTTGCTGGAATATATATAACAAGCTATATAATAAATGATATAATAAAAGGTGAAAAATGAAAGAAGAATTAAAAAAAATAAAAGGAAACTTATTATTAATAAGCAATGATGATGACCTAATAAACATAATCAATAAAAATAATAACATAACAGAAACATATATATTAAATAATAAAAAATGTAATAATAAAAATAAATTAAAATTAAAAAACAAAAAAATAAATATAAATAAAATAAGAAAATACTTTAAAAAAAAATCAATAGATAATATAGTAGTAGATTATAAATTAATAAAAAATTATATATCAAATTTTGTTAAAAATAGTATTTATCTAAATAAAGGAAATTTATACTTTTATAATTTAGACGAAGAAATTGAATACAAATATAAAAGATATAATGTAAAAATAGAAAAAACAAAAACTTATTTAAAAATAGATAATCAAAACAGTAAAAATAAAATAATATTAGATAACTATTATATATTTAAAGATAAAAAAAATAAAATATTAGATAAATTAAGTGACTTAATTACTTCGTGAGGTGTAAAATGTATTTAAAAAAAATAACAATAAAAGGATTTAAATCATTTGCAGATAAAACTATATTAGATTTAGAAAAAGGAATAACAGGAATAGTTGGACCCAATGGATCTGGAAAATCAAATGTGGTTGATGCAGTAAGATGGGTATTAGGAGAACAATCAACAAAATCATTACGAGCAAATGATAGTATGACAGATGTTATATTCGCAGGATCTAAAAGCCGTGAAAAAAGTAATCAAGCATATGTTGCAATAACATTCGATAATACCGATAAATTTATGAATTTAGACTATAACGAAATAGAAATAAAAAGACAAGTCTATATTGACGGAACAAACGAATATTACATCAATAATGAAAAAGTAAGACTAAAAGACATAACAGAATTCTTAATAGATAGTGGAATAGGTAAAGAATCATTTAACATAATATCACAAGGAAAAATAGATGATATATTATCAAGTAAACCAGAAAATAGAAGACTAGTATTCGAAGATGCAGCAGGAGTATTAAAATACAAAAAAAGAAAAGAAGAAGCAAATAAAAAATTAGAAAGAACATCTAATAACATCGATAGAATAAATGACATAATAAATGAACTAGAAGTTCAAATTGAACCATTAAAAGAAGAAGCAAATAAATTAGAAGAATATAATAAATTAACAGAAGAATTAAAAGATGTTGAAATTGCTTTAATCGCATCAGATATAACTAAATATAATGAAGAATATAAAACATTAAAAGAAAAAGTAGAAACATTAAATAAAGAAATACTAGATTTAGAAACCAATAAAAATAAAGGTGAAGCTATAAATATAAACAATAAATTAGAACTCGAAAAATATGATAATTTAATAAATGAATTAAATAATAATTTAATAAATTTAACATCTAAAGTTGAACAAATAAACACAAAAAGATTAATGACAATAGAAAGAACAAAATATGAAGTAAGTGATACTAAAATACAAAGTATATTACTAGAACAAAAAGAAAAAGAATTAAAACTAAAAAATAATATTGAATTATTAAAATTGAGTTTAAATGATTTAAATAAAGAACAAAAAAAACTAATAGAAAACAAAAATAATATAATCCAAAAAGAAAATGAAATAAATAATAAACGAAATGATTATGAACATAAATTAAAAGGATTAATTTTTGTAAAAGAAAAAATAGAGGTTCAAATAGATTCTTTAAATGATCGAATTATTAATAATGATAGTATGCCTTATGGTGTAAAAGCAATAATAAATAACCCCAAATTAGAAGGTATTGAAGGTACTATTGGAAGTTTAATTGAAATTGATAAAGGATATGAAGAAGCAATAAGTACATCTCTTGGCTCATCTATTTCATTCGTTATAACAAATAATGAAGAATCTGCTAAAGAAGGAATCAAATATTTAAAAGAAAATAAATTAGGTCGAGTTACATTTTTTCCTTTAAACATTATTAAAAGCAAATATATTAATATAAATATTAATAATAAAGGATATTTAGGAATAGCTTCTGATTTTGTTAAAACAAATGAAAAATATAAAAATATAATTGAAAATCAATTGGGTAATATATTAGTAGTTGATAATATAGATACCGCTACTAATATTGCTAAACAAATAAATTATCAACATCGTATTGTTACATTAACTGGTGAAATAATACATTCTGGTGGATCTTTAACAGGTGGTATTAATAAAAGTCATAACATTATAAATGATAAATTAGAGCTTGATAAATTAGTAAATCAAAAAGAAGAAATAATTAATAATATTAAAAATTATGAAAATCAAATAAATGAATTAGATTATAATTTATCTGAAATGGAAAAAGACAAAGAAAATAATAAAATATTTGAACTATCAGAAAATATAAATATTAAAAACAAAATGATTGATTCTTATAATAATGATTTAGTTGCTTTACAAAATGAAATTGATGATTTAAATAATAAACTTGGAAATAATTTATCAAAAGCTTTAGAAGAAATAACAATTAATTATAATAATTTATTAAAAGAAAAAGAATTACTTGAAAATAAATTAAATAAAACAAAAGAAGAAAGAAATAATTTATATAATGATTTAAATAATTTAGATTTTGTAAATAAAAGAATTAATAATGAAATAAATAATAAAACTAAAGAACAAAACGAATATAATTTAAGTATAACTAAATATGATATTAAATTAGATAATTTATTAAATAATTTATCAGAAAATTATAGTATGACTTATGAAAAAGCAAGAGAATATAAATTAGAATTTGATGAAAATAAATCTAGAAATATAGTAAATAATTTAAAAAAGAAAATTAAAGATTTAGGTACTATAAGTAATGGATCTAATGAATTATATAATCAAGTAAGTGAAAGATATGAATTTTTACTTAAACAAAGAGAAGATTTAGTAAAAGCAGAAAATATGTTATTAGAAGTAATAGAAGAAATGGATAAACAAATGATAAATGATTTTGTAAAAACATTTGAAAATATAAGAATTAATTTTAAACAAATCTTTAAAGAATTATTTAAAGGAGGAGATGCTGATTTAAAATTAACAAATCCTTCAGATATATTAAATACAGGTATTGATATAATAGCTTATCCACCAGGAAAAAAACTTGGAAAAACAGTTTATTTATCAGGTGGAGAAAAAACATTTACAGCAATATCTATATTATTTGCAATATTAAAAACAAAACAAATACCTTTTTGTATATTTGATGAAGTAGAAGCAGCATTAGATGAAGCAAATGTTGTATCATTTGGAGAATATGTTAAAAATTTAAAAAATGAAACTCAATTTATAATAATAACACATAAAAAGAAAACAATGGAATTTGCAGATAGTTTATATGGTATTACAATGCAAGAATCTGGTGTTTCTAAACTAGTAAGTGTTAAATTAAAAGTTTAATTTAGAAAGGATAATAATATGCAATATTTAATAATAATAATTATATTAATTATAATATTTATTATATTATATAATAAAATAGTAAGACAAAATATAAAATGTAAAAATGCTTTTGCTAGTATTGATAATCAATTAAAAAGAAGAAATGATTTAATTCCTAATTTAGTAAATATAACAAAAGGTTATATTAAATATGAATCAAATACTTTAGATAGAATTACTAAATTAAGAGCCGATAATATAGAACAACTTGCTGTTTTAAATAATGAAATAAGTGATGGAATTAAAGTTTTATTTGCAAAAGCAGAAAAATATCCTGATTTAAAAGCAAATGAAATATTTAAAAAATTACAAATTGAATTAACAGGAACAGAAGATAAAATTGCTTTTGCAAGACAATTTTATAATGATTGTGTTCAAAGTTATAATACAACTATAGAATCTTTTCCAACTAATTTAATAGCAAAAATATTTAAATTTACTAAAAATCAATATTTTCAAGTTAAAGAAGAAGAAAGAAAGGAAGTAAATATTAAATTATGATGTTTGAAAGTGTAAAAGAAAATAAATTTAAAACTTCTTTTATTGTTGTTTTATTCTTCATTTTAATAGGGTTATTTGTATATTTTTTAACATATTTATTTGGAGAAGATTCTCAAAGTGCTTTTATAATTGCAACTATTATAGCAAGTTTTACATCAATAATTTCTTATTATTTTTCTGATAAAATTGTTATAAAAGCAAATCATTGTAGAGAAGCAACAAAAGAAGAATATTTAGAATTAAATACAATTTTAGAAGCATTATGTTTAGGATGTGGTTTACCTGTACCAAAATTATATGTTATGGATTCTAGTTCACCAAATGCTTTTGCAACTGGTAGAAACCCTAAAAATGCAGTTGTTTGTGTTACAACAGGATTACTTGATAAACTTGATAAATATGAATTAGAAGGGGTAATTGCTCATGAATTATCACATATAAAAAATTATGATATTTTACTTTCAACTGTTGCAACAGTTATGGTAGGTGGAATATCTATAATTGCAGATAGTATTTCTAGAGGTTTTATTAGAAATAATGATGATGATGATAAAAATCCATTATTATTAATAATAGGTTTAGTATTTATAATACTTGCACCTATATTTTCAAAACTTTTACAACTTGCTTTATCAAGAAATCGTGAATATTTAGCAGATAGTTCTGCTGTTAGTATAACAAGAAATAAAGATGGATTAATTTCAGCATTAAAAAAAATATCTAGTGATCAAACAATTGTTAAAACAGCATCAAAAACAAGTGCTTCTATGTATATAGCAGATCCTTTCAAAAGAAAAGAAAGAGATAGTTTATTTAGTACTCATCCAAGTACAATTAATAGAATTAAAAAATTAGAAAACATACATTAAAAAGACACAATTGTGTCTTTTTATAATTTATGACCAAGTGCTTTCTCAAAATCGGGTAATACACCAATTCCATTTGTTCTATGGGGAGGTAGTTGATAAATATCATGACCAGGAAATTCATTACCTTCAA
>CAKOXR010000048.1 GCA_934130215.1 uncultured Bacilli bacterium
ATGAATATTAAAACAAAAATGGAAATTAATTCATATCAAGGAACTCGTCATAAAAAAGGTTTACCTGTAAGAGGACAAAGAACAAACCGTAATGCTAGAACTCGTAAGGGTAAAGGTAAAGTCGTTGCAAATAAGAAGAAAAACTAATCTAAAGGAGGTTAATTATGGCTTACAAAGCAAGAAAACGAAAAGTTAAGAAAAATATACCTGAAGGTAAGGCTTATATAAAGTCAACATTTAATAATACTATTGTTACTTTATGTGATGCTGAAGGAAATGCTGCAAGTTGGGCATCTGCTGGAACTTTAGGATTTAAAGGAAGTAAAAAATCAACTCCATTTGCTGCTGGTATGGCTGCAGAAGCTGCTGGTCGTGCTGCTGTTGATATGGGAATGAAAAAAGTCGAAGTATATGTAAAAGGATTAGGCTCAGGTCGTGAGACAGCAATTCGTTCATTACAAACAGCAGGTCTTGAAATTACATCTATAACTGATATTACACCAATACCTCATAATGGTTGCAGACCACCAAAGCGTCCTCGTGGATAAAGAAAAGGAGTGTTGTTTAATGTTAAATTTTGAAAAACCACTTTATAAAATTACTGAATATGAAGAAAAAAATAATTTTGGTAAATTTGAACTAGAACCTTTAGAAAGAGGTTTTGGTACAACAATTGGTAATGCATTAAGAAGAGTTATGCTATCAAGTATGCCAGGATCTGCAATTGTTGCAGTATGGATAGATGGAGTTATGCATGAATTCCAAGCAATAGATGGTATAATTGAAGATGTAACAGCAATTATTTTAAATTTAAAAAATGTTGTTATTAAAAATAATAGTGATGAAGTTAAAGTAATGCATTTAGAAGCTAGTGAAGAAGGGTTAATTACTGCTTCTAATATTGAGCATGATGCTGATATAGAAATTGTTAATCCAGATCAAGAAATTGCTACACTTGCAAAAGGTGGTAAACTTTCAATGGAATTAGTAGTTGCTAATGGTCGTGGTTATGTTTTAGCAAATGATAATAAAAAATATATTGAAGGAAGAAAAGTTGGATATATTCCAATGGATTCATCTTTTTCACCAATTGAAAGAATTAGTTATGAAATAGAAACAGCCCGTGTTGGTCAAGATTCTAATTATGATAAATTAATAATGAATGTTGCAACTAATGGTGCTTTTAAACCAGAAGAAGCTATGTCTCTAAGTGCTAAAATATTAATTGAACATTTAAGAATTGTAGCAGATATAAATGAAATAGCTGATACAACTGGTATTATGAATGCTAAGCAAGAAGATACAAAACTAAAAAAACTTGAGACTTCTATTGATGATTTAGATTTCTCTGTTCGTGCTTACAATTGTTTAAAGAGAGCGGGCATTAATACACTTGGTGATTTAACAGAAAAATCTGAATTAGAAATGATGAAAATTCGTAATTTAGGTAAAAAATCTTTAAAAGAAGTTATAGATAAAATTAAAGATATGGGACTTAAATTCCGCGAAGATGACTAACAAGGAGGAATAAAATGTATAGAAAATTAGGTCGTACAAACAAGCATAGAAGAAGTATGCTTGCTAACTTAACTAAAGATCTTATCATGAATGAAAAAATTGAAACAACAGAAACAAGAGCAAAAGAAGTTCGTAAATTTGTTGATAAAATGATTACATATGGTAAAAATGGTTCTTTAGTTTCTAGAAGAAAAGCACTTGCTTTCTTACATAACGATAACGAAGCAGTTAAAAAAGTATTTGATGTACTTGCTCCTCGTTATGCTGAAAGAAATGGTGGATATACAAGAATATTAAAATTAGATAATCGTCAAGGTGATGATGCTTTAATGGTTATATTAGAATTAGTAGAAGGCAAATAAGCCTTCTTTTTTTGCTTAAATTTTTATAAATTAGATAAAAATAATTTAAAAAAGTCAAATATTGTCAAAACAATATCAATAAAAAGTAAAATGTGATATAATCATTTTAGGATGGTGATTATATGTTAGCTTTAATAACAGGAGCAAGTTCAGGAATAGGTGCCGATATGGCAAGAATAATGAGTGAAAAAGGATATGATTTGATATTAGTAGCTCGAAACAAAAAAAAGATGGAAGTTCTATCAAAAGAATTAAAAACAAATGTTGAAATAATACCTATGGATATATCTAGTACATATAATTGTACAGAATTATATAATTTAGTTAAGAAAAAAAATATTGATGTATTAATAAATAATGCAGGATTTGGACTTTTCGGGGAATTTAATAGCACTAAATTAGATAAAGAATTGGATATGATCGAATTAAATGTAAAAACTGTACATACCCTAACAAAATTTTTTTTGAAAGATTTTATTAAAAAAGATAAAGGTTATATATTAAATGTTGCTTCATCTGCAGCATTTATGCCAGGACCTTTAATGGCAACATATTATTCTACCAAAGCATATGTATTACATTTAACAGAAGCTATAAATGAAGAGTTAAGAAGAAAAAAAAGTAATGTTTTTATAGGTGCATTATGTCCTGGACCTGTTAGTACAAACTTTAATAAAGTTGCAGGAGTATCTTTTAATTTAGAATCCTTAGAAAGCTATGATGTTGCAAAATATGCAATAAATCAGATGTTTAGAAAAAAAGTAGTTATAATTCCAGGATTCAAAATGAAATTAGGAGTATTTGCATTAAGATTTTTACCTAGAAATATTGTCCGAAAAATAGCTTATACAATTCAAAAAAACAAAGATAATTAAAATTGGAATTATATATCTTTATTAACATAGAATATAAGTAGAGAAATTGAAAATTTGACAAAATACCTAAAATAATGTAAAATATAAATAGAGATGGCACATTATTCTAGTCATTTTGTATTTTATGAAAACGGGCCTAAAAATCCGTGAAAGGGCATACCTGTGAAACTTCTTGTGTTTGCTTCTTACGCCCAGTTTGGGGTGAATGCTGGAAGGTAGATGGTTGGGCACCTATAATGGCATATAGTACTGACCCAATTATTATAGAGACCTAAATTTGTAGAAAGACTATACACACCAGTTGATGTACTTTCTATGGTTTAGATGTTAACCTACTATGTGGATATACTACGAGTAGCGTAGCCTGTCTTGAGTGAATGTGGGGGATAGATAATTGAAACCATGTTTGCAAAAAAGAATAATAAAATAATAAAGTGTTTGAGGAAATCTCCTAGAGTGCTTTTAAATAGGATTGCAGTGTGTACTAAGTGGCAATCAAGTCGTATAGTTGGAAACACTATACTAAATTCTTTAAAGGGGAACCGCAAGTTTGGTAACGAATTGTAGAATTTAGGGAAATCCTACTTGACCTAAGGCGCAAAGTTTACTATTTAAATGCCATTTTTTTTATATTTTAAGGAGTAAAATGAAAAAAGACGAAATAAGTAAAATAAAAGCTGAAATTAAAAGAGTAAGAAAAAGAAAAAAAATAAATTATAAATGGGTTTTAACCGTAACATTTATAGCTTTTATCTTATCAATGTTATTTTCCACATTATCGGAGGCATTATTAAAAAATGCAAATATAGTATTTAGTATATTTATTTTAATATTTTTTATAATATTAGGTATTATTTTTGATATAATTGGAGTTGCTGTAACAGCATCAGATCCTAAACCGTTTCATTCTATGAATACAAGAAAAATGAAAATAGGTTTTATTGCATCTAAATTGCAAAAAAATGCTGATAAAGTTTCATCTTTATGTAATGATGTAATAGGTGATGTTTGTGGAATATTATCTGGAACTGCAGGTGCTATGATTGCTGCTAATTTGACAAATAAAATTAATTTATTTATTCCTATTACCTTATTAATTACGGGATTAGTCGCAGCATTAACAATTGGTGGAAAAGCATTATGTAAAAGCTATGCTATATCTAAAAGTAATATTATATTATATCGTTTTGCATCATTTTTAGGTTTTTTCTTTAAAAAGAAAAATTATAAATAAATTATATTTGAGAAAAAAACATGGAGAAATCTGTGTTTTTTACATAAAATTGTCATAAATTGAACTATTAAATCTAAAAAAATTAATAAAATGGAAAATATATATTGATAAAAATAATAAAATTTGTTATACTAAATACAGTTAGAATAAGAAGGAGATATAAATATGGAAAGAATAGCAATAAACGAAAATGGTAATGTAAAAGAAGTTAGTGTTGTAAGATATATTAAAGATAAAGAAAATAAATATTTAATATATACAATGGGTGAAATTGAAGGAGAATTACAAAGAATTTATATTACTAAAGTTCTTGAAGGTGAAGTATTAACTGGAATAAAAGTACCTGATGAAGAATGGGATAATGTTAAAAAATTAATTCAAGAAGTTGTAAAAGCAAATCGTGCAAATATGCCAGTAGAAGTTCCTGATTTAGATGAATCTACTTTAAATAATATGAGAGTTGAAGACAAAAGAATTATTAAATTAAAAGCAGATAATATTCCAATGCTTGAAGCTAATAAAAATTATGTTGTTGAAAATGCTAAACCAATAGAAGTAGAAAATCCAGTATTACCAGAGATAAATATAAATCCAGTAGTTGATGTTGATGTTCCAAAAGTTGATACACCAAATTTTGATGAACCTAGTTTTGCTACACCGGAACCAATTGAGCCAGTTGTTCAAGCTGTTGTAGATACTCCTAAAGAACCGGAAATACCTGCACCAGTAGAACCAACACATGATATGGATGTTAAAGTTGAGCCAGTAGTTGAAAATCATGAAAATATTGTTCAGTTTGATAATACAACTGATGATACATTTGATTTTAAGAGTGCTTATGAAAATGAATGTAAAAGAACTGAAGAATTAACACAAGAAGTTGAGAAAATAAAAGAAAAATTAGATAGAATATGTGAAATTTTAAAAGAACAATAAATTTGTTCTTTTTTTTAATTCTATGTACATAAAATATAATGAGGTGGACTGATGAAAAATGCAATCATTTATTATTATAATTTGAAACCAAATGAAGTTCACCAAAATCAAACTTATTATTGGTTTGAAGTTGATAATAAAACCTATTATTTATATAAAGTAAATAGTATAAATATAAAACAATTACTTGAAATAGTAAACATTTTAATTCAAAATAAGATAAGTGTTCATATTCCTTTATATAATTTACAAAGGTCTTTAATAACAAACATTAATGGTAGTAATTATATTTTGTTTTATGTTTCTATAATATCTAAAGAACCTATTATTTTAAATGATATTTTTAAAATAAATAAAATAATTACTAATTTTAACGGAAATAAAATTAGTTGGGATGAATTATGGAGTGAAAAAATAGATTATTTAGAACTACAAATATCAGAATTTGGAAATAAATATCCCTTGCTCAGAAAAAGTTTTCCGTATTATTGCGGACTTGGTGAAACTGCTATTCAATTATTAGATATTATAAATGTAAGTGATTATCGAATATGTCATAGATTTATAACAAAAGATGAGAAGTTGGATGAGTTTTATAATCCCTTAAACATGATTTTTGATTTAAAAATTAGAGATATTGCTGAGTATTTAAAATTCAATTATAATCATTTATTTGATGTTACAGAATTAAAATATATAATTATAAAATTTAAATTAAATAATGAAGAAATTAAACTTTTATTTGCGAGAATACTTTTTCCGAATTATTATTTTAATTTATTTGAAGAAATTATAGCAGGGGAAAAGGATGAAGAATGTATTAATAAATATATTGATAATGTTGAAAAGAATGAAAAGTTATTGAGAGATTTATATAATTATATAAAAAAAATAGTTGATTTTCCAACTATTAATTATCTAGAATACTAATTATATCAATTACTTCTGGTACTTCTTCTTTTATTGCCATGAATAATCCATCTTTTAATGTTAGATCTTGCATTTCACATTCTGCACATGCCCCTTGCATTTTTACATATACAATACCATCTTCGTATTTCACAAATTCAATATTTCCGCCATCATTCATTATAAAAGGTCTCAAATAATTTATTACCTCTTTAATTTTCTCTGTTGTTTCCATTTTTCCTCACCGAAACTATTATATAATATTTATAAATACCATGTAAAGTCTTTTTATTTTAAAAAAAATATGATATAATCTTTTTGGAGTGGTTTTAGTGGCAGATTATAAGAAAGGAAAAGTCGTTAAAGCAACTGTTACCGGAATAGAAAACTATGGTGTATTTGTTTCTTTAGATGAATATTATAGTGGATTGATTCATATTTCAGAAATTTCACATGATTTTGTTCATAATATTCATGATTTTGTTAAAATTGGTGAAGAAATAAATGTAGAAATTTTAGAAGTGGACGAAGAATTATCTCAACTAAAACTAAGTATAAAAAATATTAATTATCGTGATTTTAAGCAAAAACCAAAAAGGAAAATTAAACCTACACCATTAGGTTTTAATACACTAGAATATAAGCTTCCTATCTGGATTGAACAAAAGTTGCAAAAAAATAGACAAGATACTAAATAAGTACTTGACAAGTATGATAGAATTTGGTATATTAATACATGTCAAGTTTATTGGGCGATTAGCTCAGTTGGTTAGAGCACCTGCCTTACAAGCAGGGGGTCATAGGTTCGAGTCCTATATCGCCCA
>CAKOXR010000049.1 GCA_934130215.1 uncultured Bacilli bacterium
CTTAACATCAGCCTTTCTTAAAACTTCAATTAAATCATGATGTGTAATACGAGCAAATTTAGAATTAATTAATTTATTTAATTTCTCTAATAAACCTTTTTCAACAAAAGAATCAAAAAAACTCATTTCATCTTTACAATTATCTAAAACATATTTAACAACATACTTAAGCATTTCTTCCATTATATCCATATTACCATTTAAATCACAAAATGCAATTTCTGGCTCTATCATCCAAAATTCACTAGCATGAGTTTTTGTATTTGAATTTTCAGCTCTAAATGTAGGACCAAATGTATAAGTCTTTTTATAAGCAGTTGCAAATGTTTCTGCCTGTAATTGACCAGATACAGTTAAAGAAGCCATTTTACCAAAGAAATCTTTAGTATAATCAACTTTACCATCTTTCGCAATTCTATCTAAATCTAAAGTTGTAACTTGAAACATTTCACCTGCACCCTCACAATCACTAGCAGTAATTAAAGGAGCATTAAAATATACAAAGTTTCTTTCTTGAAAATATTTATGAATAGCAAATGCAGCAACACTTCTTACCCTAAAAACAGCTTGAAATAAATTAACTCTTGGTCTTAAATAAGCTTGTTCTCTTAAAAACTCACGAGTATGTCTTTTAGGTTGCATCGGATAATCTAAAGGACAATCACCAAGTAATTTAATACTCTCAACTTTCATCTCAAATTCTTGACCACTAACCTCAGATTTAACAATAATTCCCTTCGCTTCAATAGATGAACCAATATGAATTTTAGTTATTTCCTCAAAATCATCTAAACTACTACTATACACTAATTGAACATGTTTAAAACATGTACCATCAGAAAAATCAATAAACCCAAAATCTTTTTGTTTACGATGATTTCTAATCCATCCATTTAGAATAACCTCTTTACCTAAATATTCCTCAATCTTATCATATAAATCTCTAACATCCATTTTTTATACCTCCTTTAACAAAAAAAGTTAATGAATAAAGAGGCGAATAACCGCGGTACCACTCTTTTTATCATTAACTGACATCTCATTTATTATAACGGATATTACCGCCCTTTCCTACTAATTTCAAAAAGGGGATTCAGTGTTGTTATTCATATTTCACTTAATGCCAGTTTCCACCATATCTAGCTCTCTATAATTAGTAATAAATATTACTCCTCACTTCATAATCGATGATTTAATTATATACCATTTATAATATTTGTCAATACCAATATTAACTCATTTTAATAATTTTTATTAGAAATCAAACAAAAAAACTCAAACATCCTATCACAACTATCACTCCAAATATTAAGTTCTTTATCAAATCTATCTTTAATATTATTACCAATATATTTCTTATTAAAAAGTTCATAATATAAATACTCCAATTGCTCTTTTGAACTATTCTTTAACATTAATTTTAAAAATTCAGTTTTCTTTATTTCATTCTTAGTCTTCAAAACATTAACTTTCTTTTTACTAACCACATCATAATTAATAGAATAACAAGGAATAAAATCCATATCATCTATAACATCTAATTCCTCAGAAATAAGCATCTTAGAATAATTAAATGTCTTACCAGTACTATCAAGTTTAACCGCAATTACAATATCTGAATAACAAACAATAAAAGCATATTCAATAAATTTAACATTTTTATTTAAAAATATTTCCGTTTTATTTTTAATTTTATTCAAAAAATCTTGTTTAAAACATAAATTAAAATTAAAAATATCATAAATAGTACTCTTATCAACCTTAAAAACAGGAATCTTTTTAACACGATAAATATTATCACTCAAATCCCACTCATAATGATCATAAATCATAGAATCAAAATTCAAAAGAATATCATATATATAATTCATTTAGCCCCCTAGTTCTATACCTTAAGATTTACATAATATCATTTTTTATACCTTATACTTAAATAATATTAAAATAACACTTTAAATATTTCAAATTTTAATGTATAATTTATCTTATATAATAACCTGAAAAAAATTTTAACAAAACATTTAACTAAAACAATAAACATCAGGTAAAATAGAAAGGAATAAACATAAAATGAAAAAAAATTCATATTTAATAATATTTGTTCTATTTTGTATATCATTTATAACATTTACATTTGTATTCAAATATATACTAGACTATCTCCTATTAAACCTATTAAACTTAAACAAATACCAATTAGCACCATTTATTATAAAACTAATAAGTATGCTAATATCAATGAATACAAGTATAAAACTAATATTTAAAAATTTTTATATTGAAAGAAACAGTGTCGATAAAATAATAAAACTAATAAAAATATTTATTATTTTATATTCTCTAATATTAGTACTCATATACGGAATGAATGACATTTCATCAATTTATAACATAATAACATACTTAATATTTTCAATAATTTCAATTTCATTTGCAAACGAATTCATAAAAGGTTATGCTTCTAAAATAGTGTAACCTTTTTTGGTTATACTAATAAGGGTGAAAAAAATGATAAGATTAGGTTATGCATGTATATGTAACTCTATAGAAGAACATATGCATACAATTACATACACAAATTATCTAAAAGATAAAAATAAAATAAATGAAATCGTCAAACAAAACTTTGAAGTATTAAAAAAAATACTAATATATAACAATAAAAACAATATTCATTTTTATAGATTAAGCTCAAATTTTATACCATGTGCAAGTATAATAAAATATGATTTTCAAAATATATTTAAAAAAGAATTTAATGAAACATCCAAACTTATAAAAAATAGGTTCGATATGCATTTAAGTGAATATTGTATTTTAAATAGTACAAATAAAGAAGTAATTAAAAGAAGTATAAATGAAATAAAATATCATTATAAATTACTAAAAAGTTTTAAAGTTAAACCAAACTTAATTATACATATCGGAAGTAAAAGCTTTGGAAAAGAAAATTCTATCAAAAGATTCATAAATAATTTTAACAAATTACCAAAATATTTAAAAAACACCTTACTAATTGAAAATGACGACAAAGTATTCAATGTCGAAGATACATTAAATTTATGTAAAAAAATAAAAAGACCAATGGTATTAGATGTTCACCATCATAATTGTAATAAGACCGAAAAAGAACTATCAAATTATTTAAATGAAATTTTTAATACCTGGGATACTATACCAAAAATACATTTTTCATCACCTAAAAATAAAAAAGAATTTAGAGCACATAATGATTACATAAATAGCGATGATTTCATTAATTTTATTAAATTAATTGATAGAGATGTAGATATTATGTTAGAAGCAAAAGCCAAAGATGATGCACTATTTAGACTAATAAGAGAATTAAAATATAAAACAAATTATATCTTTATAGATGAAACAACAATAAAAAAAGAACATTAAAGTTTATTCAACATCAATGCCTTTTTTAAAAATAAATATATTTATAACATTAATAATAAGTATAATTAAAATATACATCCCTATAATTAAATACAATAGTTCCTTTAAAACACTAACACTTAATATTTGATTAGTTTTAAATATTTGCATTATTCCATCATTAGTTAAACCAATCAAATAAATAAATCCAAGAATAATTAACTGAGAACATATATAGGTTAAAAACCCAAAGAAAACAGATAATAACATTTTATTATTGCTTTTCTTATGCCCTAATAATAAACCAGTGATACCAGATACTAATAGTGTCAATAACTCAACAGTTATTACAAATATAAATGTAATAATTAAACCAAATATTGAAATATTATATATTCCAGAAATATAATTTAAAGATGTTGCTACATAATCAAATAGTTCTTTAGAATAACAAGCAATAAATAAAGATATAAACACAACCAACATACTTGTAAACATTACTATTGATGAAGCAATTATCTTAGATAAATAAATTTTTTCTTTACTTACAGGTATTGTATGAGTTAAATATGATTCATCACCATATATATTACTTCTAAACCTAACCCATGAACGAATTATTGTATTTACAATAATATTCACAACAAAAGCAATAACAGTTCCACATAAAACTTTATTTATAATCAAAATTATAAATGACGGATTATCTATACTTGTTATTCTTGTTAATATTGCAACAATTATAGATATAATATAAAAAATATTCAATAATTTAAATATACTTTTTAAATCATACTTTAATAATTTCTTTAACATTTAAACATCCTCCTAAATATTTCATCAATTCCAGCATTTTCTTTTTCTCTTAACTTATCAGCTTCACTAGCAAGTACAATTTTACCATCATCAATAAATATAACATCATCTAATATCCTCTCTATATCAGATATTAAATGAGTCGAAATAATAATACTTGCATTCTCATTAAAATTAGTTAAAATAGTATCAAGTATATAATCTCTAGTAGCAGGATCAACACCACCAAGAGGTTCATCTAAAATATAAAGTTTAGCCTTTCTACTCATTACTAATACTAATTGTACTTTTTCTTGCATACCTTTACTCATTTTAGACAATCTTTCATCTTCATCAAGCCCCAAATCTTTTAATAATTTATGAGCTTTTATTACATCAAAATTATCATAAAATTCTTCAAAAAATTTAACAACTTCTTTTACTTTCATTGATTTATCTAAATAAGTTCTTTCTGGCAAATATGATATTATTTTTTTACTTTCTATACCTATCTCATTACCATTTACTAATATTTCACCACTATCTCTTGTTAACAAATCATTTATTAATTTTATAAGTGTTGTTTTTCCAGCACCATTCTTTCCAAGTAAACCAACTATTCTTCCTTCATTTACAGTAAAATTAATACTTTTTAAAACTTTTCTTTTATCATAGCTTTTAGATAAATTTTTAATTTTCAATAATTCCATCATTATTACTCTCCTTCTTTTATAATTTCAATTATGTCCTCTATCTTATAACCCAAACCATTCATACCTTTAATATAATTTGATGTAAGATTTCGAGCATATTTTTGTTTAAATTCATTAATCAATTTTTCATCATTTGTAACAAACTTACCATTTGTTCTTTCAGTATAAATTAAATTCATATTTTCAAGTTCAGTCAAAGCCTTTTGCATTGTATTAGGATTAACCTTTTTTTGTAAAGCTAACTCCCTAACAGATGCAATCCTCTCATTAGGTTTTAACTTACCAGATATAATACTTATTTTTAAATCATCTACTAATTGAATATAAATTGGTGTATTGTTATCAAAATCCATTGTATCACTTCCTTAATACAATAATACAATACAAAAACACATTTGTCAATATAAATTTCTTGCAATATTTTATTTATTAATATATGATATTGCAGGAGGGATCAATATGAATGAAAAAAATCTAATAGATTATTATAATAAATTTAACGAAAATAAAAGACTAGATAGAAGACACGGAATCGTAGAATACACAACAGCAATGAAATACATAAAAAAGTATTTAAAAAAATTTAAAAATCCCCAAATAATAGATATAGGAGCAGGAACTGGCAAATATTCAATAGAACTCGCAAATATGGGATATAATGTTACAGCAGTTGAATTAGTAAAACATAATTTAATGACAATAAAAAAAATAGTAGTAAAGTAAATACTATTTTAGGAAATGCCATTAATTTAAAAAAAATAAATGATAACAGCTATGATATAGTTATATTATTCGGTCCTATGTACCATTTAATTTCTGACGAAGAAAAAATAAAAGCATTAAACGAAGCCAAAAGAATAGCAAAACCAAACGGTTATATATTTATAAGTTATTATATGAATGAATATGCAATTATAAAACATGGATTTATGGAAAAAACAATAAAAGAATCTATAAAAAATAATTTAATTGATAAAAATTTTCACATTACACCAAAAACTACCGACCTATATAGTATGGTTAGATTAGAAGATATAAACAAATATAAAAATATAGTCGGTTTAAAAAGAATAAAAATTATATCTCAAGATGGTCCAACCGATTATATAAGAAAATATATAAATGATTTAGACGAAGATGAATTTAAAATATATATAAATTACCATCTATCAATTTGTGAAAGAAAAGAATTACTAGGTGCTTCATCTCATATTTTAGAAATATTAAAAAAATAAAACCATTCATCACACAGATCAAAATGTATTCATCATAATATATTATTAATTAATTTATTATGCAATTAATAAAATATAAAAAACATATTAGAGTGTAAATTACTCAAATATGTCTTTTATTTTAAATAAAACATTTAATTAATCAATTTTATTAATATCAAAAAAAATTTAAAAACATCATTATATTTAAAAAAAATAATATAATTATAAAAAAAACTTGAACTATAAAAGTTCAAGTTAATTTCCATAAATGGTGCCTAAGACCGGACTTGAACCGGTATGAGGTTTAACCCTCGCAGGATTTTAAGTCCTGTGCGTCTA
>CAKOXR010000050.1 GCA_934130215.1 uncultured Bacilli bacterium
ATCAATACCAATAAATGATAGACCAAGAGAAAGATTGTTAGAAAAAGGAGCAACTAGTTTAAGTGATGAAGAACTTTTATCAATATTATTAGGAAGTGGTAACAAAAATAAAAGCGTTAGAGAAATAGCAAATACATTATTAAGTAGTATTAAGAAAATAGGGGATTTAAAATATAAAAATTATCAAGAATTAATAAAAATTGATGGAATAGGGAATGCTAAAGCTTGTATTTTACTTGCTTTAATTGAATTATCAAAAAGAATGAATCAAAATATAAATTCTATAAATAATTTAATTTTTAGATCTCCTGATTTAATATATGATTATTTTAAAACTTATTTAGAAAATGAAATGCAAGAAAATTTTTATTGTATTTATTTAGATAATCATAAAAGAATTATTTCGTATAAATTATTATTTAAAGGTACTTTAGATCGTAGTTTGGTTCATCCAAGAGAAATATTTAAAGAAGGATTTTTATTAAGTTCATCAAGTATTATATGTGTTCATAATCATCCAAGTGGAATAATAGAACCAAGTAAAGAAGATTTATTTTTGACAAAAAGTTTAATTAATATTGGTAATATGATGGGAATAGATATAATCGATCATATAATAATTGGTAAAAATGGATATTATAGTTTTTTTGAAAATGGTGATTTATGAAAAAAATATTTATTATTTTAATTAGTATTTTATTAATAGTTTTAATAAAATTAAATTTCAATTTTTTTATTACAACAAAAATGATTTTATTAAATAAATATAATTATATAGTTAAAAAGATTAATTATAAAAAAAGACTTAATAGTACTAAATCTTATTTATTATCAATAATAGATAATTATGAAGAAAAGTTAAATTCTTATGAAACATTACTTGTAAATTATGAATTATTAAAAAAAGAAAATGATGAATTAAGAAAACAATTAGATAACCCTAGGATTAGTTATACTATATGTTATGCAGATGTTTTGGAAAAATCAAATATTTATGATTATCTAATTATAAATAAAGGAAAAAATAAAAATATTAAAGTAGGTAATGCTGTTATAACGGCGGGGAATTTTATTGGAATTGTATATAAAGTTGAAAATAATATAAGTCGTGTTAAATTAATAAATAATATGAAATATCCTGTGATGGTAAGTTCAAGTAATTCTTATGGTCAAATTGATTCATATAAAGATGGATATTATTATATAACTAAGGTAGATGGTGATGTAAAAATAGGGGATCATGTAGTAACTGGAAAATATTCAATGGATATACCAGGTGGATTATTGATTGGTATTGTTGAAGATATAACTTATGATAATTTAGAATTATCTAAAACTTTAAAGGTTAAATGTAATATTAATTATGATATAGTAGGAATTATTATAAAATGATTGGAATAATATTAGATTCGATTTTAGGATATTATGGAATTAGTAGTTTAATAAGTTTTAGTTATCTTTTAATTTATAAAAATTTAAAAAATATTGTTATATTAGGGTTAATTATGAATTTACTTTATATAAATTATTATACAATTTATTTAATAATATTTTATTTTATTATTAATTATATATATAAATTTATAAATAAAAATATAATAATTGATTTATTACTTTTATATTTAATTGTATTATTATATTATATAATTACTTGTAAATTAAATAAATATATTTATATATATTCTATTATTCCTTGTATATTTTATTTAAGCTATCATATAATTAAGTATGTTAAGAAAATTTTTAGTTATTATAATAATAACATTATGCATTTTAATAGGAGTAAAAACAAATCAAAAATTCAATAAATTCTTTTATAAAAATGTTTATGAAACAAGTATGCCATTTATGAAAATAAATAATTGGTATGAAAAATATTTTGGTTCTTTTTTGTTTTTAAAAAATAAAGATACAGTTGTTTTTAATGAAAAATTAATTTTTAATAAAGAAGAACCTTATTTAGATGGAGTTAAATTAAGTGTAGATAAAAATTATTTAATACCATCTATAGGAACAGGTTTAGTTTTATTTATAGGTGAAAAAGAAAACTATGGAAATACAGTTATTGTTTCTGTTAATACGGGTGTTAATATTTGGTATTGTAATATAAGCCCTAATGTTAAATTATATGATTATATTAAAGATGGTGAGTTAGTTGGTTCATCTTTGGATAATTATATTTATTTAGTTTTTAAGAAGGATGGTAATATATTAAATTATGAAGAATATATACATTAATCCTTTATTTTATATTATATCTTTAATATTATTAATAACTGGCTTTTTTAAGTTTTTTTTATATATTATGATATATTTATTTGTTCATGAATTTGGTCATATAATTGTAGCTTATTTAATGGGATTTAAAATAAAAAAAATAAATATTTATCCTTGTGGTTTATTAACAATATTTGATATGAAAATAAATGAATCAAATTTTAAAAATTTGATTATTTCTATTAGTGGACCTTTTTTTCAATGTTTATGTTATTTAGTTTTAAAAAAATATTATAGTATTCATATGTTTTTATTAATTTTAAATTTACTTCCAATTTATCCTTTAGATGGCTCTAAAATAGTAAATTCATTTTTATATTTATTGTTTCCATATAAAATGTGCAATAATATAATTTTTTTTATAAGTTATATATTGTCATTATTTATTTTAATTTATTATTTTTTTAATTTTAATTTGTTTATTTTAATTATTTTTATATTATTATTTATTAAAGTTATTGAGTTTTATAAAAATAAAGATTATTTATTTAATTTATTTTTATTAGAGAGAATTTTATATAAATTTAATTTTAGATCCTTTAAAAAAATTAAAAATATTAATTATATGTATATGAATAGGTATCATTATATTTTAGTTGATGATAAATATGTTGATGAAAATTATTATTTAAAATATTTTTATGATTTAAAAAAAAGAGTTTAAACTCTTTAATTTGTTATTGTTATTGTATATGTTTTTCCTTGTGTTATTTTTGAACCATTTTTTATAGCAGAATTTTCATGGATAAATCCAGCATTATTATAAGTATTACTTGGTTTTGTTATAAATGTAAATGTAACACCAGGATATTTTTTACTAAATAAATTTTTTAAGTTCTCTATTGTTTTAGAGGCATTATTTATTACTAAATCTGTTTCGTTTATTTCAACTGTAAATGTTTGAGCAATGCCACTACTTAATGATATTTTTATATATGTTCCTTCAATTACTTGTTTTGATGGTGTTATTGTTTGTTTGATAGCAATATCTTTATTTGTGCTTGTTGTAAATCCATAATAATCAAATGAACAGTTTAGTTTTAGTGAATTACATTTGGATTCGATTTCTGATTTTTTCATTCCTTTAAAATTTGGAACTGTTATTGGTTTTCCATTTGATAGTGTAAGTACTACTGTGTCATTATCTGATATAATATCATCTTCGTTATGTGATGTTTTTATTAAATTGCCTCTTGGAACTGTATTACTAAAACTATAATTTATATCATATTTTATATTATTATTTGATGCCCATATTTTGAAATCTGATAAATTAGTGAATTTTATCATTTTTAATGATCCTTTACTTGTTGTTATAATAATTGTTGTACCTTGTTCAATGATATCGTTTTCTTTATAATTTACATCAATAATTTGTCCTAGTTCATATTGTTTGTTGTAATCTTCTTTGTATTCGATGTTTAGGTTATTGTCTGTTATCCATTTTGTTATTTCTTCTTTTGTCATTTCTTTTAAATTAGGAACTGTTATACTTTTTCCTTTTGATATATATATTATTACAGTATCATTTTCATTTATTTTTGTATTTTCCTCTATACTTTGTTTATATGTGAAATCTTTTTCTATGTCATTATAATCATATTCAAGTTTGTATTTTATGTTATTCATTTCTAACCATAGTTTTGTTTCAAATAGTGATTTTCCTACTAGGTTTATCATCTCAATTTCTTTAAATGGTGCTTGTACTACTTGAAAGGTTATTTTATCGTTTCTTTTTATTAATCCGGTTATTGATTGATTTATTATTTTATTTGGTTCATTTTCATTTGTTACAAATTTTATTTCAACATTATTTAAATAATTGTTTTTAATAAAATTTGTTAAATTTTCAATATTTTCACCTATAAATGATGGTATAGTAATTGTTTCATTATAATTTGGTCCCTTTGATATAATTATTTCAAGTTCTTTTATATTTTCTAGTTTTTCATTTAAAATGTTTTGATTAATTATATAATATTTTGGTATATAATCACTATAATCATATTTTTCAATTAATTTAATGTTTTCATTTTTAGCATAACTTAATGCTTTTGTTAATGGTTTGTTTTGTAAATTTTTAATATATTTTATTTCTTTTATGTTGTCATTTGTTGGCTTTGCGAATGTATAAGCATTAAATACGGTTAAAACTATTATTACGAGAGCGATTAGATTATAAATTTTAATTTTTTTGTTTTGAAGTAATAATAGTATTGATATTAATGATATTAATAGTGTTGTTATTAATATGTTTATATTATATTTTTTTATATTAATTATTAAGAATATAAGGAAACTTAATGTTATAATTATTGTTAATATTATTAAAATATTTGATTTGTTTTTATTTTTCATTTTCTCACCATTTATATTATATCATGAGTTTAATAAAAAAAGAAAAATTTTTGTTTTAATTTGACATATTTTTAAAAACAAAGTATTATTTATATAGTGATGAGGTGATTTTATGTTATATGGACCAAATGATTCGGGACATGATTGTCATTGTCATGATCATGGACATGGTCATGGATATGGGTTTAGACCTTATGGACCTGGACCTTACGGACCTTATGGGCCTTATGGTTATTATGGACCTTATGGGCCTTATAGATGGATGCCTAGATTTATCTATGGTGGATCTAATAAACAAGAATATATTGATTATATGAAAACTGTTGATTATGAAGGTGCTGGAAAAAAATATTACAATGCTTGTGCTTGTAAAAATTGTGTTGAGCCTTTTGCTGTTGATTATCGTGTGTTAAAAAATCTTACATTTATTAGTACAGCTGATTTAGGATTTAAAGATGGAAAATTTTATAGTGAAAATAAAATTGATGGATATTTTAAAGCTGATATAGATTGTCCTTATTGTAAAAAGCCTACTCCGTTTTTTATGATGATTAGATCTTTACCAAAGTTTGTTATGGATTATTATTTGAAGGAAACAAATAATGTTGAGTATAGTATTAAATATTCGTATAATGATTTTTATGCTCCTTTTAATGTTACTTATAGTACAAATGGAACATCTATTAAAGATTTATATGAAAAGATGAATTCACTATATTTTGATGCAGTTGTTCATGATGATAAACTTGTTAATACAACTTTAGAAAAAATAAATAGTGCTGTTATAAAGGAACATGGTCAAGGTGGAACTATTGATATGGATTCTGTCAAAGATAATTTTAATAAAAAAGTTAGTGTTAATAACTTAAAATTATTAAAATATATGATTAAGAGTAATGGTTTATTTGGAATTGATAAATATTTTACTGCTGATGATGATGTTAAGAAAGAATATCGTTTATTATCTAAATAGGAATGCAATGCATTCCTATTTTAACTTTTAGTTGAATTATATCTTGGATTTTTTGTTATGATGTTATAATCAAAGGTATATTAATGCATGGGAGATGTAATAAATGAGTGATTTTAGTAAAAGTGGTGAATTTATTGCTGAGTTAAGGAAAGCTAAGGGGTTGAAACAGTCTGATTTGGGTGAGTTAATTGGTGTCGGTGACAAAACTATATCCAAATGGGAAAGAGGTATAAATGTACCTGATGTTTTGATGTTAAATAGCTTGGCCAAAATCTTTGATGTTAGTATAGAAGAAATATTAAATGGTAAGAGGGATGATAAATTAAGTCCCAAAATTGTTAAATTATATGAAAATAAGAAAATTAGATATTCGGTTTATGCTTTAGTAACTGTGGTTCTAATTTTTTCATTGATTTTATTGCTTTATTTTTGTAATAATTATGATAAATTTAAAATATATAGAATTAGTAGTCGCTCTGATAATTATGAATTAACTGGTAATATTTATCGTGGTGGTAAAAGGTATGAATTAGTTATTGATGATTTTGATGTATATGATAAAGAAAAATATAATGATTTTGAAATATATGAATATAAGGTTATTGTAAATATAGAGGATAAAAATATTCTTTCATTATCAAGAATAAATTTAAATAATTCTGAAGATGAAGAAATAACATTTAAAGAATTAATTAAAAGGATCAATAGAATGAAAATTTTGATTTCTAAGTTTAAATTTTCAAAAAAACAACTGGATGGTTTTTTAAAAATGGAATTAATAAATGATAAAGAAACAATTAATTTAGATTATAAATTTAGGTGTATTCTAGAATATCAC
>CAKOXR010000051.1 GCA_934130215.1 uncultured Bacilli bacterium
TTGTAAATTCATTAAAACACTTCCTTTTGTATTTTTAAAAATAAATCAATATCATTTTTATAATAGTTCAAATAATCAGATAATTTATTCATATCAAGTTTATCACTAATACTTCTATAATTATTTATAATCTCTTTATAATAATCAAAAGGAATATTTTTACTATTTTTTACCAGTTCTATCAATAATTTTTCTTTGTCATATATCTTAATATTAATTCCATCAACTTTTATTGTAGTAACCCCAATATTAAACTTATCTTCTGATACATATATTTGTTTTACTTTATTATTCGTTATTTTACTTGCCTTTCTATTCGTGGCAAGGTAGTATTTTTGAGGAATTACATCAGTTAAGTTGTAATAATAAAAAGCACTATCAGAAGTAAAAACAGCATTAGGATATTTTTGGCTAATAACCAATAAATAATTAACAAATTCTTGACTTGAATATATTCCTGATTCAATTTTAAATATTTTTTTGTCTTTTAAAGCTTTATTTAATCGATAATTATTTTTATATTTAGAAATCACATCTTTATAACTATAAATCATTTTTCATCACCTAATATAATTTTAGAGTAAATCTCGGTAAAAGTCGATATTTTGCCGAGATTTACTTAAATAAATGTTTTTACTATTTTTTTTATATAGAAATGAGGTGGATATAAAATTGAAAGTTAGAACAACAAATGTATTAATGAAATATTTAAGAGAAAAACATAATATTTTTATTGGAGGTACAAAAGATAAAAAAAATTTAAGAAATATAGGTTATTATCATGGTTATAAGGGGTATAGATACACTAATAATCCACAAAATAGAATAAATTATCAGTTTTACAAAAATTTTTAAAAAAATAATTGAATTATTGCATAATTTTTGTAATTATGGTATATTATAAATGTGAATGGCGATGGTGTATCTTCGGATCCCATCTGAGCAAGTTGGATGAGTCTGACTTGCTTTTTGATTTAAATAATCTAATATTATATTTTGAAAAGTGCCTAAGAAACTTTAGAAGCCTTATTTTTTTATTTATAAAATTAGTAAAAGTCATGGTATAATGTTTATATAATTAATTTGTTTTTTGTTGAAATTATATATAAAAAGTGCAAGAAAATAGAACTTGTAAGGTGATTACAATTATTTCTTGCACATTTAAATTATATCAAACAATAAAAGAATAAACAATACTAAAATTAACTAAAAGTTTATTTTTAATTAAATTTTATATAAAATAAATATATTGTTAAAGTAATTATAAAATGATATAATAATATAAGTGATGCAAATATGATTATAATATTATTATTTTTAGATCAATTAATAAAATATTTAGTAGTAAAAAATATGTATATAGGACAAGAAATAACAATAATAAAAAATTTTCTTTCAATTAACTATATAACAAATGATGGAGCAGCATTCAATATTTTAAGTGGAAATAAATTATTTTTAATTTTACTTGCTATTATAGTAATAATATATATTATTAAAAATATAAATAATGAAGAAAAATTATTATATAAAATTTTAATAGCAGGTATAATAGGTAATTTAATTGATAGAATTTTTAGATCTTATGTAATAGATTATATTTCTTTTAAAATATTTAATATAGAGTTCCCAGTATTTAATTTAGCAGATACATATATTGTATTATCTTGCATTTGTTTATTAATAATGGAGGCATTAAAATGGAAAAAATCACAGTTAAAGAATCAGGAGAAAGATTAGATAATTATTTATCTAAATATTTAGAGATAACAAGAAGTCAAATTAAAAAAAATATAAATAATATATATATAAATAATAATCATGAAAAAAGTGGTTACCTTTTAAAAGAAAATGATGTTATAACTTATGAATTTAAAGAAGAAGAAATAAAGCCAGAAAATATTAAACTTGATATTATATATGAAGATAATGATATAATTGTAATTAATAAACAAAATGGTTTAGTAGTACATCCAGGTGCTGGAAGAAGTAATAATACTTTAGTTAATGCTTTAATGTATTATTCTAAAGAATTAAGTGATATAAATGGTGAATATAGACCTGGAATTGTTCATAGGATAGATGCTTATACAACTGGATTACTTGTTGTTGCTAAAAATAATAGGTCTCATAATATACTTGCTGATGAGATTAAAAATAAGAAAGCAAAAAGAAAATATTTAGCTTTGGTATGGGGTAATATAACTAATTCTTCTGGAACAATTGATGCTCCTATTGGTAGAGATCCAAATAATAGGCTTAAAATGAAGGTAACAGATATTAATGGTAAACAAGCTATAACTCATTTTAAGGTGTTAAAAAGATTTAAGAGAGCATGTTTACTAGAACTTGAACTTGAAACTGGAAGAACTCATCAAATAAGGTGTCATTTAGAGTATATAGGGTATCCTATTGTAAATGATCCTGTTTATGGTAATCATAAATTAATTGATGATTCTGGACAAGCATTACATGCTTTTGAGTTACAGTTAATTCATCCAACTACAAATGAAGTTATGACTTTTAATGCAAAAACACCTGAATGTTTTAATAAAATACTAAATTTATTGGAGGCGGAATAATGTTAAATAAATTAGATGAAGTAACAATGAAATTGATGCATTATTTTATTACTGAAAAGGGATATAATCCTGTAATATTACAGGGTTTAAAGAATGAAATTTGGTTAGAAAACTTAAATTCTGATTATAAGATAATAAGGATTGTTTCTAATTATATTCATAATAATGAACAGTTAAATTTTGATTTATTTAGGTCTGAAAAGATTATTAAAAAGATAAAACATCAAACTTTTTCTTTTAATATGAATACTTTAAGTATTTTTATAAATTTAGGGGATAATGTTGAGGAAAGTAAGATTAGTCAGTCTAAGGATATGGATCTTGTAAATATAAAGGATATTGATGAGTTAAATAGATATGATAATATTTTAAAGGTTTTTCCTGATATTATAAAAGATACCAAATTTAGTGAAAGTGGTGTAAATTTATTTATGAAAATAACTAGTGATATTAATAAAAAGAATGAGGAGAATGGTAAGAGAGCAGAGGAAGTTTTTGCGATTCGTAAGCCTTATATTACATATGGTTTAATATTTTTGAATGTTTTAATTTATATTATAATGGTTTTAGTTAGTAGAAATGGTATTGGAGAGTTTGATATTGATACTCTTTTAAAGTTTGGGGCCAATTATAAACCTTTTGTTTTAAAAGGTGAATATTGGAGATTAATTGCATCTGCTTTTTTACATGATGGTTTTATTCATTTGTTGTGTAATATGTATGCTTTATATATATTAGGGCCTCAATTAGAAAACTTTTTTGGGAAAACAAGATTTTTAATTATTTATCTTTTTAGTGCTATTGCGGGTAATTTAATGTCTTTAGTTTTTTCAAATGCAGTTAGTGTTGGTGCTAGTGGTGCTATATTTGGTTTATTTGGTTCTTTATTATATTTTGGTTATTATTATAGAGTTTATTTAGGAAATGTTTTGAGAACTCAATTAATACCGATTATAATGATTAATTTATTATTTGGGTTAGTAACTCCTGGAATTGATAATGCTGCTCATATTGGTGGTTTGATTGGTGGAATATTTATATCAATGGGAATTGGTGTTAAATTTAAAAGTACAAAAGCTGATATGATAAATGGTATGGTTGTAACTATATTATATACATTATTCTTAATATATATGAGTTTCTTTAGATAGTGTTTACACTATCTTTTTTAATGTTTAATTTATAATTGTAAAAGAAAACAAAATATGGTAAAATTAAAGTGTAATAAATACTAATGGTAATAATAATGAAAGGTTTATTGATAAGTTGAAAAAATATATGTTATTAAATAATATTAAAGATAACTTTATTAATAATTATAGGATTAGATATATATAAATAACTAATCTTCTTTTTAGTATTTAAATAAGTGGAGGTAAAAATATATGAAATTAAATAAAAAGGTATTTATAAGTTTAATATTTGTAATAGGTCTTATTAGTTTATTAATGGGTAGTTTTGCTTATTATAGAATAGTTGTAAATGGTTCAATTACTGGTAATACTGGTAAAGCAGTATTTGTTTTAAGGGATACTGTAGATGGTGAATCATGGAATAATAAAAATATTAATTTAGGATCTATTAATCCTGGTGATAGTGGTTCTTTTGATGTTGTTATGGATGCTAGTGGCTCCACTGTTGATATGTATGCGACTTTAAATATTGAAAGAAATAATTTACCTAGTAATTTAAAATTTTATACAACGGCTGATCATAAGAGTGAACTTCATAAATATTATTCATTTTTAGAGAAAAATGGAACAAATAAAGAAAAATTAACGGTATATTGGTACTGGAATCCATATGTTGATGATTCAGAAGACTCAAATTATATGAATAGAAATATAAGCACGACCATTAATGTAAATGCTGTTCAGATAAGTGAATATGCGACCATGAAGAATGGAAGTAAAGTAACCTATAGTCAATATGATGAAATCGAAGAATTAACTGGTACTGAATTTTGGAATGAAGTATATAGACCTTATATAAGAACAGTCAACTTTGATAATGATTTAAGTAATTTACCTAGTACTTGTACTGAAGAAAACTTATGTTGGGATATATCTGAAAGTGCAACTCAAAAGAAAAAAGTATATGGTTATTTAGTAGATACTGGATTAAAAGATGATACTGATAATACCAAAACTTTATATAATTTATATATTGTAAGTGAAGCACCAATATTTGCACCATCTAATTGTGAAAGTATATTTTCTTTTTATAAACGAGATGAAAATTATAAAAATATATCTAATTTAATACAAATTAAATTTAATAATAATTTTAATACATCGAAAGTAACTGATATGAATTGTATGTTTCAAAATTGTTCATCCTTAACAAGTTTGGATTTAAGCAGTTTTAATACCATAAATGTAATAAATATGAGTGGAATGATAAATATAGGATATCCTGGTTTGGCTCTAACAAGCTTGAATTTAAGTAATTTTAATACAGCAAATGTAACAAATATGAAAATGATGTTTGATTCTTGTTCATCCATAACAAGCTTAGATTTAAGTAGTTTTAATACGACAAATGTAACGACTATGTCTGGTATGTTTTCTGGTTGTTCATCTTTAACAAGTTTAGATTTAAGTTGTTTTAATACAGCAAAAGTAACAGATATGACTTTTATATTTCATAACTGTACATCCCTAATAGGTTTAGATTTAAGTAATTTTAATACAGTAAATGTAACAGATATGACTGGAATGTTTGGTTTTTGTTCGTCCTTAATAAGTTTAGATTTAAGTAGTTTTAATACAGCAAAGGTGTCAGATATGGGTAGTATGTTTTGGAAATGTTCATCCATAATTAATTTGAATTTAAGTAGTTTTAATACAGCAAAAGTGTCAGATATGGGTAGTATGTTTCACGACTGTTCATCCTTAACAAGTTTAGATTTAAGCAATTTTAATACTTCAAATTTAAAAGATATAGCTCATATGTTTAATGGATGTTCATCATTAACAAATTTAGATTTAAGTAAATTTAATACAACAAATATAGCACAAATGCAAAGTGCATTTGAAGGTTGTTCATCATTAACAACAACAATTAATATAACAAATTTAAACCTAGGGTTACTTAACTCAGTTAGATATTTATGGTTGTTTAAAGAAGCAGCAACAACTGAAGATGCTACTATAACAATTGATTATATGGCAGATTTATCTAATTTAGTGAATAAAATAATAAATGAAAAATCTCCAAATAGCAACATTGTAAAAGGTAGTGTTATACCAGAACATTCAATAACAATATCAGGAAATGATGATATAAAAAGCGAAAGTAATAATAAATTAAGTGGAACTTTAGTATCACTTTTATCAATATCCGGAAATAATCATGTAACATCATTTAAAATGAACGGAACATTAATAAATGGTTACGAATTTATTATGCCTAATACTGATGTTTCAATAACAGATATTGTTACAACACCTTGTAAAACAATTGAGACAACTCATTATCCATATCAAAATAATCAAAATTATACAGTTTTAGGAGAATATACTTTTGATGGAGCAAAAAGTTTAACCGTTATATTAGAATATGAAGCTCAAGGAACGAATTGGGATCATTTCTTTATTTATGATTCTCCATCTGCAACAACGGGTATAAATGATAATCATTATTATGGAGGAGATGTTAGAACGAAAGAAACAATAACATTAAACTCTAATTATATTAAAATTACATTTAAGAGTCATGAAGAAAGTTATAAATATTTTGGTCTAAGAGCTATCGTAATACCTAATTATTAATTTAAAAGGGGCTGTAATGAAATAGAATAATTTCATTCAGTTCTTTTTTTTGCTTTTTGTTTAACATATGGAAACTTTTC
>CAKOXR010000052.1 GCA_934130215.1 uncultured Bacilli bacterium
ACGAATAACCATAATCCATCTTCCTTTCTTATATATACATTATAATACTATATTTAATTTTTGTCAATTTATTACGATACAGAGTAATTTTTTTATAAAAATGTCAAATTATTACGATTGTTCTTCATATATTAACTACGAAACAAATTTTTTAACGATATATGCAAAAAAAAGAACTTTAACATTAAGCCAAAATCCTTTTATTAATTTTAAATCTATTATATTTATATTGTGTATTTCATACAACTCTTTATACTTGTTATTAGTTATTTTTATTTACTCTTTTTATTAATTAAGTTTTCTATAATATATTCATGAAGTTTAGGCATTGTAATTAACAAATAATTATAACGACTAAGATACATAAATATTTCAGAAGAATCACCTCTACTGTAATATCCGGGACTCACATTTTTACTTTGCTTTAGAGTTCCTTTAAAAAATTTCACAAAATTTGAATTACATTTATCAATTCTATTTAAATATTCTTTAGCTTTTTTATCATTTCCACTTTTATAATATATAGCAAACAAAGGAAATAGCATTTCTAAGTTTTCCTCATGATATTTTTTATATAAGTTTAACATATCTTTTTCTTCTTCTAATGTAGCATATATTGCCATTAATAAATATCTGGCACCTAAATTATCACTTCCGTTTAACCTTAAAACTTCTTCACATATATTAGCAGCTTGATGCAATTTTCCTTCTTCTAATAAGTAATCTGCTTTAGTGACTAATCCTCTAATATATGGTCTTGTTTCAAACATCCCATAAAAATATCCAATATTTTCTTTATCAAAATATTTTTTTTCTACTAATCGATTTTTTTCAAATTCAAGGCCTTTATTTAAAAGTTTCATTCTTTTTATTCCGTTTTCTTCTAAATCACATTGAAATAAAATTGCATCAAAACACTCTGATGATTTTTCATATGCTTTTTTAGCTAATTTTATTGCTTCTTTCTCATTTTTCGCATTTTCTGCCTCTTCTAGTATTGCATAAGCATCATCAAGTGGTGTATTTTCATATTCTATTTCATCATTATTATACATTTTTATAAATTCTTGTAGTTTTTCATTTGCCTCATCAATATCTTTAACATTATTATCTTTTAAAAATTCCTGTAACATATTATTAAATTTATTATTCATTTACTTCACCTACTTTTTTTAATTACTCTTTTCTTTTAAAAATCTTTTTAAGAAAAATGTCATAAAATATGGAAATGTATAAAATTTACCATTAAATCCAATATTTTTATTACACAATTTTATACCATATTTTATATCCTTATATCGATCACTATTTATTAAACTATTAAGTGATGCAGTAGAATTATCATTTGCTTTAACTTCAACTGGAATAAGTGAATTAGCATCTCTTATAAAAAAGTCCATTTCAATTGTTCCTTTATCATTTTTATAAAAATATAATTTGTATCCTTCTTTTACTAACATATCCCCAACAACATTTTCATATATTGCACCCTTATAAGTATTAAAATTTTTATTTTTTCTTAAATCATCTTGAACCTCATCATCTAATGAAGCAATTAAAAGACTTGTATCAGAAAAATATAATCTATAATTATCCGGGTTATAATTTCCACCTAATGGTAAAGCACATTTTTCCATACAATATGATATATTTACAATTCCAGCATCACTTAACCAATCCGCTATGCCAGCATACTCTCTATTTCTCGCACCTTCAGTTATCTTGGAAACTTGAAATTTTTTATTTTCATTACCTAAAAATGTCGGAATTTTTCTGTATGCATTTAAAATCCTTGCTTTATCAAATCCTTCTGCATATTTAGAAATATCTTCTTCGTAATCTTTCAATATCTGTTTTTGCAATGAAAGTATACCACTAAAATTTTTATTTTCAATGTATTTTGCTACAATCGCAGGCATTCCACCTAATATCATATAATCTCTAAAATGAAGCATCATAACATCGTATTGTGTTGTAGTTAATGGTTTACACTCTTTCATACAAATATATAAGTCTTCAATCTGTTCTTCTTTATATCCTTTAGCCCATAAAAATTCTTCAAAATCCATAGAATGCATTATATAATCTTCTTTATTTCCAACACTATTAGATTCAATTTCTTTATAATTAATTCCCATCATTGAACCAGAACATATAACATCAAATCTTTTATCAATATTAAATGATTTTAAAGAGGTTGCTGTATTAATACAGTCTTGTATTTCATCAAAAAATATCAATGTTTCTCGTGGGACAAATTTAAAATTGTTATTTATAATTGATATATTGCTTAATATAGTGTCTACTTCAAAACCATTATCAAAAATTGTTTTATATTCTTTTTGCAAAACAAAGTTAATTTCAACAATGTATTTATAATTGTTCTTAGCAAAATTTTCAATAGCATCTGTTTTTCCAATTTGTCTTGCTCCTCTTACAATAAGGGGCATCTTATCTTTTTTATTTTTCCATTCAACTAAGTATTTATCAATTTTTCTTTGTAATCTAACCATTTTATTTCACCTCTGTATCAATTTTATCACAAAAATCCAACTGTTTCAACTAAATTTTACACAAAATTCCGATATTTTTTTTATCTTTTTACACATTTTTCCTTTTTATGTATTTTTTTAACTAATCAAGACACTATTTCACTTTGCCTACATTCTTACCATTCGCACCTCCTGCATTTATGTGATTGGATACAACAATAACATTTTTATTGTTTCCAAATGCATTTAAAATTCTATTTACTCTTTCTGTAGGACTAACAGTTTCATCATCTTTTCTTGTTATATAGACAGGAATACCAAGTTCTTTAAATCTATCATACATATATTTAGAAATTTCCAAATTTAAATTTTTTTCAATAATTCCATTACCAACAGCACCTGAATCTTCCCCACCGTGACCTGGATCTATTACAATTTTATAGTCATTCATACATTCCCCCTAAAATAAAATATGATATTTTATAAAAAATGTTAAAATGCTATTAAAAAATTATTAAATAATATTTATTATAATTATACCTTTTATTATTTAACTAAAATATACTTAATATTTAATTTCCATTTTCCAAATAACTTTCTCCATTTAAATAATTAATTTTAATACCATCTTGAACATTGTATATATATACATTAAATTTAATTCCTTTTCCATTATCCTCTACTGATAGTCCTTCCAATTGAATACCACTTGCTAAAAGATTATTTCCTTCAAAAACTGGAGTTGCTCTATATAAAACATGATTGTTTGTTTCTTTTATATATTTTGCAACTTTATTTTCAAAATCTAACATTGCTCCCGTATTTGTTTGTCTTGTACATGTTATCAAATTTTTTTCGTTAGCATTTTCTCCGGTTAATTGATAACCAATTAAATGACACCTATTATATAAATATTTACCATCCACTATATCATACTTTTTTTGATTCCAACCACTTGGTTTTATCATACCAATGCTTCCTCTTTTTTCGGTTGGCATAAGTTCAAGTCCAATATTAGCAATCGCAATACCACTTCTACCTAGATAATCGAAATTACTATATGATTCAAATGATTTTGTATTTCTATATTTTTCATCAAATTTTGGTTCATTGTTATTTATATAAATATATTTTTTTCCTGAATATTCTGGTATATTAGCAAGTTCATAATATTTATCAGAAACAGGTATAGTTTCTCTGCTATATGTATAGGAAACTAGTAGTGCTATTAAAATACATATTATAAATGTTATATATATTAAATTGTTTTTTTTCATTTTTTCCTCCACCTATACTACTCTTAAATTTTATCATATTTTATGATTGATTTCTACAAGTTTAAAAATTTATAATTATTTTTTTAAAAAATATTTCGTATTTTAAAAGAATATAGTATAATATATTAAAGGAGGATTTGTTATGTCTATTAAAGACAAAAAAAGAGGACTAATTATTGGAATAATAGTTGGTGTCATATTATTCATAGGTATCGTCTTCTTTTCATGGTTTTCAAATCGTAAGTTTGATGTCTCTTTCGATTTTGATAATGGTACCAAAACTGAAACTGTACTAGTTAAGTACAATAAAACCATAAATAAAAAAGATATCAAAGATAAAAGTGATTTAGGCGAAACTTTTGTTAATTGGTATGAAATTGTTGATGTTAAGGATGGAAAGGATGTTCTAGCTGATAAACCTTTTGATTTTAATACAAAAATATCTAAAGATATAAAGCTTAAAGCAGTTTATGAATCTAATGTAGAAACTTTTACTGTTAAATTCGATTCCAAGGGTGGTAATAAGATTGATGATATCATTCTTAATAAAGGCGAAAAATTAAAACTTCCGAAGAATCCAGTTAGAAGTGGATACAAATTTATTGTTTGGGAAGATAAAAATGCAACTCCTATTTATGAGGATGCATTACTTGATGGTGATATCACTTTGTATGCTAAATGGGAGAAAATAGCAACTCAAAATAATACTAAGCCAAATTCTAATAAGGTAGAGCCTGGAAAACCAAACACTGAAAAACCAAATACTGAAAAGCCTGCAGAGATTGTTTACTATTGCGATGATGGTTACACATTAGAGGGTACAAAATGTACTAAGACTTTAACTGAGACTGCTTCTATTGTTACTTCTTGTAAATCGCCTTATAATTTAAAGGTAAATAATAAGTGCATTAATATTAATGAAAAAACTGACTTAGTTAAAACTTGTAAAAAGTATAATAATTATGATGGTATTGTTGCTCAAGGTGCACCTATTTGTTTCTATAATCCTTTAAGTGATGCACCGGATTATAATACTTGTCGCTCTAGATATCATTACAACAGTAATGTTGGGTTCTATAATGGTAAATGTTATGAAAACAAACTTGGTATCGATTATATTACTTATGCTTGTCCAAGTGGTTATTCAGAGTTTTATCCTTCAGCAACTAGCAATCCGGTTTGTGGTAAATCAATAGATGTAGAAAAAAGCTATGTATGTGATAGTGGATATGAACGAAAAGGGAAAAATTGTGTTAAAACTATTGTTATTGATGCAAAACAAAAATAATTTTATAATTTTAAAATAATTTACTTATAAGTAAAGATATTTAAAAGGAAGTATTTTAATGATACTTCCTTTTATTATTTATAGATTTAATTTTTAATATTTAAAAATTTTAATTGATTTCACTTATTATATAATTTATCTATACTTATGTGAAATTTTAGAATTTTCTAAATTTTAAGTTTTGAATGAAACATATTCATGCTTTTTACAGATTTTTTTGTGTGTTGGAAATAATCTTCCATATGAAGTTGAAATATAATGAATATCATTAATCCTTCTATCTAAAATATAATAAGATCTAATTCTTTCTAGATTGCAATCAATACCATCTGATTTTTTTATTATATCTAATATTACTTTAATTTTTTTATAAATAAACTTGTTCAAGTATAATATCAGGATTAATACCAAATAATCTAGGTATTTGTTTATAAATTATTTATATTAATAAATATATTATCCTATTAATATTATAAAATTAAAAATAAAGTTTTTATATTAGAATTATTCAATAAAATTCCTAAAGTTATTTTAAATATTTTGAGTTTAATTATATTTTAAAATAAGTTTATCTTTATTTTATAATGATTTATGATAATTTTAATATTATTGGTTACTTATTTATAGTAAATAATAACCTTAATAACCACCTAAAGTTTATGATCATAGAAATACCCGCAATTTTTATCTTGCGGGTTTATTGATTTATTTACCACAACAGTTTTAATATTTTTCTCCGATCCACAAAGTAAAATAATAAAACATTCAGGTAATTTTTTCCTTTTAAATTGGTGATTTTTATTTTAAATCTATAAATTTTTATTGAAATATTGCAAGTTTTTATTCAACAACTTATCTAATAACTTATCTAAAATTATCTGTTTTTTAAAACAAGTTTATCTATGCATTGATGCTTGTTCTTGTTGCAACTTAACCATATATTCTATATAATCTTTGTTTTGAGTTAAAGCCCAACACATATTAGTATAATAAATCAATTGTTCTTTAGTTATTTTCCCTGATTCAAAATCTTTATCTAAACTTTCTTCTTTAGCATCAAAATCCATTCCTAATCCTTCAATCATCGGATCGTGAGCAACAAATAGACC
>CAKOXR010000053.1 GCA_934130215.1 uncultured Bacilli bacterium
TTAATTTCATTAATATTTATACCACATTCTGTACCTTTACCAGCCATAGTTTCTAATAAAATCATAACATTAGTATCAATACTCAATATTTTATTTAATGCGTAACTAATATTTGATAGTGCTTTATCTCTTTCTATACCAACACTACTACCAGGATGTAATACTAAATATTTAATATTTAATTCTTCTAATCTTTCTACTTCTTGTCTAATAAACTTAATACTAAAATCATACTTTTCTGTATCATTATCATTAGCAAGATTAACTATATAAGGTGCATGTGCAACTACTTTATCCAACATAATACCATTTTCTTTCATCTTATTTAAAGCCAAATAAGTTAATTCATCATTAATATTACATCTTCTAGTATTTTGTGGTGCACCTGTATAAAACATAAATGTATTGGCATTATAACTAATACATTCTTTAACACTTTTTAGTAATTGTTCTTTACTATCAAAAGAAACATGACTTCCTATAATCATTCTACTTCACCTATAAACATTTTATAATATTTCTTTTTATTTATCAATATAAGTGTTATACTTATTTTGGTGATATTATTATGGATGAATTAAAAATGAATTATTATAAATATATTAAACATGTTGTAATAGAACTAAGAAATAATTATAGTTTAAATATTAAAACTATAAATTTAATATTAGATAAAAGTGAAATATATAGAATTTATACTAAAGGACCACATTTACTTTTAAGTACACCAATAGAAAAAACATCTCAACACTTATATACATTTTATAGAAAGAAAATATTGAATGAAAAAATTATTTAAAGAAAATAGCAAATCATTATTGATAATATGTATTTTAGAAACAATATTAAGTTTATATTTTCTAATATATTTTAGCTATATGGATAAATTAAATTATATTGAAAGTAATTTAACAAATACTAGTGATTTAGCACTTTTAATACAAAATATGTATACTTCTACTTGGTGGGCTTTAATAATAAGTTTTATAATATTAATTAGTATTTTAACAATAACTAGTATAATATATAAAAAACAAGAATATCATTTCATTGCAATATGTTTATGGATTATGTTATTTATACTTGCATTAGACTTCAATAAATCTATATCATATAATTTAAGTAATATAGCAATATTTATACCAATAATATTATTTAATATAATATCATATAAAAATCAAAAAAATATAAGTAAAATCTAAACTAAACTTATATTTTTTTCTTTCCAAAATTTACTTGTTTTTACTAACTCTTTTCTTTTTAAACATAATTCATATCCCTTAAAATATTGTTTCAAAAAATTAATTTTATCTAAATTATTATCATAAAATAAATCAACAAACTTTAAAACTTTTTCTATATTAATTTCATAATCATAAGCTGAATCACATTTATTTAAAATTCTATCAATATCTCTACCTATTTCATACTCTATATATTCTATATCAAAACTATCTTTATTTATATTAAGAATCATTTTTATTATAGAATTAATATTATTTTGCCATATAATTTCTTCAATAGTGCCATTAGGTCTTCTAAACTCTAATGTATTTTTTTCATTAAATAAATCAAAGCTAAAACAAGTTGTATATAAAGCTTTTGTTCTAGGAATATAAAAATAAGAATTATCTTCATTCATCATATAATTTTTACATAAACCAGCATATTTAATAGCACTTTCTCTTATATTAACATATTCTCCACAAAAAAATCTATTTAATATATCTTCATATAACATATAACATTTTATAAACTTAGAATAATTATACTCATTATGAAATATTGGTAATCCAATATGAAAATGTCCTCCTGTTCTACCAGATATAGTTTTAGCATTATGTTTTTTTAAAAAATTACATATTATTTTTAACTCATTCCAAGATTTAATACTATCATTTAAAATAGGACTAACAATTTCATTACCATTATTTAAAGAAGAATCACTAACTATATCCCAAAATAAATTATTATTTACAAAATACTCATATATTTTTTCTAATTCTAAAGATTCATATTCTATTTCTATCCCAAAAGTAATATCACTACTAACATTAATATTATCTCTATATAATATATAATAATTATTAAGAAAATCAAAAAAATCTAATAAATCAATATTTTTTAATAATGAATAATTATCTATATTAATATTTTCTAAATTAAAACTTTTACTATGTTTATTAATAAAATCTATATTATGTTCGATCATATTTAAAGTATCATCTATATATGCTTGATTAGTATCAGTATTTTTATTCTTTAATCCTAATAAATATTCTCTTTCTAATTGTAATTCATTAAAAACATTTTTTACCATAAAATCCCCTTTTTTCAAGTAAAAACTATTATATTACAAAATGAATTTATACGCAACACTAGACAAAATAAAAAAAAAGTATTATAATTACTTTATTCTTATAGCTTTGTAATTAATTTTTTTAAGGAGGAATATAAATGAAAAACAATGATACAAGTACGCTTGTATTTGCTTTAGGTGGTTTAGGCGAAATAGGAAAAAATATGTATGTTGTCGAAACAAATCATGATTTAATAATTATTGATGCAGGAGTTATGTTTCCTGAAGATGAACTTCTAGGAATAGATTATGTTATTCAAGATATTACATATTTAAAACAAAAAGAAAAGAAAATTAGAGGGTTATTTATAACTCATGGACACGAAGACCATATAGGTGGTATTACATTTTTATTACAAAGCATAGAAGTACCACATATATATGCTCCTCGTATAGCAGCTGATTTAATACAAAAAAAATTAGATGATAAAAATATAAGATATGACAACTTAGAAATAATTGACGAAAAATCATTTATTAAATTTAAAACAATGAATGTAGAATTTATAAATACTACACATTCTATTCCAGATTCATATGCAATAGTAGTACACTCACCTGCTGGAATAATCATGACGACTGGAGATTTTAAATTTGATTTAACTCCAATTGGTCCTATGGCTGATATACACAAAATGGCACAATTAGGAGCCAAAGGAGTAAAATTATTATTATCTGATAGTACAAATGCTTTAAGTGATGGATTTTCTAAAAGTGAAAGTTCTGTAGATGAAGCATTAGGTGATATATTTAGTAAAATAAAATCTAGAATTATTATTGCAACATTTGCATCTAATATTTATAGAATTAAACATATTGTTGAAACGTGTAGGAAAAATAATAGAAAAATAATTACATTTGGTAGAAGCATGGAAAATGCTAAAGAAATAGCATTAAAAAATAATTTAATAAAAGATAGCAATATATTTATAGATGCTAATGAAGCAAAAGGATTAAAAAAAGACCAAATATGTATATTATGTACAGGTTCTCAAGGAGAACCTCTAGCAGCTCTTTCGCGTATTGCAAATGGTACACATAAACAAATACAATTATTACCAGATGATGTTGTAGTATTCTCTTCAAGCCCTATTCCAGGAAATCGAGCAAGTATAAATAAAATAATTAATAAATTATATTTAAAAGGTGTAAAAGTATATACTAATACTGAACTAGCAGACATTCATACTTCAGGACATGCTAAAGGTGAAGAATTAAAATGGATGTTAAGAATAATTAAACCTGAATACTTTATGCCAGTACATGGTGAATATAGAATGTTAAAACGTCATAGAGATTTAGCAATTAGTTGTGACGTAAAACGAGATAATATATTTATAATGAAAAATGGAGACGTTTTGGAATTAACTAAAAATGATGCACATTTAGGTAAAAAAGTTCAAGCAGGAGATGTTTATGTAGATGGTTCACGTATAGGAGATATAGGAAGTATTGTTATAAAAGATAGAAAATTAATGAGTAATGATGGTATTCTTGTTACAATAATTAATATTGACCCAATAAAAAGAGAATTATTGATAAAACCTAATATAACTACTAGAGGATTTATATTAGTTAATGAAAATGTTGAATTAATACATAACATAGAAAATAAAGTAAGTAATATTGTAAAAAATTCATTACATAATGGATATAACTATATTAATTTAAAAAATCAAATAATATTAGAATTAAATCCATATATAATTGAAATGACCGGTAGAAGACCTATAATATTACCAGTAATTATGGAAGTAAAAAATAGATAGAAAAAACTATCTATTTTTGTTATATTTATTAATTTTAACATTTTGAATATGATAATTAATTCTAAGCAATAACTTAGTAGGAATAAATCTTGTTAAGAATATAACTATCTTCATTTTCAAAGTAGGAATAATAATTAATTTGTTTTTAAACATTTTATCAATTGCATAATGAGCCACATATTCACTAGTTGCACTTTTTGTATTAAAAGAACCTCCAGCAACTTTATTAAAATTAGTATCTACAGGACCAGGACATAAAATACTTATTTTAACATTACTATTCATATGTTTTAACTCTTCGTATATTGCTAAACTTTCTTTTAAAACATAATTCTTAGTAGAATAATATGTAGATAATTTTGGCCCAGCCATAAATCCAGCACTCGATGCTACATTCAATATACGTCCTTTATCTTTTTTAACAAAATCAATTAAAAATAATTTAGTTAATATATGTAATGTAATAATATTCAAATTAATCATTTCTAGTTCTCTATCTAAAGAAGTATCAATAAAGTTACCAAATAGGCCAAATCCAGCATTATTTATAAGAATATCAATATCTTCATTTTTAACTTTATCATAAAATTTATAAACATTATCTATTATACTTAAATCTATATCATAAACTTTAACATTAGTTTTAATATTATTTTTAACTTCATTTAATTTTTCTTTATTTCTACCTACTAATATCAAATCATATCCCATATTTGATAAATAATAAGCCATATCTCTTCCTATTCCACTACTTCCACCAGTAATAATTGCCTTCATATAATTTCTCCTAACATAGTAATATAAAATTGTATCTATATACATTTTCTTAATTTAATTAAATTAATAAGTGAAAATTAAATATATTCTATAGTATTTACATATAAATTGTAGCATAATTTTAAAAAAAATAATTCTTTTTTTGAATTATTTCTTATTTTTATATATTAAAATTTTTTCTTTAACAATTGAATTATAAGCATCTAATAAGATATTTATCTTTGTATCTAATGCTTCTTTTAATTTTTCTTTAGAACATTCTTCATCTACACCAAGTAGCTTATAAGGATTATTTTCTACTATTTTTATATCAATATTAACATTTAAACATTGCGCAAAATAAATTGCTAATCCACCTAATCCATTATATTCTATAAATTTATATATAAATCTTTTTTTTAAAAGTTCTTGTTCTTCATTAGATATTTTAAGTAAAACTTTTCTGTTTTTTATAATTGTATATTTTCCAATAAATATTTTACCTCTATTATATATAATGTATTCTGTTATATCATAATTATTAAATTTGTTATAACAACTCATTTCAAACCATTCAATTTTATCTGGTATTCTATATAAATATTCTGCACCAGAATCAAAAAAATTTATTTTAATTTTATCCATAAAACCACCTAAATTGTTATTTAAAATTAAAAATGCATTTAATTTTACCAACAATAAATACTATATCGTCACATTTTTTTATTGCAATAGTTTTACATATTGCCTTACCACCGACTGTTAAACTTGATATAATACTTGAAACTAGTATACTTGCTAATACTGTATTTCCACCAATAAATTTTGATAAAGAAATAGCAACCATAGCTCCCATACCACCACTAATTATTCCACATATATCTCCTATTACATCATTACAAATACTTGCAACTTTAACAGAGTTTTTTAATAATTTTAAAGATTCTTTAGCGCCTTTTATTTTCTTTGAAGATTTTGCATGAAATGTTGCTTCGCTACTAGTTAAACTAGCAGTACCTATCATATCAAATACAATACCTATTGCAATAACTAATATTGTAATTAAAATCATCACTAATAAATTTGCATTAGTACTTATAACATTTGATACAAAACTAAATGTTAATGAAAGAAAAAAAGTCATTAAAAAAACTTTATATATCCAGTTATCTTTTTTCATCAATAC
>CAKOXR010000054.1 GCA_934130215.1 uncultured Bacilli bacterium
AGCTACTACTGTTAGGGCAATTATAAATGTTGGTACTTTTAAATAACTTGCTAAAGATGACATTGCATCTACAAAAAGATCAGCACTTTTAACAACTCCATAAAGTGCTGCTGCTAGTAATATTATTAATAAAATTATCATAATTCTCCTATAGTTCTATTCTTTCAATATCATTTACCATATCAAGTTGTTGTTCTAGAATATCTTTTAATCTTCTTTTAAAAACATTTACATTTCTTCTTATCATTAATGCATCTCTTTCTGCTTTTTCTGCTTCTAGTAATGCTTCATTTATTATTCTATTAGCATTCTTTTTTGCTTCTTCAATAATTATTTCTCTTTCATTATAAGCAGATGCTTTCATTTGATCACATGTTTTTTGACTCATTAAAATAGCGGTTTGTAATGTTTGTTCCATTTTTTCATATTGTTCAAGTTTTGATTTTAAAACAAGTAAATCTTCTTTTGATCCAATATGTTCATATTCTTTTAATTTTCTTTCTTTTTCATCTATTTCATCAAGATTAAAATTATTTAGTTCTTTTTGTAGTTCTTGGATTTTAAGATCTTTTGTATTATTTTCGTTCATCATTTGCTCTACTTTTTTTATAACTTGATCTAAAAATCGATTTACTTCTTCAATATTATAACCATTAGGGGCATGACTAAATCCTTTCATGCTTTATCACCTTACCATTCAGTTTCTATACCATCTTTTGCTTTTTCTTCAGTTATTTTTCCTTCAACATTCATATTTTTTGGTGTACATAAGAATATACCGTTTCCAATTTTTTGCATATCGCCACCAATTGCATATATAGTTCCACTTAAAAAGTCAACAATTCTTTTTCCTTGATCTGCTGTTACTCTTTGTAAATTTACAACTACACTATTTCTTGATTTTAAATAATCACTTATTTGAACAGATTCAGAATAAGCTCTTGGTTCAACTAAAATCATTTTTGTTTTACCATCATTACTTTCTAAAGCTTCTTCTTCAGTTACATTATAATACTCATCAACAGATGATGAATTTACATTGTTATCAGATGTTGAAAAAATTTTTTTTATATTAATCCCCATATTGTATCCTCCTAATTTCTCTATAATAATGATAACACAATTTTAGTTAAAATACAAATAGTTTTTTTAAGTAATATTAAAAATTTAAAAAGCAGATAAAATCTGCTTTAACAAACATTTCCATTTTGGATTTTTTTTAGTGCTGTTCCTAATGAATTTCCTAAATCATAAAACATTTTGAAGAAACTAAGTAAATTTTGAAGAAGTGCTCCTGTTATATTAATTCCTCCACTTATTTGTTTCATTTCATTTTTAGTTAAATAGTGCAAATTGATCACCCCCTACATTTTGAAGGATTTGTATATCCTACAACAACACCGATTAAAAAATTTAAAACTGCACTAAATCCTATAGCTAGTCCAATTGAGAAACCAGCACCACCTGATATTTTTTTCATTTTAAAATTGTCTATTTTTTTCATATTTTTCCTCCTGTTATTTCATCAAATAAACTTTTTTTACCATATACAAATTTTAATTCAACTGCTTTTTTATTTATTTTATAATCACTTTCAATTGTTATCATTTTATAAAATTTATTATTGTTTAAATAATAATCTTCACTTATTTCAACAATTTTATAATTATAACTTTTATTTTCAAATACAAGTTTTTCAGGTAATTTTGTTATATTTTCATTTTCAATTAATATTTTTGTTTTATTATTTTCTTTTAAACCTGTATATATATTACATTCTTCATATTTAGTTAATAAAACAAATAATAATAAAACAGTTATTAGTACTATAAATATCATCCAATAATTAATAAATTTTTTATTTTGTATTACATATGGAAACATCTTTTATAATTTTTCCTTCCTTTAGTTCTATTATACGATTAAATAAATCCATATTATCTAGTCTATGAGATACAAAAATGATAGTCATTTCCATGTTAAGTATATTTTTTAATATTTTTCTTTCTAAATTTACATCAACAGCATTTAATGCTTCATCAATGATTAATATTTTAGGTTTTCTAAGTAATGTACGAGCTAGTACAATTCTCATTTTTTCGCCACCTGATATATTAAATCCATTTTCTTCAATTAACATTTTATAATTAAATTTATTTATATATACTTTATTAGAAATTTCATCAACTTCATTTTGTTTAACATTACTATCAAGTACAAGATTTTCATATAAACTCGTATTAAATAAAACTTCATTTTGTGATATATAACATATATCTTTGTTAATATTAATATCATTGATATCAATATTATCTATTTTTATACTGTTAGAATTTACTTTATAATATTTCATTAATAATTTAAATAAACTACTTTTTCCTGATCCACTTTCTCCTATAACCATTAATTTTTCATTTTGATTAATAGATAAATTTATATTTTTTAAAACATTTTTATAATTATATGAAAAATTTAAATTGTTTATTTTTATATTTCCTTTATCTATTTTATTTTGTGGTTCATTTTCATCATAATAATATAAATCAATTACTCTTTTTATTGAACTTTTAATTTCATTTATACTAAGCAAGGAATCTAATATATTTTTAATTGGTTCAAATAAATAACTTACTAAATAATTGAATGTTATTAGTTTTCCTAAACTAATTTCATTATTACTTATCATAATTGCTCCTTTATAGATAATAAAGCTAGAAAATATTAGTGTAATTATATTTTCAATTGTTTTCATTATTTCATTTATATTTTTAGTTTTTAAATATTTAAAACAATATATTCTTAATTTATTTTTATATTTATTTAAAACATATTTATATAAATTAATTCCTTTTACAGTATTATATGCAGATATTGTTTCTGTTAAATAACTTACTTCTTGTGCTTTATTTTCTTGGATCTCAATTATTTTATTTTTAAAATATTTATTAAATGTTATAGATATTATAGAATATATTAAAATATTTAATATTGTTAAAAAAAGTAATTTTGAATTAATTGTAAATAATAATAATATAGTTATAATACTTATTATTATTCCATTTAAATAATAAAGTGTTATATCACATATAAATTCTTTTACATTGTTTAAATTATTAATTCTTGATATTATATCTCCAATAGTTCTATCAGCATAATATTTGAAGGGTAAATAAATCATTTTTTTATAAACATCATAGTTCATATCAATATCCATTTTATATTTTATATAATTAAATAATTTGTTTTTCATATATAAAGTTATTTCTTTTATTATTCCAAGTAATATAAAACTTATAAATATGAATAATAATTTTTTGTTTTTCCCAATAGAATCTATTATAAATTGAAAATAATAAGTTGAACATACAGTAAAAATTGTTATAAATAAGGAAAATATTAATGCTTGATATATATTTGATTTTTGATCTTTTAAAAAATGATATATAAACTCTATTGGTTTTATTTTTTCTGGTTTATATGGAAGTTTTTTTATAGGATACATTGTTACTATAATATTACCCCACTCTTTTACAAAATCATTTAAGGGAATCGTTTTTAATTTTGTTGCTGGATCTCCGATAGTTATTTTGTTTTTTTTAAAATCTATTTTATAAACTACTATATAATGACCGTTATTTGTTTTTAGGAATGCTATTAATGGGTATATTATTTCTTCTTGTTTTAGTTGGTCTATTGTTCCTTCTAAAGCATTTGCTTCAAATCCATATTGTTTTAAAGTTTGAATTAAATCATATAAATTTACTCCATATCTATCGGTATTTGTAACATTTCTTAATTCTTCCATACTTACATAAGAACCATAATATTTTAAAATCATTGCTATACATGTTGCTCCACAATCTTTTTGTTCACTTTGTTTTATAAATGGATATTTTTTCATGATTTTTTCCCCTCCTACTAATACTATACGATTTTTTTTATGTTTTCCCTTTTAGATTATAAAAAAAAATACTTTTATTAAAAACAAATTTTATTTAAGTATTTTTTTATATATTCTTATATATTTATCTCCATATTTTTTTTCTTTTAGTAAAAAAAGGTTTGTTTTTATAATTTCTTTTGTATATTCACATATTATTAAACCATTATCATTTAATAGATTATTTTGTTCAATTAATTTAATTGAATTATTTATTAAAAATAAATCATATGGTGGATCTAAAAAAATAATATCATATTTTTTATTTGTAGTTTTTAAAAATTTTTCATAATCATTATTTATAATATAAACATTATTAATATCTTTTGTATTATTTTTTAATATGTCTGTTACTTTTTTATTTTTATCTATAAAATAACATTCTTTTGCTCCATTACTTAATGCTTCTATTCCAAGGCTTCCACTTCCACAAAAGAGATCTAAACATGTACTATTTTCTAAATGAGTTTGAATCATTGCAAATAAAGATTCTTTGATTCGATCCATTGTTGGTCTTGTTCCTTCAATATTGTATTCTTTTATTATTTTTCCTTTATATTTTCCACTTATTATTCTCATATAAATCACCAAATATATTATATAAAATATATTTTAAATTGTCTATATTTATTGCATTTTTGAAATAAATGTTGATATTAAGTCTAAAGATTCTACTACTTCATTTATTTTGTTTTGTAAATTTAAACTCATTTTATTTTTAAAATCGTTTTCAAAATCATTAAAATTTTTGGTTGTTCTATTTAATTTTTTATACCAGTAGGAATTGGTGTGCAAGAATTCGATGTATTTGGGATTATTTTTTATTTTAAACTGAGTATTTATATACATTAATCATCAAAATGTTTATAAAGTGGTCTTGGTTTATAATTTTCTTTTTTAATATTTTTGTTTCCAAAATCTTGTATAATATCTACGACTTTTTGTAAATTGTTTACTCCATTTTGTACAGAGTCTAAATCAATGTTTTTAAACCATTTAAATGCATCTATTAGACCTATTCCACTTGATATTGTTTTATCTTTTCTTATGTATTGATCCCAAACATTATCATCTTTACCATACATGTCATATATTTCATAGAATTTTTGCCATGTCATTTGGTTATTGTTTACAAAGTTTATTAAACTGGGGTTATTTTTAACAAATTCTTTAAATTCTTCTTTTTTTGACATATAATCACCTATTAAATTATATGTTTTTATTTTATTTTGTTTACTAAAAAAAGTTCTAATTACATATAGAACTATTTTTATATTCTTTTAGATCACTTGGTGAAAAATAGCATTTATTTTCACATTTAACGGTTAATTCAACATAATAATTACCTTTTAATGTATTTATAATATCATCATCTATTAGTCCTTCTTTTTTTAGTGATTCTATGCATATATTATATTTAGTATTATTTGTTTTAAAAAATCCTTTTTTATCTGCATATTCAATTGATGCTGTTTTAACTAGATTAATTTGAGATTCGGTTAATGTTTTTTTTGAGTCTTTTATTTGTTTTAATATACTGGTTGCTGTTATTGTTATTACTATTCCAAGTATTATTAAAACTGCTAGTAACTCTACTAATGTAAAACCTTTTTTATTCATAATTGTCAACTATTGTTCCAATAGTTCCTCCATTACATACTTTTATTATGTTATTTAGATCATTTGCATTATATACTATTAATTTAATGTTATTTTTCTTACATATTTCAAATGCTGATATATCCATTACTTTTAAATTTTTTTCAATTGCTTCTTTATATGATATTTTTTTATAAAGGTGTGCTGATGGATTTAATTTAGGATCACTATCATATATTCCATCTACATTGGTTCCTTTTAATATATAATCAACATTTAGTTCTTGTGCTCTTATTGCTGCGGTTGTATCTGTTGAAAGGCAAGGGATTCCTAATCCTCCAGCTAGTATTAATATTTCGTTTTTGATTATTTCTTCCGCTTTATCTTGG
>CAKOXR010000055.1 GCA_934130215.1 uncultured Bacilli bacterium
TTTTAAATTTGATGGAACAAATGGGGAAGTATTAACTTATATACCAGGATTTTATTATAAAAGAGAAGTAGTTGATGGTATAGAATATCAATATATATCAAAATATAATAAGGATGGATATTCATATTCAGAACCATTTAGTGTTGGAAGATATGAAATAAGTGGTGGAAAAAATGCTTATTCTTCAGCTCATAATGATTACTCAGGTAATGCAGAAGATTTTAAAGCTCGTTCTATAAGTGGTGTTTTTGCATCTGCTGGCTCAACAATTGAAGCATTTAGAGCAAGTGCTCAAAAATTGGGAAATGAATTTTCATTAATGGATTATCACTGGTTTATTATACAACAATTATATTTAGTTGAATATGCAAATTATGATTCTCAAACTGTATTAGGTGAAGGTCGTGTTGTTGGCGGAAGTGGTGGAACTTTTAGTTTAGGCAAAAATGATCAATTGGGGATGAAATCGGGAATGGGTAGTTCCGATAATTTTTTCTATAATGTAATTTATAGAGGTATTGAAGGATTATATGGAAATGTAGGTGAATTTATAGATGGGATAAATATAAAAGACAATCAAGTATATATAAATTATGATTACAAAACATTCGCATCGGATGTATTTGATGGAAACTATAAAGCATTAGGTTATGTAAATTCCAATACTAACGGTTATATAACAAAACTAGGTTATGATAGCAACAATCCTTTAATAGGGTTACCAATCGCAGTACAAACTGAAATTGGCAATAGTATTACAGACTATTACGAACAAAAAACAGGAAATGCAGTTCTTATAACAGGTGGTAATTGTGATACTTCCAATAAAGCAGGGATGTATTATTTTAAAGCTGATTATATTGCTGGTAGTACAAACAATAGTGTTTTAACTGGTTCAAGACTTATAAGACATCACTCAAAATAATAATATATAATATGGTTAATATACCATATTTTTTTAAAATAACCATAATATATAAATATTGACATATTTAAAATTTTAGTGTATAAATTAATGGGAGGCGAAGACAATGTCAAAAAATTTAATAATTGTAGAATCACCAAGTAAATCTAAAACAATTGAAAAATATTTAAACAAAGATTATCATGTAGTATCAAGTAAAGGACATATAAGAGATTTATCAACAAAAGGAAAATATGGACTAGGAGTTGATATAGAACATGACTTTAAACCAGACTATGCATATATAACAGGAAAGAAAAAAGTAACAAAAGAATTAAATGAAGAAGTAAAAAAAGTAGATACAGTATATCTAGCAACCGATCCAGACCGTGAAGGAGAAGCAATCAGTTGGCATTTAAAAGAATGTTTAGACCTAAAAAATAAAACATATAAAAGAATAGTATTTAATGAAGTAACAAAAAAAGCAATATTAGATTCATTAAAACATGCAAGAGATATAGATATGAATTTAGTAAACTCACAAGAAACAAGAAGAATACTAGATAGAATAATCGGATTTAGACTAAGTAAATTAATGCAAGCAAAAACAAACGGATCATCAGCAGGTCGTGTACAATCAGTCGCACTTAAACTAATAGTAGATAAAGAAAAAGAAATCGAAAAATTTAAACAAGAAGAATATTGGACAATAACATCAATATTCTCAAACTTTAAAGCACAGTTAGATACATATAAAAATAAAACAATTGAAATAAAAACTGAAGAAGAAGCAAACAATATATTAAACAAATTAAATAAAGACTTTAAAATAGAAAACATAACAGAAAAAGAAAAAACAAGAAACTCAAAACCACCATTTATAACATCAACACTACAACAAGATGCATCAACAAAACTTGGAATGACAGCCAAAAAAACAATGTCAATCGCACAAAAACTATATGAAGGAATTGATTTACCCGGAGAAACAGTTGGTTTAATAACATATATGAGAACAGACTCTATAAGACTCTCTAATGACTTTATTGATGAAACATATCAATTTATTAAAAACAAATACGGAGCAGAATATATAGGGGAAGTTAAAAAAACAAAAAAAACAGAAAACATTCAAGATGCACACGAAGCAATAAGACCAACAAGTATAAAAAGAATACCAGAAGAAATAAAACAATACCTAACACCAGATGAATATAAACTATATAGAATAATATACTATAGAGCACTAGCTTCATTAATGAAAAAAGCAAAATACATACAAACAACAATTAACCTATCAAATAATAATTACATATTTAAAGCAACAGGAAGTATAATAACATTCGACGGATATTTAAAAGTATATAAAGATTATGAAGATGTACAAGACAATATATTACCAAACTTTAAAGATTACAAAACAAATATCATATTATCTGAAACAATCGAAAAAGAACAACATTTCACAAAACCACCATCAAGATATACAGAAGCAAAACTAATAAAAGAAATGGAAGATTTAGGAATCGGAAGACCAAGTACATATGCTAAAATAATTGATACAATAAAAGAAAGAGGCTATGTTAATATACAAGACAAAAAATTTGTACCAACAGAAATAGGAATTGAAATAACTGAAAAACTAGAACAATACTTCAGTCATTTAATAAATGTAAAATATACAGCATCAATGGAAAATAATCTCGATGAAATCGCAGAAGGCAAAAGATCTTGGATTGAAACATTAAAACAATTCTATAACGAATTTGAACCATATGTAGAAACAGCATTTAAAGAAATGCCAAAAAAAGAAGCAGAAGAAACAGGAGAATTATGCCCAGAATGTAATAGTCCACTAGTATATAGAAAAGGTAAATACGGTAAATTTATAGCATGTAGTAATTATCCAAACTGTAAATATATAAAACAAGAAGAAAATAAAGAAGAAATATGTAATTGTCCAAATTGTAATGGAAAAATAATTAAAAAAAGAAGTAAAAAAGGAAAAATATTTTATGGATGCTCTAATTATCCAGAATGTAAAACAGCATATTGGGATAAACCAACAGATGAAAAATGTCCTGAATGTGGTAATATTTTACTTGAAAAAAATAGTAAATTACACTGTTCAACATGTTCATATAAAGCATAAAATTATTATGCTTTTTTAAATTAAAAATTTGACATTTTATAAAAGAAATGGTATATTATTAATCACTTAAGGGGGGATTAAAATGGAAATAAATGTATTATCAATATTAAATCAAAAAACAGATGAAATAATAACATTTAATTACTTTGATAAATTAGAAAATATAAGAAAAATAGCACATCAAATATATAACTGTGAAGAAATAGAAGATACCTTAATTGAACAATTTATCATTAAAAGAAAAGAAATATACATGAAAGCATATTATAAATATATGGAAAAAGTAAGACAAGATATCAATTATGGTATAGTAGAAACTCTTTATACAAAAGAAAACCAAAAAATAAACATAATGATATTTGATGAACCAAATGATATAATTGAAAAATATGAAAAAGTATTATCTAAAAAATTAGATTTAAAAACTAAAAGAATGATTTTAAATAATTTTAATATAAAAGTAGAACAAATAATAACAAACCAAATAAAACAAAAAATAAAGGAAAAATAAATTATGGGTAGATATGAATTAGTAGGTTATGATAGAAATTTAAAAGAAACAATTATCAAAACAAAAACAAAAAAAAAATTAACAATTCTAGAAGCAGATAAATTTACAACTCTTTTTCAAGATACTAATGATTTAACATATTATTTATATAATAAAGGATATTTAAATGATTTATTAATATCACACTATTTATTACAATATAAATATAATAAAACTAATAAATATTTTGATGTTTTATATAATAAAGATAAAGAAATTATAAAAGCAACAAATAAAAACAATAAATTATTTAAATATTTAATCATAAACCTATTAAAAAACATATCATCTAACATACCAGAAATGGCCCATAATAATTCATATATTAATGATTATATATATAATAAAATAGAAGAATATCGTATTTTATCTAAAGTAGGATCTTTAAATGAAACAAAAAAAATTGTAAACGATATTGAAAGAGAACTATTAAAAGAATATTTACAAATAAGAAAATTATATATATTTACAAACCTTTATAAAGAAAACAATAAACAAATTAAAATAATTGGGGAAAGTACGGATCCATATATTCAATATTTAATCGAAAAAGCCAATAGAGGCGATCGAAAAGCATATGAAGAACTAAAAGATATGGATTTAGAAAAAACGTTAAATTTAATATTATAGTTTAACTTTTTTTCTTTAAAATAATTAAAAAATATGATAAAATTATAAATGTTAAAAATAAGAAAGGAGGAACTATGGCAAAAATAAAAATATTCGCATTAGGCGGATTAAACGAAATAGGGAAAAACATGTATATTGTAGATATAGATAATAATATATTTGTATTTGATGCAGGACTTAAATATGCTGATGACAGTATGTTAGGTGTAGATTATATAATACCAAAATATGATTATTTAATACAAAACAAAAAGAAAATAAAAGGTATTTTTATAACACACGGTCACGACGAACAAATGGGGGCATTACCTGATATATTAGAAGAATTAGAAAATGTACCAGTATATGCAACAAAATTTACAATGGAAATAATAAAAAGAGAATTAGAAGAATCAAAAATAAATTATTCTAAATTAATTGAAATAAAACCACATGTAAAATTAAATTTTGGTAAAGTAAGTGTATTTCCAATAAGTTTAACCCATTCAGTACCAGATAGTGTAGGATATGTTATAAATACTGTTGATGGAGCAATATTTTATACAGGAAACTTCATGTTTGACTCATCAATGCTAGGGCCTTATAAAACAGATATAGGAAAACTTGCATATATCGGAAAACAAGGAGTATTATGTTTATTAAGTGAATCAATGTATGCTGAAAAAAAAGGCTTTACAGCACCTAATAATCGTATAACACCAATTCTAAATGAAATGTTAGACCAAGAAGATAGAATCCTAATAAGTGTTTTTCCAAACCAATTTTATAAAATACAAGAATTATTTAATGGTATAATGCATACTGAAAGAAATGTTGTAATAATTGGTAAAAGATTACAAGATATAATATTAAATTCAATTAAACTTAATTATATGACATTTGATATTAACCGCATTAAAACAATAAGTCATGTAAATGATAAAAATATTGTTGTTTTAATTGCAGATGATAGAGAAAAACCATTTTCAAACTTTTTAAGAATTATAAAAGGTTATGATAAATTTATAAAATTAAATAAAAAAGATACAGTATTATTTATGTCTCCAGTATTCCCAGGAATGGAAAAAAGTAGTACTAAACTATTAGATGGAATAGCCCGTATTGGATGTAATTTAATTGATTTAAGTAGTAAATATTTATCTCATCATGCATCAAGCGAAGATTTAATGTTAATGATAAATTTATTAAATCCAAAATATTATATGCCAGTTAATGGTGAATATAGACATGAAGTTGCAAATAAAAAAGCTGCACTTATAGCTGGTATGAATGAAGAAAATATTTTATGTAAATTAAATGGTGAAGTTGTTACATTTAAAAATGGTAAATTAATAGATGATAACACCAAAATTAAAACAGATGAATTATTAATAGATGGTGAAGTTGGAGATGTTGGTGAAATTGTTTTAAAAGATCGTGAAATGTTAAGTGATAATGGAGTAGTAGTAGCGGTTGTAACAATTGATAAACAAACAAAGAAACTAAAACATCAAATTGAACTACATTCAAGAGGCTTTATTTATGTTAGAGATAATATAGATGTTATGAAAGAAGCTGTAAATATAGCAACTAAAGTAGTAAATGATAATACAAAACC
>CAKOXR010000056.1 GCA_934130215.1 uncultured Bacilli bacterium
TAATGAAATACATCATGTTTATCATCTTCTTCATCATTAAGTTCAATAGTTAAATTATTTAGAAGAAAAGCGGATTCTTGCATCCTTTCCCTAATAGTTGTGTAACTAAAATTACAGTTATCAAATATCTCATTATCTGGTAAAAATGTTACAGTTGTACCAGTTTTATTAGTTTTTCCTATTTCCTTTAACGGTTCTTTTACCTTACCACCATCGCAGAATTTTATTTGATGAATCTTACCATCGCGATAAATAGTAACTTCCATCCATTTTGATAATGCATTTACTACACTTGCACCTACACCATGTAATCCACCTGATACTTTGTATCCTTGATCAGTAAACTTACCACCAGCATGCAAAATTGTATAAATTACTTCAGGAGTAGATTTACCTGATGCGTGCATTCCCGTTGGAACACCACGACCATTATCAGAAATAGTAATACTCTTATCAGAATTGATAGTTATTTTAATCTTATTACCATAGCCATTTATAATTTCGTCAATACAATTATCAACTATCTCCCAAACCAAGTGATGAAGTCCTCTTTTATCAGTAGAACCTATATACATACCAGGTCTTTTTCTTACAGCTTCTAATCCTTCTAATATTTTAATTGAATTTTCATCATATTTTGCCATAACTTCACCTTAGATAATTATATCATAAAAAAAATGAATGACCAAGAATTCTTTAATTTTTAAGCTTAGGCATATCATCTTTAACATTAAATATTTGATTATCAATATCATAATATTTAAATAATTCATCTTCAGTAATCTTAGAAAAAACTTGTGTTTTATCCAAATCATCATCACTATTATCAAAACCAAACAGTTTTGCATTGGCAGAATTTTTATCTTTTATTTCATATTTTTTATCTTTATTCATTTCTTTAATAGGGTCTATTTTTATTTTGTTTAGAGATTTCTTTGTAAGCATCTTATAAATACAAATGGAAACAACAATAAGCATTAAAATCATACCAAGTAAAAATATTATTACTTCTCTTCCCATTTCTATCCCTATCCTATCTTAGATTATCATATCATAAATAAAAAATAAAAACAATTATACATTGTTTTTACATGAATCTATTCATTTGTTGCATCATTTGTTTTACTTGCTTTTGTGATGGCTTTCTTCCCATTCCACTCATTAATGTTTCGATCATTTTTTCATTAATTGGAGGATTCTTTTTTAAATAATTTTTTGTAACAGTTCTTGCTATAACAAATCCTATTATAATCCCAGGAATAAGGCCAATAATTATCATTAAAATATCATGTCCCATAATAGACCTCCTACTTATTAACATTATATCTAAAATATCATAATTAAGCAACGACTAAATTATATATATCACTAAGCCAAAAATAATCTTTATTTTCAAAATCACATACAAATAAATTATCATAGGTTGTTAAATCCTTTATCACATTTGGAAAATCAACATTTGTATCAATTTTAATATAAGTATTTAATACTCTTATTTTTGTATTTTCATTATTATAATAATCATATATTTGATGATAATAATTATTATATGTATAGAATAAATTATCCTTGTTTTTTAAATAAAGATATTTATTTTTATTACTTTTATTTATATTACATATTACTGTATCAAATAAATTATATGCTAAATCAAAATTACTATTAATTAAAAAATGTATTTTATCAAAAGTTTCAAATAAACTTATGGAATTATTCTTTGTCAGATTTTTAAATTCATTATTTACACTAAAAACATAAAAAGTTCGCATCTAATCAATCACCAAGCATATTATATAAAAATTAAATAAAAAAATTGTCAGATTTTTTCTAACAATTCTAAAATTTTTTCAATAATCTCATCGTTTGTTTTTACTTGTTTTATATTTATTACATATTTATTGCTATAAACTAGTTTGCTTAAATTGTTATTTATTCCACTAGTTAAAATTATCCTTTTTACTGAAATTGGCAGTATATCATTTTGATATATAATATCCGTATCAAGAAAATCATTATAATTTGGAATACTTACAACTCTTAAAAACACATTTCTAATTTCTAACATTTCTTTAATTTCTAATGCTTTTATTACATCGACACCACTAGCAACTAAAACGCCTTGAATATTTTGGGTACTAGATAATACATATCCTCCATTAATAAACTGTGAACTGGCTAAATCAGTATCTATTTTAGGTAATATCAAACAACATGGCCCACTTTTTTTCAATATAGAATTCCAAGAATATATTAATTCTGAATAATTAAATGGAGTATATACAGAAAAATTATCTATATTTTGTAAAAAATTTATTTCATTTTGTGATGAAAAAAGCTCACCGAATCTATGATAAGTATCATAAGTAAAGATTAGAATAGTATTTATATTAAACGTTGAAACAATTTTAATTTGAGGAAATAAATATTGTAAATTATAAGATTTGTCGATATATATAGATCTCAAACCGCTTAAAGATATACCATTACTAATAGATAATAAATTGTTGGAAGTCATCGGTATATTACATACATCATTATATAAAACAACATCAAAACTTTTTTGCTTAATATAATTAATAATTTCTTTATTTATGTCAAGAAGATTTCTACTTTTACTATGACATACAAAATCATTTAAAACGACATTTCGTGTATTTTCATCATTTAGAGCTTTATAATTTAGCCAATCTAAATACCTAATTTGTAGTCTTTCTTTTATTTTTGCTCTAAATTCTATCATTAAATTTTCGTCAAATTCAGTTATAATATTATCACTGCTTATTTTCTTATCAATAAATAATTCTATTAAAATTGGATTATTTTTAACTGAGTTAATATTATTTAATACCTTATCAATTTCTGATATATCGCAACAATCATTTATTTTTTTAACATTAAATATATTCCTAATATCTAAATATTTTTTCTTTAAAATACTATTCTTACTAATCACATTAACTATTACTAAATTTTTCAAATCTGAATACTTGGTTTTTTCAATTATGTCTAAAATTTTACTACTACATAATTTTTCATGTTCGATAAAAATATATATTTTATAATTTATTAATCCATGATTATCAGTTTTTTCAGCCAGCAAATTTTGATAATAGTTTTCACCAAATGAAATACCAAGAGACGTCAAAAATTCTTCAGAATTCAAACTCATAAACATATCTATTCCCATTTGATTATTTATTTCCGGATAAATCGAAAGTTTACTGTACTTATTAGAATAATTTAAAACGTCATTGTAAGAGATATTATACCCAGACATAAATAATATTGCATATAAAGCTGGCATACAGTTTTCTAATAAAAATAACACTCTATCACGATTTATCCACATGTAATCCATTGGATTAATATTTAAATGATTGGCATATAAAGAATAAAGAAATGGCAATATTTCATAGTTCTCGTTCAAATATTTATTATCTCTGTCATTCATTATTCGTACTAAATACTGAAGTTCTTCAATAATCTTATTATTCATTTGCATCACCAATCATATTACATACTAAATCGAACAATTTTTCCATAGGTTTTTTATCTTCGATTTTTTCAATTCTTTTATTCATTTTATCAAGCTCAGAAAAATTGTCAATTAAATTTTTAACACATTCTTTTATTTGATTAGGATTTTTAACACTTTTAGCATATCCTTTTCTGACTAAATAATTGCAATTTCCCTTTTCCTGTCCACCAACAGTTTTCAATAAGACCATCGGTTTATGATTATAAAGACATTCTGTGACAGTTACACCACCAGGCTTTGTTATAACAAAATCGCATATAGATAATAATTCTGGAGCATTAGATATAAAACCTTTTACAATAAGATTTTTTGAACCACTATTTTCTTTTAAAGCATCTACGTTACGCCTTAATTTCTCATTTTTTCCTGCAACAAATATTATATTAAGATTTTCATCTAACTCAATAAGTTCTTTTAAAAATAAATATGATGAGCTTTGACCACAGCCACCACCGCCATAAAACAAGCAAGTTCTATTTTCATTTTTAATATTAAGTTTTTTACGAACAACATTAGGTTTATAATTGTTATTAATATAGTCTTTTCTTATTGGCATACCATATGTTTTGATTTTACTAGCTTGAACACCTTTTAATATTAAATTTATTTTTTCATCAATACTAGTAACAATTATAGCATCTTCACTTTTTGCATTTGTAAACCAAAAGTTATGAGCTTTATAATCAGTAACTATAGTAATTAATTTAGTATCAATATACTCTTTTTTATTATATTTAGAAATCAGTGAACTTCCCATGAAGTGGGTGGAAATTACTACGTCGGGATTATAGTCTATTATTTCTTGCTTTATTTTTTTGTTTTCAAATAATTTTAAAGATATTTTATTAGAGACTGTAGAATTAACCTTATTATCAAAAGTATTATATATTAAGTCCCACAAATATGGATGATTCAATATTAGCGATTCAAACATTCTTTTCGACATATTACCAATTATAGGCATAGAGTATTTTATTAAATCTATCTCTTTAACAACAAATTTACCACTAGATTTAAAATAATCGTTTATATAATTACAAATTGATCTATGTCCTGTCCCATAACTGGCATATAACAATAATATCTTCTTCATACTATCAACCTCTAACTCTTATATAATTTATTTTACCATAAATTATCAATAATTAGAATATTGATGTTTACTCTCCAGTATAATAGCTTAATACTTGATTATAACTACTAGAATTATTTATTTTATTTACTCTAACATTCAGGAGAATAAAAGCTCCAATTATTATTAATATCAAAAATATTAACTCCTGATTTTTTCTTAACAAACTCTTTAACACTTTTATCACTCCTCACATCATTATAATAATACATACATTTGTTCGTGTCAACACAAAAAGCAAAACTTTGTTTGACTTTTTACATTTGGTATGCTAATATTTTTATAAGGAGTGATAAAATGGAAACACCTACTAAAAAGCAAGCTGAGGTACTTGACTATATAAAAAAATTTATCGTTCAGTTTGGATATCCACCATCAATAAGAGAAATTGGTAAAGGTCTTAACTTGAGTTCATCAGCCACTGTTTTTGTTCATTTAAAAAATTTAGAAGAAAAAGGTTTAATTAAAACAACAAACAATAAATTTAGAACAATTGAATTACTAGTTGACAACGAATATGCTAATGAGGATGAGGATGTGATAAAGGTTCCTTTACTCGGTAAAGTAACTTGTGGCTCTCCAATTGAAGCAATAGAAAAACCCGATACATTCTTTGAACTTCCGGCATCGCTTGTTCCAAATAAAAGTACTGTTTTTACTCTTGAAACAAGTGGTGAATCAATG
>CAKOXR010000057.1 GCA_934130215.1 uncultured Bacilli bacterium
ACAATACACCTTGTACCAATATAATCTATCTCTAACCATTCTATATTATCTTTATATTTAGATAAAATAACATTTTTAATTTTATTTTTTTCATTAAAACTCTTTTTAAAACTATATTTATAAATACCATTATTATATAATTCCTGATTTATAATAGATTTTATTTTATTATTATTAGTTATAATATCTATATTAAATACAATATTTCCTAATAGATATATTAAAAAAATACCAAAAATTATAGAAATAAAAAAAACAAAATTATTTTCAAATTCTTTTTTTATTTTAATAAAACCATCAAAACCAACTAAAGATACATCATATATAGATTTTATTTTTTTTACCTTTTCTAAATCATCTTTATTAATATAAATATATATATTATCATCTTTATATTTAATTTTATATAAATTTATTTTATTTTGATATAATTTATAAATAAAGTTATTTTTATTTTTTCCACTTATTTTTAATATTACCATACTCACCTGAATTCTAATTTATCTAAATTACCATTAATTAAAATTTCATTGTTTAAAAGTTTACAAACACTTAAATTAGATCCTTTAATATAAATAAAACCTTTTTTATATTTAATAATAATTGAACTCTCATTAAATTCATAAATACTAATATAATTTATAATATTAATTTGATTTTCAAATATATGAATACAAAATTCATTTTCCATTATATAATTTTTTAAATTATTATACATATTCATCATTAAAATATATGAACAATAAAAAAAAATATGTTAGGCCTCTACTACTTTTAATTTGCCTTCATATTTCATATCATAATCATCTAAAAAATTATAAAATTCAATTTCATCCATTATATTTGTTTTTTTAACATCTAAAACAATATTTAAAATATTATAAGATTTTATAATATCATATAACCTACTTCTTAATTTAATTATATTTTTTTTATTTAAATTCCCTTCTACTAATATATATAAAGTATCTCTATTATATATTATATCTACATTAAACATATCATCACCTTTTTTAATATAACATTAATTTAAAAAAAAATTAACAAATTCGACAAAACTAGTTATATTTTGTAAAAAATAATGAAATTTTTATATATTTTTTTAAAGGATGTGCTATAATTTATAAAGGTGATACAAATGAAAACATTAAGTATAATAACAGCGAAAATACTAATTTTTTTCGGTAATTTATTAAATCGTGGTAGTGTTTTACCAGGATCAATTGCTCTTAAAATTGATAAAAACATTTTAAGTAAAATTAAACTTCCTAAAACAGTAATCAGTGTAACAGGATCAAGTGGTAAAGGTTCAACTTGTAATTTAATTGTTGATATAGCACGAAAACAAGGTAAAACAGTTGTTTTTAATGATAAAGGTTCTAATTTAGTAACTGGAATTTTAACAACTTTATTAAAATCATGTAATTTAAAAGGTGAAATAAATAAAGATATTTTAGTTACAGAAATAGATGAAAGATATACAAAATTATTATTTAAATATTTAAAACCTAATTATGTTGTTATTACAAATATAACAAGAGATCAACCACCAAGACATGGTAACTTTGAAATAGTTTACGAAGAAATAAAAAAAGCTTTAACTAAAGATATGCATTTAGTATTAAATGCTGATGATCCTTATACACAAAAATTTATAATTGACACAAAAAACAATTACACTTTATTTGGTATTGGTTTAAATGATTATACTTACAAAGAAGAAATATTTGATAATTTAAATATAAAATATTGTCCAAATTGTAATAGTAAATTATTATATAATTATTATCACTGTGAAACATTAGGAAATTACTATTGTCCAAATTGTAATTTTAAAAGGCAAAAACCTTTAATGGAAGTAACTAAGTTAGACTATGAAAAAAGTTATGTAGTAGTAAATGATGAATATAAATTTAATATTCCCTTTAATACTTTATTTGAGGTTTATAATACAATCGCAGCATTTACAGTTTCATCTTTAATAAATCTTAATTTAGATGAAGCATGTAATACTATATCAAAAATACCTGTAAATTTAAAAATATTTAATAAATATACATTTAATAATCGGATTGTTTATGTTTTAAATAATAAAGCAGAAAATGCAACTACATATAATCAATCTTTATTATTTGTTAAAAGAAATAATGAATTAAAAACATTAATAATTGGTTGGAAGGAAATAAGTAGAAGATATAATTTTGATGACTTATCATGGCTTTATGATATCCAATTTGAACTTTTATCAAATAATGAAATAGATAAAATTATTTGTATAGGTCCTCAAGCATATGATATTGCACTTAGATTAAAATATGCAAATATTGATGAAAACAAAATTGTTGTAATTCCTTTAATCGAAGAAGCAACCAAATTTATAAAATCAAAAACAAAAGGAAATATATATGGTATTTTAAACTTTGATATGGTTGAACCTTTTAACAATAATATGAAAGGAGAAAAAAATGGAAATTAATATATTACATCTTTATTATGATTTATTAAATTTATATGGTGAAAACGGTAATATAAAAGCTTTAAAAAACCATCTTGAAGAACAAAATATAAAAGTAAACATAGAATTTTTAACTTTAAATGATAATATTGATTTTAAAAAATATGATTTAGTTTATATTGGTTCTGGTACTGAAGAAAATATATTACTTGCTTTAAAAGATATAATGAAATATAAAAAAAGTATAAAAGAATATATTGAAAATAACAAATTTTTTCTTTCAACTGGTAATTCTATTGTTTTATTTGGTAAAACTTTAAAACAAGATAATATAACTCATAAATGCCTTAATATATTTGATTATGAATCAAAAAAAGAACCATTTAGAATGGTTGACCAAGCAGTATTTAATATGCCAACTATAAAATCAAAAATAATTGGTTTTCAAAATCAAAGCTATACAACAAAAAATATAAAAAATCCTCTTTTTACAGTTATAAGAGGAATTGGAAGTTACCCTAATTCAGAAGAAGAAGGAATTTATTATAAAAACTTTTTTGGTTCATATTTAATTGGTCCCTTATTAGTTAGGAATCCTAATTTACTTTCATTTTTCATTAAAGAATTAATAATATCAAAAGATAAAAATTTTAAATTTAATAAAATGAATTTATATTTTGAAAATAAAGCATATAATACATTTTTAGATTACTTAAGAAGTTTAGAAGACAAATAATTGTCTTCTATTTCTATATTATTATATAACATTTGTTTATCAGTTAAAGTTTCATTTAAATAATCATTAAATATATATCCTCTATTATTTATATTTTCTAAAACATAACAATTACTTTCTATATCATAAATATAAGTAGTTGTTTTTTGTTTTAATGTTAATTTAATTCTATATGGATTTTTATTTTTTTTTAATAACTTAAGTAAATCATAAAAACTAATCTTTTTTTTAATTTGTATTATCATAATTTTATTCCTCTTAAATATTATATCACATACTATTCGTATTTTGTTCGATTTTTTGAATAATACTATTTTTAATGTAAAAATTATTTTAGGTGATTACAATGAATAATAGATTAGAGGACTTAAGAGAATTAAGTGATTTAAGCAAAAAAGATCTTGCAAATATATTAAATGTAAGTGATTCTATTTATGCTAGATGGGAAAATGGAAAAGATTTTATACCTACAAAAAGACTTTACCAAATAGCATCTTTCTATAAAATAAACATTGATTATATTTTAGGTTTAACAAATAAAAAAATAAAAATAATTTCAAATAACGAAATTAATTTAAATATTGTTTCTAAAAGAACATTTGAAATAAGAAAAGATATGAATGAATCATTAAGAGATTTTTCAAAAAGACTTAATACATCAGCATCTACATGGCATGCATATGAAAAAGGTAAAGTTTTAATATTAGGAGCATTTTTAATAGAAGTTTGTAAAAATTATAATTATTCAGCAGATTGGATACTTGGAAGAACTAATGATAAATTTATTCATTAGTTTTTTTTATTAAAAAAAGAGCTTTAAGCTCTTGAAACATATTTTCCATCTTTAGTTGAAATTAAAACTGTTTCCCCTTCTTCAATAAATAGAGGAACTCTTATAGTATGACCAGTTTCTAAAACTGCATCTTTTTGAGCATTATTAGTTGTATTACCCTTTACAGCAGGTTCTGTAGAAACAATCTTCATAGCAATTTTATCAGGTAAAATTAAACCTAATAATTCTCCTTCATAAAAAGTTAAATCAACTTCTAATCCTTCTTTTAAATAAATAGCATCTTCCCCAACTTGATCACTTGATAATTCTATTTGTTCAAAAGTTTGCATATTCATAAAATTATATTTATTGCCATCATTATATAAAAATTGCATTGGGTGTTTTTCAATCATGGCTTTTTCTAATTTAATACTACTATTAAAAGTTTTTTCTATAATCGCACCAGTTCTTAAATTTCTTAATTTAGTTTTCATGAAAGCAGCACCTTTACCAGGTTTTACATGTAAAAAATCAATAACTGAATAAATATCGCCCTCAAATAAAACTGTCATTCCAACTTTAATATCATTTACGTTTATCATAAGTCAACTCCCATACTATTTGCTTTCTTTATGTAATGTGTTAGATCTACATTTACTACAGAATTTATTTAATTCTAAACGATCTGTAGTATTTTTTTTATTTTTTGAAACTCGATAGTTTTCAGATTTACAAACACTACATTTAAGAGTAACTAATTCTCTAGCTTCACCTTTTTTAGCCATAATTTCCCTCCCTTTAAAAGCGTCTATCATATTATAGCATTATTAAATGAAAATATCAAATAAAAATGTATAAAACATATGAATTATAATAAATTTTTAATGAAAAAGCAATAACTTTTATAAAATTTTACTATTTTACATTATACCAATTATCACCATAATCAATTTCTACCTTAAGAGGTACATCTAATTTACAAGTATTTTCCATTATATTGGATACTAATTCTTTAATAATATCTATTTCATCAAAAGGAACATCAAATATAAGTTCATCATGAACTTGAATAATCATTTTAGTTTTCAGTTTTCTTTTAATAATTTCTCTATCAATTTCAATCATCGCTTTTTTTATAATATCAGCACTACTACCTTGAAT
>CAKOXR010000058.1 GCA_934130215.1 uncultured Bacilli bacterium
TCTTCACTTAGTCTCCATGTTGGTTTCGTTGCAAGCAACTTACATTTTGACTTAACTTCTACTTTAACAGTATTTGTTTCTTTATTATATGATTTATATACATCATATCCTGACTTTATTTCAGTAACATCAAATGAAACTTTTATAGAATTTCCATATATATCACTAAATGTTGTTGTATATGTTCCATTTTCTTCATACACTTTGCAATATGTCAATTTATCTTCACTTAAAGTCCATGTTGGTTTTGTTTGTCCTAATATTTCATTTGATATTGCTTTTACTGTTACTGTATTCGTTTTCTCATCATATTCCGTTTTGATATTTATTTGTGGTTCAGTTTGATCAATCTCATCAATAGTAAACACTATATTTTCAATATTTCCATTTATATCACTAAATGTTGTTGTATATGTTCCATTTTCTTCATATTTTTTGCTATATGTCAATTTATCATTACTTAAACTCCATGTTGGTTTTGTTTCCTGAAAAGCACTCTTTGAATGAACTTTTACAATTACAGTATTTGTTTTATCATTATATTCCTTTGAAACATCAAACCATGATTTTATTTCTGTAATTTCAAATGATACTGTTTCTGAATATCCATTAATATCTACTACTGTTGTTGTATATATACCATTACTAGTATACTCTTTACTATATTGTAGTTTATCCTCACTTAAAGTCCATGTTGGTTTTGTTTTTTGCAATTCACTTTTTGAAATTATTGTAACCAATACTGTATTTGTATTACTATTATATTTTTGTAAAACTTCAAATCCTGCAATTTCTGATAATGATTTCTGATTGTCTAATTTTAACGGATTTTGATTACCTTCAAAATATTCTTTTGCTTCAATATTATTCTTATTCTCTAGATTAATAAAATTATTTGATAAATCTATATCCTTTTGCCCTTCATAAACCTCTTCTGGGAATATATAATCTTTTAATGCTGCAATATTAGTAATCATATTATATGATAAATCTAACTTTCCTATATTCTTCCATTTAGCAATACAGTCAATATTACTTATTTTATTATGTGATAAATATATTTCCGTATATCCCTCACCATAATCCCAATAATAACTTTTTCCATCTTCTATCATAGTAAACAACTGTGATATCGGCGTTATATCTGATAAATTGTTATAAGATAGATCTATACTATTTAATTGGTTACATTTTTCAATCCCTGATATATTAGATATATTATTATGTGCCAAATTTATATAACTTAACTGTTTAAAATGTTCTATGTCTGATATATCTGATATATTATTGCTTGATAAATCTATACCGTGAACATTTAAATATTCTAATCCAGATATATTAGATATATTAGAATTAGATAAATCAATAGTCTCTTCAACAATCTTATATGCAGTATATAATTCTTTTCTTGTAATATTGCCATCTTTATTTGTATCTAGCCCTATTTCAATTAATTTATTTTTTAAATTTGAATCCAGTTTTACTATATTGTTAATCTCGTTAACATTTCCATATTTTTGATTTTTAAGTGTATATACAAACACTAAAGACTCTTTTCCTTCTGGAATATTTTTATATAATATTTCTTTTAAAATTTTATAATTTTCATTATCTTTTGTTAAGTCGATAAAATTATTTCCAAATTCTATATCTTCATCATATTCTATATTGTTTAAAAATTTCGCGTTTTTCAAACATGTTATATCTGATATAAAATTATTATAAAAATTAATATTCTCTAATTTTTCTAAATTTAATATCGGTGTTATATCAGTAATTTCATTATCCCATGCATAAATATACTTTAAATTAATAGCATTTTGAAGTCCTTCTAAATTTTTAATTCCACTATTTACAATATTTAAATCTAACATATTTATCATATCAGTTTCAGTTATTTTTTCATCTGAATCAATATCATAATTTTCTAATAAAATTTGTTTTAAATTTTCGTCAGGTATGTTAATTTCTTTTTGTGAATCTGCTGTTTTATAGACTTTCCAAGAAAAACTTACTGAAGATCCATATGTATTATTATCACGACTCATTTTTATATTAATACTACCATATTCGTTTTTTATTTCATTACCTGCAATAATAGTTATCGTTTTGTTTTCATCATCAACTATAAGATTACTATTCTGTTCAGTATTACTAATAGTAAAATTTTTACAATATAATTTACTATCTTTATTCAAATAAGCTTTATATATCGGACTAATATCTTCAAGTTTTATTGTTTTGGTTGTTCCAGCTTCTATAGAATCTAACTCAATCGAAGAACCACTATAATTAAATGTAATTTTTTCACAATTTAATTTTTCTAATATTTCTACAATTTCTGCTTCACGCTTTATCTTATCTTTATCATTATTATTACTAGAATATGAACTATAATAAATAATTAATTCTTTTAGTTTTTCTAGTTTAATCATTTGTTCTAAATTATTAATATTACCAATATTTCCTGAAAGGTTTAAATACTCTAAATCTTTAAGATCTTGTATTCCATTAAAATCAGTAATAGAACTTGCTGAAACTGTTAGTCTTCTTAATTGCGTTATCTTCCATAATGAAGCAGTATTCTTAAAGTTACCAGAAATACTCAAATCTTCTAATTGTTTAAAATTACTTAATACATTCATATCAAGGCTTTCATTCCCACTATATTGAGATATTCCTAATTTTTTAAGATTATTTAATTTTAATAATGCATCTATATTTTTTAATTGTCCATTTGCATTTATAGAAAGTGATGTTAAATTAACATAATTTCCTAAGTCTGTTAAATCTAAGTCTTTATTTATATTATATATGTTTAATTCTGTTAAACTTGTTAATCCTTTTAAAAAGTCAAAATTATCTTCACCAAATATTCCACCATATAATGTTAATTGTTCCAGATTAATTAAATTACAAATTGGCTCTAATGAAATATTTGAATTATTATAGTTAAATTCTAAAGAAAGTCTTTTTAAATTTGTTGCATATTGCAATCCTTCCAATGATTTTACTAAATAATTCGAATTTATACTTAAATTTTGAATATTTTCCATTTCCTGTATAGAAAATTCATCATCATTGTTAGTATCTAAATTATTATCAAGTAAACATTTTTTTAATCCTTCATCTGGTATTGTTATGATTTCACTTTCATCATATTTATCTACACTTATATATACTCCATTTTCTATTAGCTCTTCATACACAGATTTATTTTCTTCAGAATTTATATTAATTGGATTATTTCGTAACTCTACATTTTTTAAATTTTTTAAATTTGAAAGTACAGATATATTAGTAATTTTATTTTTTATTAAATTTAAATTTTGTAAATTGGTTAAATTTGATAGAAAGTATAGGTCGACAATATTACCATTTGTTAACGATAAATTTGTAATCTGTTGTAAATTATTTAAAATTTGTTGATTAATAACTTGTCCACTAATACTTAAATATTGTAAATTAGCCATATTGGCTATCAAATTCAAGTCAAAAATCATATTTAAATTTGAAACAGGCCAAACACTTAAATACTCTAAATTATTAAGGTTTCGCAATCCATTAATATTCATATCAGCATTTGGATAAATTGTTAATTTCTTTAATTGAGTATAATTCCACAATAAATCTTGGTTCTCAATTTTTCCATTAATAGTTAATGCTTCCAATTCTTTAAAATTGCTCAACACACTTATATCAAATCCTTGATTTCCAAATGCATAAATATTTAATCCTTTTAAATTAGATAAATTGTAAAGTGGTTGTAATGAAACATTTGAACTATTGTCATAAAATCCTAATGTTAGACTTTGTAAATTTGTTGCATACTGCAAACCTTCTAATGATTTTACATTGTAACTTGTAGTATATATGTACATTCCTTGGATTTTTTCCATTTCCTGTTTTGAAATTTCACCATCATTGTTAGTATCTAAATTAAAACTAATCAAACATTTTTTTAATTCGCTATCTGGTATATTTACAATCTCACTATCATCATTTTCATTTACATTAACCATTACACCATTTGCAACTAATTTTTCATATGTTTCTCTATTTTCATCAGAATTAATATTTATTGAATTATTTTGTAAATCCACATAATTCAAATTTTCCAAATTATAAAGTACAGATATATTAGTAATTTTATTTCTAATTAAAGTTAAATTTTGTAAATTAGTTAAATTTTTCAAAAATCCTAGATCAACTATATTAGCATTTGTTAATGATAAACTTGTAATTTGATTCAAACTACTTAAAACTTGTTGATTCGTAATACTTCCATCAATCCTTAAATATTGCAATTTAGTCATATTAGCAATTACATTCAAATCAAAAGTTATATTAGGATTAATAATATTTATTGTCAAACTTTCTAAATTCAGATTTTTTATAGGCTCATAATTAATCTCTCCATTTGATGTAGATTGATACAAGCTTAATGTCTTTAAATTTTGCATCTTTTCAATTCCATCAATGTTATAATCATTTGAAAATATTTCTAAATTCTCTACACTTGTCATATCAAAAAACGCTGAAAAATCTGCATTACTGTAGTTATATGATATATTTACTCTTTTTACATTTTTTGCGGCTTCTATTCCTTTAAAACTTTTTATACTTGCATTAAGATTATATATATCTAAGTTTTCAATTTGCAATATGTCAGCATCTGTTAGAATTCCATCTTTATCGAAATCATAGTTATTTTGCATATAATTTTCAAAATTAGCATCTTCGAAATTTATTTTTACTTTTTCCTCCTTTTTCTCATCTTCCTGATTAGTTTGAACACTAGCAATTTCATTTTCTTTTTCGTCAGTTATATCTACTTCTACTGCAAAAACTATTGTTGCTAAATTTTGTAACACCATTATAAAAGCTATAAGAAAAGCTATTGCTTTTTTCAACTTCATAAAAATCCCCCCTTTTATTCAATATTATACTATCATATGTCCATTTTTTTTACAATACAAAAGTCCCATTATAATAAAAATCCTCCGGCTTAGCCGGAGGTATTTTACTCATAACGCCCATAGGGCTATGTTACAAGCAGAGCCTCAAG
>CAKOXR010000059.1 GCA_934130215.1 uncultured Bacilli bacterium
GTATATAGGCCTTATATAAGAACAATCAATTTTGGTAATGATTTAAGTAATTTACCTAGTACATGTACTGAAGAAAACTTATGTTGGGATATATCTGAAAGTGCGACTCAAAAGAAAAAAGTATATGGTTATTTAGTTGATACTGGATTAAAAGATGAAAGAGATAATACAAAGCTTTTATATAACTTATATATAGTAAGTGATGCACCAATCTTTGCACCATCTGATTGCAAGGGAATGTTTGTTTTTTATAAACTAGATGAAAATTATAATTTAATTTATAATTTAAATCGGATAAACTTTAATAATAATTTTAATACTTCAAATGTAACGAATATGGGCTATATGTTTTCTCATTGTTCATCCTTAACAAGTTTAGATTCAAGTGGTTTTAATACGGCAAAAGTAACAGATATGAATAATATGTTTGATGGATGTGAATCCTTAACAAGTTTAGATTTAAGTGGTTTTAATACGACAAATGTAACAAATATGCATAATATGTTTTCAGAATGTTCATCCTTAATAAGTTTGGATTTAAGTAGTTTTAATACGGCAAATGTAATTAATATGAAATATATGTTTTATTTCTGTACATCCTTAACAAGTCTGGATTTAAGTAGTTTTAATACGGCAAATGTAACTAATATGGAATATATGTTTGGATCTTGTTTATCCTTAACAAGTTTAGATATAAGTAAATTTAATACGGCAAAAGTATCAGAAATGAGTAATATGTTTCGTGTTTGTAGATCCTTAACAAGTTTAGATTTAAGTAGTTTTAATACAGTAAATGTAACTAATATGGAATATATGTTTTCTAGTTGTTCATCCTTAATAAGTTTAGATTTAAGCTGTTTTAATACAGCAAATGTAACGATTATGTATGGTATGTTTTATTTTTGTTCATCCTTAACAAGTTTAGATTTAAGAAGTTTTAATACGGAAAAGGTAACTGATATGAGCTGGATGTTTTATAATTGCTCATCCTTAACAAATTTGCATTTAAGTAGTTTTAATACAGCAAAAGTTGAGGACATGTCTAATATGTTTGGCAACTGTTCAAAACTTCAAACACAAATAAATATAATGAATCCAAATATAAAAAAATATTCAGATATGTTTCTAAGTGAAGCGTCTGATCCAACAGCACATATTATAATAGGTTATACAACTGATACTCAAACAATTGCTGAAGCTATGAGAAATACTTGTACTGATGAAAGTGCAAAAGCAAGAATAGAACTTAAGAAAATAGATTAAGTTCTTTTTTCTTTATTTTGACTAGATAAAATTATAATAATATATTATAATTATAAAACGAGGTGAAATATGTTTAAAATTGGTAATATTTTAATTAAACATAATGTAGTTATGGCTCCTATGGCTGGAATATCTAATCCATCATATATGAAAATTATCGAAGAAATGGGTTGTAGTCTTGCCTTTACTGAATTAATAAGTTCTGAAGCAGTTATAAGAGGAAGTAAAAAAACATTTGATATGTTAAATGGGATTGATGATTTAAACATGAAAGTTGGACTTCAAATATTTGGATCTAATCCAACAGTTCTTGCTAAAGCAGCTAAGATACTTTGTTCAAAATATAAAATTGATATAATTGATATTAATATGGGATGTCCTGTTCCTAAAGTTGCGGTTCACTCAGAAGCAGGTAGTGGATTACTTAAAAATCCTGAAAAAGTTGGGGAAATTGTTAAAGCAGTAAAAAACAGTTGTAATGTTCCAGTTACCGTAAAAATAAGAAGTGGTTGGGATAACGATAATATTAATGCAGTTTTAATTGCTCAAATTATTGAAAAATCTGGAGGGGATGCTATTAGTATTCATCCCCGTACTAGAGCAATGGGGTATAGTGGTAAAGCTGATTGGGAAATTATAAAAAAAGTTAAAGAAACCGTTAAAATACCAGTTATAGGTAACGGTGACATTAAAACCATTTATGATGCTTATAACATGATTGAACAAACAGGTTGTGATGCAGTTATGATTGGAAGAGCTTTACTCGGTAATCCTTGGTTAATTAAAGATACAATTTCATTTTTAGAAAACAATTTATTACCATCTAATATAACTATTCATGATAAAATTAGTATGATTAATAAACATCTAGATTTACTTGTTAAAAATAGAGGAGAAAAAACTGCTCTTTTAGAAATCAGAAGTCATATTTCTTGGTATTTAAAAGGTGAAAATAATTCAAAAGAAGTAAAAGAAAAAATTTGTTATTGTAAAAATATAGAAGAAGTTAAAAAAATATTATATTTTTATGAACAAAATTCATAAAAGTGTGGTATTATATAAACAAGGAGTGAGAAAGTGAAAATATTATGTGTTAATGCTGGTAGTTCATCATTAAAATTTCAATTATATGAAATGCCAGAAGAAAAAGTTTTAATTAGTGGATACATTGAAAAAATAGGAATGCCAGATTGTTTTTGGAATGTAAAAATTAATGGACAAAAAATTAAAAGTGAAAAATATCTTAAAAATCATACAGAAGCAGTTCAAGTTTTAATTGATGAATTATTTAAGAATAATGTTGTTTCATCATTAGATGAAATTAAAGGAATTGGTCATAGAGTATTACATGGCGGTGAAAAATATTCTGATTCAGTTGTTATTACTGATGAAGTTGTTAAAGACATTGAAGATTTAACAAAACTAGGACCTTTACATCATCCAGGAAATTTAGCTGGAATTAAAGCGATGAGAGAAGCACTTCCAAATGTTATAAATGTTGCAGTTTTTGATACTGCTTTCCATCAAACAATGCCAAAAGAAAATTATATTTATCCAGTTCCATATGAATGGTACACAAAATATGGAGTTAGAAAATATGGTTTCCATGGTACAAGCCATAAGTATATTACAGGTGAAATGAAAAAAAGATTAGGCAAAGAAAATGTTAACTTAATTATTTGCCATGTAGGTAGTGGTGCATCTATCGCTTGTATAAAAGATGGTAAATGTTATGATACTACAATGGGTTTAACACCTTTAGATGGCCTTATGATGGGAACTAGATCAGGTGCTATTGATCCTTCAATATTAAAGTATGTTATGAATGAATCTGGTAAAAATATTGATGAAATTACTGATGATTTAAATAAAAAAAGTGGTTTTCTTGGTATTAGTGGTGTTGCTGATTGTAGAGATGTTGAAAAACTTGCTTCTGAAGGAAACGAAAATGCTATTCTTGCACTAAATATGTATGCTAATAGAATTGCAAAATACATTGTTGATTATTATTTAGAATTAGAAGGTAAAGTTGATTCTATAGTATTTACAGCAGGTGTACTAGAGAATGGTTCTGCTATGAGAAAAATGGTAATGGATAGACTTAGTGTTTTAGGTATAACTTTAGATGAAGAATTAAATGATAAAATCGCAAGTTTTAAAGATTTACATGAAGGTATTATATCAGATGGTGATTCTAAAATAACTGTTATGGTTTTACCAACTAATGAAGAAATTATGATTGTAAAAGATACATTTGATAAAGTAATAGATTAGACTACTGAAATAGTCTTTTTTATTACTTTTTTTAGTTTTATATTGTGATAGCTGGTTTTAATATTTTAAACATCATTAATTAAATATTTTAATTATAAGTTAAATATAAAGTTAGATTATATAACTTGCTTTTATTAATAAATAAGTGCTTTTTTTTTTAATAAAAATGTTGTATAATAAATATGCAAAGAAAAGTTTGGGTGTTGTATGAATAATATTTATAAAAAAATATATAAAGCTATAAAAAAATATAATACAATTGTAATTGCTAGACATATTGGACCAGATCCTGATGCTCTTGCTAGTAGTTTGGCTTTAAAAGATATTATATTAAATAAATTTCCTAAAAAGAAAGTATATGTTATAGGTGCAAGTGCAACTAAATTTAAATATTTAGGAACATTAGATAAATTACCAGAAGAAATAGAAAATTCATTATTAATTGTAACAGATATACCAGATTCTAAAAGAATTGATGGAACAAGTTATAAGAATTATTCATTTTCTATAAAAATAGATCATCATCCATTTGTTGAAAAATTTTGTGATATAGAATGGATTGATGATACAGCATCAAGTGCATCACAAATGGTAATGGAATTAGTTTTTAATACACCATTTAAATTTAATAAAGAAATAGCAGAAAAATTATATACAGGATTAGTCGCAGATACAAACCGATTTTTATACTCATATACATCAGAAAAAACATTTTCTTTAGTATCTAAATTATTAAAAGAACAAAAAATTGATATAGATAAAGTCTATAATAATTTATATATGAGACCATTAAAAGAATTAAGATTTCAAGGATATTTATCAGAAAATTTAAAAGTAACGGCAAATGGAGTTGGACATTTATTAATAACAGAAGATAAAATGCATGAATATAATATAGATGTAGCAACAGCAGGAAATATGATAAATAACTTTAATTATATCGATGAAATATTAGTATGGGTTTTCTTTTCAATAGATTCAATTAATAATAATATAAGAGTATCAATAAGATCTAGAGGACCAATAATAAACACAGTTGCTCAAGATTTTGGTGGTGGAGGACATATATATGCATCAGGAATAAAAGTTAAAACATATGAAGAAACTGAAGCTATAGTTGATGCACTTGATAAAGTTTGTAAAGAATATAAAGAGGGTTAGAAAGGATTATTATGGAAGAAACATTTGTAATGATTAAACCAGATGGGGTAAAACAAAAAATATTTAAAAATGTAATGGAAAAAATGTTAGATAATGGATTATCTATAAAAGATGTTAACATTGTAAAATTAAATGAAGAATTTATAAATGAACATTATTCTCATTTAATTGATAAACCATTTTTCCCTCATTTAAAAGAATTTATGTTATCAGGCCCAATAATATCAATGACAATATTTGGAAAAGATGCAATCAATAAAGTTAGAAAAATAATGGGAGCAACTAATCCAAATAAAGCTGAAAAAGGAACAATAAGATATCTTTATGGAAATAAAGAAGATGTTACATGCAATGTTATGC
>CAKOXR010000060.1 GCA_934130215.1 uncultured Bacilli bacterium
AAAGTTTCCATATGTTAAACAAAAAGCAAAAAAAAAGAACTGAATGAAATTATTCTATTTCATTACAGCCCCTTTTTTTTAAAATTTTTTTATTATTTTATAATAGTTTTCTATACAATTTTTTAGTTTAATAAAGTCTTTTTTATTATTTAAATAAATTCTTTTATTAATTTCAATCATTATTGAAGAAAAATTTCTATTATTTTTATTAATAAATTTATTTGGGATCATAGTACCTGAATAAGGTGTGTTAATTTTTACTGAATAATCATATTTTTTAAAGTAATTAATTGTAAAATTTAGTAATTTTTGATTTGTATATTTTTTATCAATTCCAATACAAATATCAGGGGTATTTATGATATTAAATAATTTATTAACCATTTCATCAGAAAAACTATGAAAATCAATTAGTATGCATTTATTATTATTTTTTAATGATTGAATTACTATTTTATTTAATTTATTATGATGTTTATCATAATAAGATTTAATAACTTTTGTTTTGTATTTTTTATTTGGAATAGTAATAATATTATTGTAAATTTTTGTATAAATTACTCCCATTCCTTTTTGAGACATAATTTCTTTTGAATCATCTTTAAATTTTTCAACATCACAAAATAGTCTAGAATATTTAAAAATTAATTTATGACAATTATTTGGGATTAATTTATCTGTTAAATAATCTGATAACTCTATATTAAATTTATTTATAAAATCTTTGTTTTTTGTACATATACTAAAGTAAATACTGGGTATTTTTAATGAAGAATGTGGAATGTGAAATAATATATATGCCATTGATATCACCTATAAATATTATATCATTTTTTATTAATTTATAAAAAAAAATCAGTCATATTGGACTGAAATTTATTTAATGCTCAAATTTAAACAAATTTATTAATGGTGCGATACAAGAATTTATTTTTAACACTTATATCTACGAATAGCTATTAATAAATATCAGTTCTGTATATAATATACCACAAATTTATAAAAATTTTCAATAAAATAAAGAAATTAATATATAATTGAGAAAATTAATTAATAAAATGTTATAATATATTTGGAGGTAATGTATGAGTAATACTAACGAACAAATTATAGATTTTTATAAAAAATTTAAAGAAATCAAATATGATATGTCTAAAGCTAGTTTGGAAGATGTTAAAAATATTTTAGATTACTACAATCAAGGGGTAATAGAAGTAAATGGTGGAAATTATTATTATAACATTAACCCACTTGATGCTGCTTGTTTAAATGCTAGATATAAACAACTTACTGGAGAAGATCATCCCAGATTTGTAAGTGAACAAAAAAAAGTTTTGGATAAAATTATTAATTCTGGTGAAGGAATAAGTGTCAATGGAAAACCAACCATATATCAAAGATTAAAAAATAATTTAACAGGGCAAGGGTTAGGTATTAGCATACTTTCTAGTAAAAAAGATAGTTATATTAATAAATTTGATGCAATAAAATTTAATATTTCTAAGGCTAGTTTAGATGATATTAAAGATATATTAGATCATTATAATCAAGATTCGGTTCTAATTGATGGAATACAATATCATTTTAGACCTAATCCTTTACAAGGCTCTTCATTAAATGCTAGATATAAAGAATTAACCGGACATGATCATCCGACTTTTGTAAAAATACAAGATCAAATTTTAGAAGAACAAATAAAAAAAGGTCAAGGTATAAGTGTCAATGGCAATCCTACTGTTTATGAACAATTAAAAGGTAACAATATTGAAATAGGTAATCATAATCATATTTTAAATAGAGCTAGTGAAATAATATTAAATCCACAAGAGGCAAGTTTAGAAGATATTTCTTCTTTATTAAACTATTATAATGGACAACCTGTAATAATTGATGGACTTGCACATCACCCATTTAACGATCCGGTGTCAGCTGCCAAATTAAATGCTAGATATAAAGAATTAACTGGACAAGATCATCCTGTATTTACTGAGCAAGTACCAAAAGTTATAAATAGATTAATAAATAATAAAGAAATATTAACAAATGCAGGAGCATATGATGAATCTTATTTTAGTAAATTAGACCAAATAAAAAAAGAAATTAGACAAGAAACAGAAATACAATGTAATGAAGAAGCAAAAAAGGCATTTATTGAAGAAAGGGATAAGCAAAGACAGTTAGATATTTCAGTAAGGACTCAACAGATTAATGCTATGCAACAAGCAAATCTAAATACACAAGAAATGCAACAAATGATTTCTGAAGCAACTCAAGATAATTCTATTGGAGGTATGAAAAGATGATGAAATATTTATATGAAAATAATAAAGTTGTTATATATTATTCTAGAAAGGATGAGAAATAATGGATAATATTCAAAACACAGTTGATGATTTTGTTGAATCTCCAACTGAAAAAGCAAGTAAACTTGCTACATATTTAACCCAACAAATAATTAAAGAAAAATACCCAAAAGGATATTCAAGGGAAATATACAATTCTATTTATAATCAACAGTTAAAAATCGCTAGACAGCAACTCTTGGATCAAATGAAATTTGAACAAGAATATAAACGACAAAGACATATTGGGGATATTGATGAAGCAGAGCGTAGTATGGATAGATTAAATCATAATATTGAAGAAGGACATTTGCTTCGACAAACGACATTACACACTCGTTTATATGATTCTGAATCAAGATTACTTACTGATGATATAGATGGAATTAATATAAATAAGATTGTTGATAATTATGGAGATTTAGCACAACATTATAATACAAGCGATCAAAACAAAGTTTATCATATAATTGAAGAAGGACTAAAAAATCCATCTCTATTATTTGATAGCAATGGTATCACTCTTTCAAAAGAAGATAATGAAAAATTAAAAGGCATTATCTATAATTCTATTAATACTAATGGTGAAATTTCTCTATCAGATATTCAAGGATTATTACCAAATGAAAAAAAAGATCAAATTGTGCAGTTATTACAAAATGGTAATGGTAAAGTTAATATAAAAGATTTACTAGCACAACTTGTTGAAATGAGAATTAAAACTTCTAAAGAATATATGTCGGTTGCTTCAGAAGATAATAAAGTAAGAACTGAAGGTGTTGATATGAAATTATCTTCTATAAATAATGTAAGACATACTGGTATTACAAGTGAAAATTATTATGAAAATCATATTGATAAAATGCAAAAAAGAAAAGAAACTTTAGAACAAGAAAGTAAAAAACATTTTTATGAAGAAAGAGACAAGCAAAGGCAATTAGATGTGTCAGTTAGAGGACAACAAGTAAATGCTATGCAACAAGCAAATCTAAATACACAAGAAAAGCAACAAATGATTTCTGAAGCAACTCAAGATAATTCTATTGGAGGCATGAGTAGATAATGACAGAAGAATTTAAAAAAGCATTTTCTAATTTGTCTTTATATGAAAAAAGGAATCAAATAAGTAATGAATTAATCATGATTTCAGAATTAATCAAATTAAAAGAAGAAACTCTTAAATTACCAAGTGTTTTATCTGTTAAAGATTATGTTAGTAATAGTAATATGACGGAATCAGAAATGTTAGATTTTCTTTATGAAGATATATATAATATTCAAAAAGAATTAATTACAGTTTTTTCTATTAATAAATGAGAATGACTCACTTCAATGTGAGCCATTTTTATATTGGTAATTTTTGCTTGTTATTTACTTTGTTTTCAATATACTCAAGGTTATTAAATGATTTATTATTTTTTAATAATTCCATTTGTTTCCTAGCAATATTATTTAATCTAATAAGTCTTTCTTTTTGTGGTATTTTCATTTCAATTAATTCAGCATTAATGTTTTCTAAATTATTTAATATTACTAAATGAAGTAAGTCAGTATAATCTCTAATATTTCCTTTATCTCCTAATTCTGAATTACTTTCTCTCCATTCTTTAGCAGTTATACCAAATAATGCAACATTTAAAACATCAGCTTCTTCTGCATACACGAATTTCTTTTGTTTTTCAGTTAAAGTTGGAACTATAATGTTTTTAATCGCATCAGTATGAACAATATAACTAACTTTTGCCAAAACTCTATTAGCATGCCAATCAATTTTGTTCTGGTATGCTTCATTTTTCTTTAATCTTTGAAATTCTTGAATAACATATAATTTAAATTCAGGACTTAACCAACTTGCAAATTCAAATGCAATATCGGGATCTGCAAATGTTCCACCGTCATACCTACCTGATTTTGATATAATTCCCATAGCATTTGTTTCTCTTATCCATTTTTGAGGTGACATTTTAAAAGTGTTGCTTCCAGCCTCATTTTTAAACGAGTCGAATTCGCCCCCTTTAAAATTTTCGTTATGTATTCTTTCCCATAGTCCCAAATAAGAAATTACTTCTTTGCTTCTCATCCAATCTCTAATTGGAAGTCTAGGTTCTTCATTATCTGCATATCTTGCTAAATCAGTAAGTGAAATATATTCTTTATTTCCAATTCTCAAAACACCAATTTTATGGTCTTTTACTATAATTTCTGCTTTAATATTGTCTTTATTCATAACTCACATCCTTTCTACAATTGAATAAAGTTTCTTTGATCATTTATTCTATCATATAATTAAATATTTAAATTAATTTTTTTATCATTTTTTATTAATTTATAAAAAAAATCAGTCATATTGGACTGAAATTTATTTAATGCTCAAATAATTGAACAAATTTATTAATGGTGCGGGTGAAGGGACTTGAACCCCCATGGATATACCACTAGATCCTAAGTCTAGCGCGTCTGCCAATTTCGCCACACCCGCAAGTGGTGGACCCTATAGGACTCGAACCTATGACCGCTCGGTTATGAGCCGAATGCTCTAACCAACTGAGCTAAGGGTCCAACACGTATTTAATGATATCATATTTTTTTTTAATATGCAATAGTTTAGTTGAAAAAAAACAAAAAATATAGTATACTTTATTGGAGTGAGGGTATTTTATGAATATATATAATACACTAACAA
>CAKOXR010000061.1 GCA_934130215.1 uncultured Bacilli bacterium
TAAAAACTATAGAAAATCAATTTTTTTTGGATGTAATTATAACTTATTAAGGAGTGTTAATTTATGAAGAAAGAAATGTTTTATTTAACTATGATGTTTTTACTTTTTTTTACTATATCTTACACTTATTCAACATTTAAAAATACAATAGATGGTAATGTAACGGCAACTGTAAAAGATTGGGTATTTAAAGTAAGTGTAGATAATGGTATTATTGAAGATGGAGGTTATAAATTACATTTAAGTGGTACTAGTGGATCATTTAATGTTAATATTAATACTACTGGATCTAAAAGTGGAACAGATTATACTATTGAATTAATAGGTGATAGTTCAATTAATTTTTATACAGATAGTAGCTATAACAATTTAATTAATAATAATACATATAGTGGATCTATAGATAGTAATACTAGTAGTAGTGTTATAATATATTATAAGTCTGATACTACTATAAATAGTGATATTTTAATAAAAGCTAAAGGTACTATAATGGAAATTGCTTACATGAAAAATGGATATAATGAAAATGCAAATGGTGGAACAGAGTTTTGGAATAATAATTATAAACCTTATATAAGAACTATAAATTTTGGTAATGATTTAAGTAATTTACCAAGTAGTTGTGCAGGCGATAGTGATTTGTGTTGGGATATAACAGAAAGTTCAACTCAAGAAAATAAAGTATATGGTTATTTAGTTGATAGTGGAGAAAAATCAGGTTCAAATATATTATATAATTTATATATAGTAAGTAACTATAAAATATTTGCACCATCTAATTGTGAAGATATATTTTCATTTTATGAAGAACAACGATTCGGGATAAAAATATCCAATTTGACTCAAATTAATTTTAATAATAGTTTTAATACGGCAAATGTAACAAATATGAGAAATATGTTTTATTATTGTTCATCCTTAACAAGTTTAGATTTAAGTAAACTCAATACATCAAATGTAACAGATATGCTAGGTATGTTTTATGAATGTTCATCCTTAATAAGTTTAGATTTAAGTAATTTTGATACGACAAAAGTAATAGATATGCAAAGTATGTTTTATGAATGTTCATCCTTAACAACTTTAGATTTAAGTAGTTTTAATACATCAAATGTAACAATTATGGCTTGGATGTTTCAAAATTGTTTAAAACTTACAACAACAATAAATATAATGAATGCTAATATTATTGATTATTATTTAATGTTTACGGGTGCAGCAACAGCTAGTGATTCTAAAATAACAGTAAATTATATAGCTTCTGCATCAACTTTAGTTGATAATATGATTGCAACTAAATTAATGGATGATAGTAATATTATAAAAGGAAATATAATTCCAGAAAATTCAATTACAATAACTGGTAATGATGATATAAAATATGAATCTAACAATCGATTAAAAGGTACTAAAGTAACTTTAATATCTATATCAGGTAATAATTATGTAACATCATTTAAAATGAATGGAACTACTATAAATGGAAATGAATTTATAATGCTTGATACTGATGCAACAATAACTGACATTGTTACAACTGCATGTAAAACAATTGAGTCTGCTCATAATCCATACCCTAATTCACAAGATAATGTTATACTTGGTGAACATACATTCGAAGGAGCAAAAAGTTTAACAGTTATACTAGACTATCAAACTTATAGTACAGACTATGATTATTTCTTAATATATGATTCTTCTTCCTCAACAACTGGTATAAACAATAATAAAAAATATGGTGGATATATAAAAACAAAGGAAACAATAACAATTAATTCTAACTATATTAAAATAACATTTAAAAGTAATAGTAGTAGTAACAACCACTATGGTCTAAGAGCTATAGTAATACCTAATTATTGAGTTAACTATAAATTAAATAAACAATCTTTTATTAAATAATTCTAATTTTTTTAGAAAATACCCGTAGTATTAATATATATAATCAATAAAAGTAAAATTTATAGATAAAAATATTAAACATCTAATTATCAAGTCAAGTACTAAGATGAACTTACTAAAATTCATCCTTGACTTGATTTTTTTTACCATTTCTTTAACAATTGATTATTATTATATGTTTAATGAGTTTTGGATAAATTTATTTCTTTTCATCTTTTGTAAAGTTATTATATCATTTACTGACATTTTCAAAAAACTAACTATACTGACATTATCATAAAATTGTTACAAAAATTCAAAATAAGACTTGATAAAAATAATATATATTGGTATAATATGAAAGAATTAATTTTCTATGACTAATTTTAGTCATGGCGGAAGGAGATAAGAAAAATGGGAAAATATGTAAAAACAACTGTTACTTGTGCATGCGGAAATACATTTGAAGTAATGTCTAATAAAGAAACATTACATGTAGAAGTATGTAATAAATGCCATCCAGCATTTACAGGAACACAAGGTAAAAAAGTAAAAACAGGTCGTGTTGAAAAATTCAATAAAAAATATGGATTAGATAAATAAATATAGGATAACCTATATTTTTTTTTTAAAATATGTTAATATATATATATAGAAGGTGACTAAATGAAAAAGATAATAATAGTACTAATATTATTAACAACAATATATATAATATTTAATAAAAAAGATTATGTTATATGTACAAAAAAATCAATGAATCAAGATTATACAATATCAACAAATTATAAAATATATTATAAAAATAAAGAAGTTTATAAAATTGAATTAAACGAAAATATTGAAGCAAAAACAACATCAACACTTAATAAAGTAATGGAAAATATAGAAAAAAGTTATAACCAATATAAAAATGAAATTGGAAGTTATGACTATAAAATAACAAAAAATAAAACAAAAGGAAAAACAAAAGTAATCATAGATTATGATAAAATGAACATGGAAAATTATTTAAAATATAATCCCGATGCAAATTTAAATGAAAACAAAAAATATAATATAGATACATTAAAAAAAATGTATGAAGAAAGAGGTGCAAAATGCAAGTAGGACTATCATATGACCATAATGGTTATGAAATATCAAAAAAAATTAAAGAACACTTAATAAATAAAGGATATCAAGTAAAAGATTATAATAATAATTATAATAAAGAAGATGATTATCCACAAGAAGCACTAAAGATGCTAAATAATAAAAAAGAATTTGATAAAGGAATTTTAATATGCGGAACAGGAATCGGGATGAGTATAATTGCTAATAAAACAAAAGGAATAAGATGTGCAAAAGTAGAAACAAAAGAAGAAGCAATATTAACAAGAAAACATAATGATGCCAATATAATTGCACTAAGTTCAAAAAATCCAAACATTATAGAAATAATAGATTCTTTCTTAGAAACACCATTTTCAAATGAAGAAAGACATCAAAGAAGAATAAAAGAAATAATACAATATGAAAATAAGGTGATGAAATGAAAAAAATATTTACATCAATTACTTTAATATATATATTTCTTTTCTTTTTAGAATTCAGTTTTAATTATTTTAAAAAACATCATGAATCAACATATAAAATAAATAATATAGAAATAAAAGAAGACTATAGAGGAAATACAAAAAATGAAGAAAATAATTATTATCTAGAACTAAAAACAAATCAAAATACATTTCACATTCAAGTATATAAAGACTTTAAAAAAGAAAAAAATATTATAAATGAAATAAAATATTACAATGAAAACGGTACAGAATGCATATTACCAATATTTAAAAAAAATACAATATTAACAGATTTAATATGTATTAAAGATGGAAAAGAATATAATTATAATACAAATAAAAATAATGAAATAGATAAATTTTTAGACAATATACCAGAATATAATAAAAATAATTATAAAGATAATCAAACAAATATAAATTTTATGAAAACTAAATTTTATCAATCAAATTTACCCAAAAATTATTATATTGCTCTATCTTATTATAAAGGACTATTAATAGGGGATAATACATCATTTAGAGAAATTGAGCTTTTTAAAAAAGATATATATAACCAAAAAATAAAAACATTTATAAAAAATAAATATTTAATAATAAATTATAATAATAACTATGATTCAAATGAATTCTATATAGTTGACCTAAAAACAAGACAATATGATACATTTGGAAGTAATAATACAATAAAATATGATGCCTATATACAAGGAAACCAAGAAAACTCTGTATATCTATTTGATAAAGACTCCAAAATTCAATATCAATTAGATATAAAAAACAAAACAATAACAAGAGTTGGAAATACAACAAACGGAATTAAATATTATGACGGAAAATGGCACAATGTAAATGCATATACAGCAGTAAACAATACATTATTATTTAAAGAATATGAAACTAATAATGAATATGTAATGATAAAAAAAATAAGAGGAGAAAACTATGGAACAACAATATATGTAAAAGAAATAAACGGAAAATATGAAGTATATAAATCATGTAGAACAAACCAATCAAAAATTTATTTATTTACAACAACAGATTACAAAACAATTCAGTTTATAGATGATTATATATTTTATAAAGATGAAACATATTTAAAAATGTATTCAGATTTAACAGGAATTAAAACAATAATGCAATCAAATGAAATAACAAACAAAACAGTAACATTTTATATAGGAGAAAATAAATGAAAGCATTAGTATTATCAGGCGGAGGATTAAAAGGAGCCTATCAAATAGGAGCATACAAAGCATTACGAAAATTAAATTATAACTTTGACATAGTAACAGGAACATCAATAGGAGCAATTAACGGAGCCTTTATAACAGCAAAAGAATATAAAAAAGCACTAGAACTATGGAAGAAAGTAAAAATAAATTTTTTATTTCAAGATAAAGTAAATGAAGATTTAATAGTATTAGAATACTTAAGAAATATAATAGAAAACAAAGGAATGAATGTTGAAGCCCTCCAAAAAAATTTAAATAAATACTTAAATAAAAACAAATTTTTTAAATCAAACATTAATTTTGGACTAGTAACAGTAAATAAAAC
>CAKOXR010000062.1 GCA_934130215.1 uncultured Bacilli bacterium
ATATAATAGTATTTCCTCCAGAAGTAAGATTCAATGTTTTAACATTTTGTAATTGCCTAGATGGATCATCATATTCTCCTATTACAGGATTAATTATACCTTCTTCATTTTTTACTTTATATTTTTTTCTAAGATCATTTAAATATATTGTATCAGACATTGGACTTAACCATAATGGTTCTTCTTTTATATTTTCTTTTTTAGCTAAATCATAAATAAATTTAACTATATTAGTAAGCTGTTCACCTTTACTCTCACTTGAGTTCTTTTTATCATCATCTACTTTTTTTAGAATTCGACCTGTACTAGAAATAAATTCTATTGAATTGTCAAAATTCTTTCTTACTTCATTTGATGGATAGTACAAAGCTCCAGCCCATGCAGATTGCCCTAATGCTAAATAATCATCATTTCCAACTTTAAAATAAAATTGTCCTGCTCCTTTTAATTTAGCTGCATCTGGTATATCTACAATATCTTTACTGTCTGCAGTTGATTGTACTTTTAAACAAACACCAAATTTAGAATTACTACGAATCTGATCATTTACAACTCCAGATGGTTTTTGTGTTGCTAATATTAAATGAACTCCTAAACTACGCCCAATTCTAGCAACACTAATTAGTTCATCCATAAATTCTGGTTCTTGTTGTTTTAATTCAGCAAACTCATCACAAATAATAAACAAATGTGATATTGGCTTTTTTAATATTCCATTATGATAATATTTTTGATATTTATATATATCAATTGTACTTTCACCTGTTACAAACTTAGCTTCGTTAAATTCAACTTGTCTTCTCTTCAATTCACTTTCTATAGATTCCAAAGATCTTTGTAAACTACTTTTATCTATATTTGTTATTGTTCCAACTAAATGTGGTAATTGTACATCTGGTCTCTCAAATGCTCCTGCAAGACCTCCACCTTTATAATCTATTAAAACAAAAGTTACATCGTCTGGATGATAATTTACTGCCAAAGATAAAATATATGTTATAATAAATTCACTCTTTCCTGATCCTGTACTTCCTGCAATCAATCCATGTGGTCCATGAAATTTTTCATGTATATCCAAAGAAATAATTTTTCCTGATCCATCAACACCTATAGGTGCACTTAAAGAAATAGTTGAATCATGTGATCTCCATCTTTCTAAAATGTTTAACTGTTCTATACATCCAGCATTGTACATCTCTAAAAATGTATAACTACTTGGTAATTGCATTTCTTTTTCTTCATTAATTTTTATTGATATATCTGAAAGAACCTGATTTATCTTTCCAAAGAAAAATGTTTCAGCAGTACTTATTTTAAAACTAGTTTTATTTTCACTAGGGTTCTTACTTTCAAACATTACTCCTGAACCTTCTTCTATGTTTATAAACGTTTCACATTCATTTGGCAATTTTAGTATACTATTTGTAAGAAATAATATACTGAATCCTATGTTTCTTTCTTCTTTTAGTATTTCATTTATAACATCTAATTCTTCTACGTTTTTATAATCATCTATTATTATTACATAATATGGCTTATTTGCTATATATGCATCTTCTTGATTCTTATCACTATCCTCTTCTTTTGTTCTTTTCTTTAGCTCATTTTCTAAATACTGAGCAAGCTCATCTTTACTATTTATATCATCTGCAAAAAATCGCATTTCTTTTGAATTGCTCCAGATATATGGCATCATTTTGACGAAATCCCATTCTTTATTAATATTATCCTTTACAAAAAATACTAATTTCAATTCATCATAACTCTGAAAAGTTATTAACTGTAATAATAAATTTTGAATATATCTGTATTTTAATTCTTCCCTATTATATAAAATAGCTACAACTTTCTTCTGAACAAAAGATAATAATACTGGTGCATTTTTTAATACCTTCGCTTTCTCAACGCATTTTTCCATTAACTCTTGTGTTTTATTACTCTCTTCTGTGCTTTCGTCATTAACATATGCAAGTTTTATATTTGATTTAACATCTCCAACACCTAATCTTACAGTTAAAAAATCATTATCACTAATTTTTCTTTCCCATAGTCTTGGTTTGTTATTTATAATAATATCAACACATTCTTCTGGAGTAATATATGTTTTATATAAAATTTCAGATTCTTTATGCATAATATCATCTATCATTTTTGACTTAGATTTTATATATTTTTCATATTTATCAATAGTATCTTGTTCATTTAGCAAACTTATCTTTTTAGAATATTTTCTATTTAATAGCGGAATAAGTAATGAAGTTAATAGCATTACGCCTGACATCGATAAACTAAATATCAAACTTTTTACATTTCCTTTGCCAGAATTAAAATTATCAATAGCTTGTATAATAGAAATAAGTGTCATCGCTCCCATTGAAAATGATGTACCTAACACTAATACTAATGGTAATTCTCTATTTTTAGTCGAATGGATCGGCGGTAATATTCTAATTTCTGTATTTTCCGGAAACTCTAACATTCTAGGCGTTCTAAAAAAGTAATCTTGATTTACATATTTACTAAAATCATCTTCATCCTCAACATTTATCAATTTATCATTCGGATGTTTGCATAATGTAAAATATCCTTTATCATAACTTACTTTATTTAATGGATTATTAATAAATAATTCCTTATCTATTAATATAATTGTTAATCCAAACATAAAAATTCTATCACCATTATTCAACATTTTAGAAACATCTGATACTGGTTCACTATTAACATAGGTATTAAATTTTGTATCGTAATTTTTAATCCACCAAGTACCATTCAAAAAATACAATTTTGCTTGTATTTTATTCATTAATCTATTATCATATGTAATATGATTGCTTTTTTGATCTTTTCCTATTGAAATAGAAGACATATTTTTTATATGTAAATGTGCATAATTATCTTCATAAACTGGAGAACAATACAGTACATATATTTTTTTATTTTCTTCTTGTTTAATATAATAAAAATTATATTCTTCTAGTTCTATACTTTCTAAAGTCTCTCTTCCACTTTCATATATTCCAATTTTATTATCTTGAATTACAACATTCTTGCTATTAATTATTTTGTATCTATATGTACTTTGAATTTGCCATTTATTATTAACATTTTGTACATTTATTAATTTAGCTCCTGTATCTTTATCGCATAGCCAATAATTTCCCATTATTTCTTTAGGCAAAATTAATTTATTTATTGTCTCTTTTCCAATAAGTGTTAATAACATATTTTCTCCTTATACCAAAAAGACAAAGTATAACAGTAAATTATACTTCATCTTTTTATTTAATAATATTTACTTATTTCAAAAATGAATTATAATATTTCATTTTTAGTATATAAAATATGATTTTATATCAGACATTTTTTGATTTACAGCATCTGAAGCTTTACTAAATCCTTCAACTATATTATCAACAGTCTCTTTAGTAGCCTCTGTTATTTTATCCTTTGTTGCTAATGCTGATTCAGTTGCATTAAATAATTCTGTTTGTGCTTGTACAGATTCATTTAAAGATCTTGAGATATTGTCTAAATAGTCTCCTAAACGTGAATATGCTGACTTTAATTGAGCTGCTTTCTCAGCACCATTCCCACTATTCATACTTTCTTTTAATTGATCTGCAAGATTTTGGCAATCTGATGTAATTGATTTAATCTGATCAAATTTTGCTTTGATTGCTTCTTGATTAGATTTAGTTACATCTGAGTCAAAATCCCATATATTTCCTTTACTAGTTAATGGCATCTCTTGTAATGTAATTGGTGATTGATCTTGAAAACTTACACTTGGAGTTACATTTCCTGCTTGTGCAATACCTTGTGCATTAACTGCTATATCATGTGGCAATACACTTACAACATCTTTTATGATTTTGTTTAATCTTGTAATTGCTGCATTTGCATTTATTACAAATCCATCATATGTAGCTCCTGTCCATGCATCTCCGTCTCTCATTGATTCAATGCGAGAATATGCCTCTTTAAGTGCATTTTGCACATCATTTCCTTTACTTGCTAATTGTGATGCTTTTTGTATCATTCCATCACAATCCATATGTTTTGCTTTAGTTCCCATAATAATTTCCCCCTAAAATTAATTTAATTTAATTTAATAATTTACTTATTATACTTGCATAATAACAATAAAAAATATAAAAGTCAACACTTTTTGACAAAAATTTTTATAATCTATCCAAATAGACTATATAAACATACAAAAAAACGGAGAAAATCAACAAATAATGCAATTTGTTATTTTCTCCATCAATTTACAATTTTTATAAAATTAATCCTCCATAGGCCCAAACAATTCATCAAACTTAGCCTCAAGTTCTTTTTGTAGATCATAAGTATCTTCATCATCCTGCTCTTGAATACTCTCGTTTGTTTGTTTGTCTTGAACAATATCATCAGCAAACATATCATCAAGAGAACCTATTGCAGTATCTTTTTTATCATCTAATTTATGATTAGTTGGTATAGTTACATCTACCTTTTTATCTTCAGATTTTTTAGGTTCATCATCAAACAAATCATCTAAAGATTCTACTTTTAAATTTTCAGCCTCTTTTTCTGTTTTATCTTCTGACCAAGGATTATATGGATTAAATTTTCTCCATACTCCTCTATCTATTTCTTCTATATCGTTATGACTAATTTCAACCTTTTGTAATGCTGTAATCATATTCCTATGTTTAAAATAGTAAAATTTATTAGCCTTAACTGGCTTTATACCCTTTTCAAATATAATACATAAATCATTATCCATTCTTCTTAATTCATCCGGAGTCATTAGGGCTCTGGCCATTACCTGGTCTGATGTACTTTGGCCAGTTTTAAAATATTGTCTATCTCTATTTATAGAAATACTATCTCTTTCGATTGTCTTTTCACCTAATGCTTTTGAAAAATATTCAACTGTTTTATATGAGTTACTTCCTAAAAATACATGTGTATCACAGTTACCAATAATTGT
>CAKOXR010000063.1 GCA_934130215.1 uncultured Bacilli bacterium
AAAGTAAAATTTATAGATAAAAATATTAAACATCTAATTATCAAGTCAAGTACTAAGATGAACTTACTAAAATTCATTCTTGACTTGATTTTTTTTACCATTGCTTTAACAGTTGATGATTATTATATGTTTAATGAGCTTTAGATAAATTTATTTCTTTTCATAATTTGGAAAACATTATATCATTTACTATCATTTTCAAAAAATTAACTATACTGACATTATCATAAAATTATAACAACTTTATTGAAAAAAACATATTTTAATGGTATTATAGTTTATGGAGGTTGGTAGATGAGGTATTTAGGATTAGACCTTGGAACTAAAACACTTGGTCTAGCACTTAGTGATAAATTAGGTATTATAGCATCTAGTTATGGAACAATTAGATTTGAAAATGAAGATTATGATAGTTTACTTGAACCAATAAAAAATATTGTAGATAAAGAAAATGTTGATATTATAGTTCTCGGTTATCCAATTAATATGAATAATACAATAGGGGATAGAGCTATTAAAACTCTTGAATTTAAAGATAAATTAAGTAATTACTTGAACAAGGATATTTATATGCAAGATGAAAGATTATCATCAGTTGAAGCAAATAATTATTTAATTCAATCAGATATATCAAGAAAAAAAAGAAAAACAAAAGTTGATAGTGTTGCAGCTACTATAATTCTAGAAACTTTTATGGAAAGAAGGAAAAATAATGAATGAAGAAAAAATGGTTTTTAAAGTAATGAATGAAGAAGGAAAAGAAGTAGAATGTGAAGTTTTATTTACATTTGAAAGCGAAGAAACCAAAAAAAATTATATAGTTTATACTGATAATACTACAGATGATGATGGTAATACTAAAGTATATGCTTCTATATATAATCCATCTGATGAAAAAAGTATTTTATATCCAATTGAATCAGAAAAAGAATGGAAAATTGTAGAAACTATACTTGATGAATTACAAAAAGAAGTAAAGAAAGGTTCAGAATAATGAATCATGGAAAAATTGATTAAAATAATAATAGGGGTTTTAATATTTTTAATAATAATTGTATCTTCTTTTATGTATATTACAGGTCCAGTTGATAAAAAAAATAAAAACAATATTATTGTAGAAGTTACTAATAATGATACTTTTTCTAGTTTTGGTAAAACTTTATATAAAAAAGGTTTAATTAAATCAGAATTTATTTATAAAGTTTATATTAAATTATTTTTAAAAGAATCTCATTTAGAAAAAGGAGAATATAATTTAAATAAATCTATGAATTTAGATGAAATTATGAAAGTATTAAAAAAAGGCAATAATTATAATCCAGATAATATAAGAATTACTTTTAAAGAAGGTTTAAATGCTAGAGCAATTGCTAAAGAAATATCAAAAAATACAAATAATAAATATAATGATGTTATTAAAGTATTAGAAAGTAAAGAATTTGCAAAATCACTAATTAAAGATTATTGGTTTTTAGATGAAAGTATTTTAAATGATAAAATTTATTATCCATTAGAAGGCTATTTATTTCCTGATACTTATGAATTTTTAAATAAAGATGTTTCTACAGAAACAATAATAAAAACACTTTTAAATGAATTTGGAGAAAAAGTAAAAAAATATAAAAATGAAATAGATCAAAATGAATTTAAATTAAATGAACTTATTACTCTTGCATCAATAGCAGAAGTAGAATCATTACCTGGATCAGATCGTAAAAAAGTAGTTGGTGTTTTTGTTAATAGACTTAAAAATAATATATCACTTGGTAGTGATATGACAGCATATTATGCTTATAAATTAGATGATTTAAAAAAAGGTTTATCTTTAAATGAATTTGCAAATTGCTTAAATCCTTATAATACAAGATGTACAAGTAAAATGGGTTTACCAATTGGACCAATTAGTAATCCAGGAATAGATAGTATTATTGGTGCAATTGAATATGAAAAAAGTTCTTATTTATATTTTGTTGCAGACTGTAATGGTAAAACTTATTTTATGAATAATTATACAGAATTTGAAAGTACAATTAAAAAATTAATTAATCAAGGATTGTGGTGTGAGGTAAGTGCTTGAAGAAATTAAAAAAAATGCTATAAAAAATAATATTCCAATTATGCAAGATGAAGGTATAGATTTTTTAATAAATTATATTAAAAATAATAATGTTAAAAAGATTCTTGAAATTGGTACTGCTATTGGTTATTCTAGTATAAAAATGGCTCTTATAAATAATAATATAAATATAACTACTATTGAAAGAGATTTATCTAGATATAATGATGCTATAAATAATATTAATAAAATGAATTTAAGTAATCAAATTACTTGTTTATTTAATGATGCTTTATTAATTGATATAAATGATAAATTTGATTTAATTTTTATTGATGCTGCTAAAAGTCAAAATATTAAATTTTTTGATAAATATAAATATTTACTTAATAATAATGGATCAATAATTGTCGATAATATTTTTTTTCATAATGTTATTTATGAAAAAGATGAAAATTTATCAAAAAATGTAAGAGGAATTAAAAGAAAAATATTAGAGTTTATTGATTATATTAATTCTCAAGAAAAATATGAAAATAAGATATATTCTAAAGGTGATGGTATAATGGTTATAAGGGAGAAAAATGAAAGTTAATTATAAAGTTATTGGAGAAGGAGATTTAGTTGTTCTTTTACATGGATGGGGACAAAATATTCAGATGATGGAACCTTTAATAAATGGTTTGAAAAATAAAAAGGTTTTAATTTTAGATTTACCTGGTTTTGGTCAATCTGATGAACCTGAAACTATTTGGAAAATAGAGGATTATGCTGAGTTTATTAACAAATTTGTTAATAAACTTGGGTTTAAAAAATGTTCAATTATTGGTCATTCTTTTGGTGGTAAGATTGGTTTATATTATGCAAGTAAATATGATACTGAAAAATTAGTAGTTTTTGGTAGTCCTTATAAAAAGGAAATTTCAAAGCTTTCTTTTAAAACAAAATTATTAAAAAAAATAAAAAGATTAATTCCTAATCAAAAGTTAATTGAGTTTGCAAAAAAACATACTGGTTCTATTGATTATAGGTCTTCAAGTCCTAAAATGAGAGAAATTTTAACTTCTCATGTTAATAATGATATAACGGATAGTGTTAAAAAGATTAGTTGTCCTACTTTAATTATTTGGGGGGATAATGATACTATTGTTGATAAAGAAAATGCTTATGAACTTGAAAAACTAATTAAAGATTCTGCTACTATTATATTGCCTGGATCTCATTATGCTTATTTAGAGAATATAAATCAAGTTAATAAAATTATAAATAATTTTTTAGGAGGTACAAATGATTAAAATTGGTGTCATGTATGGTGGAACTTCGGTTGAGCATGAGGTAAGTATTATTTCTGCAGTTCAAGCTATGCATAATTTAGATGAAGAAAAATATGATGTTATTCCTATTTATATGGGAAAGGATAAGGTTTGGTACACTGGTAAACAGTTAATGGATATAGATTTGTATAAGGATATGGATTTATTAAAGAGGTATGCTAGTCAGGTTGTTTTATATAAAAAGGGAAATGAATTTGTTTTACAAAAGGTTAAGGGTTTTAGGAGGATCATAAATACTGTTGATTTAATTTTACCTGTTGTTCATGGTAGTGGTGTTGAGGATGGTTCTATTCAAGGTTTTCTGGAAACTGTTGGTATTCCTTATGTTGGTAGTGATGTTTTAGGTTCTGCTTTAGGTCAGGACAAGGTTGTTATGAAGGAGATTATGAAGGTTCATGATCTTCCTATTGTTCCTTATATTTCTGTTTATGATTATGAGATGAATAGTTTCGAGGATATTATTAAGAAAACTAAGAAGATTGGTTATCCTGTTATTATAAAGCCTGCTAATTTGGGTTCTAGTGTTGGTATTACTGTTGCTCATGAAGAGTCTGAGTTAGAAAATGCTTTAAGGGAAGCTTTTACTTATGAGAATAAGGTTGTTGTTGAAAAGAAACTTAAGGATATTATAGAGGTAAATGCTAGTGTTATTGGTGATTATGAGTATAGTGAGGTAAGTTGTCTTGAGGAAGTTACTGGTGATGATGAGATTTTGAGTTATAAGGATAAATATATGGGTTCAAAATCAAAATCTTCAAAGGGTATGGCTTCTACTAGTCGTATTATTCCTGCTAGGTTAGATGAAAAGGATACAGAAAAGATAAAGTCTTTTGCAAAGGAAACTTTTAAGGTTCTTAATTTATCTGGTGTTGCTAGAATTGATTTTTTAATTGATAAAAAGACTAAAGATATTTATGTTAATGAACCTAATACTTGTCCTGGTTCTTTATCGTTTTATTTATGGGATGCTTCTGGTAAAAAGTATCCAGAATTATTAGATGATATTATTAATATTGCGATTAAGGATTATAAGAATAAGGATAGTAAGATTCATTCGTTTGAAACAAATATTTTATCTTGTTCTGGTATTAAAGGTTGTAAAGGTATAAAAAAATAGGATAACAAATGTTATCTTTTTTATTGTTTATTTATTAAATGTGTGTTAAAATTAATTTAGAAAAATACTAATAGGGTTTATATTTATAGGGTTTATATTTTTTAAAAAAAATTAAATAAATTAATTTAAGGAGTTTTATATGAATTTAAATAAAAAAATATATATTTGTTTAATATCAGTTTTTTGTCTTATTACTTTAGTAACTGGTACATATGCTTATTATAAGTATGGTGTAAGTGGTCAAATAAAGGCAACTGCTGG
>CAKOXR010000064.1 GCA_934130215.1 uncultured Bacilli bacterium
ATTCTTCTAGTGCTATTTTTATTTAAAGATCAAAAAAAAGAACTGAATGAAATTATTCTATTTCATTACAGCCCCTTATTTTAATGTATAACTATTATTTATAAGAGAACTACTATAAATAAATAGAACATCTTTATTATTAAAATCAATATATTTACTTAATATTTTAGGAAAAATATATCTTGTATCAACAACAATAATTTTTTTATATCCATTTGTTAATAAAGGAATTAAACTACTTCCAAATGAATCTCTAAATATAATTAATTCTTTATTACTAGTACTATTAGTATTTATTTCAATTAATGCTTTTTCACCACTTAAATAAATATCATATTTATCATAAGAATCTAATTTAGAATAATTATAAATTTTATCATGTTTTTTACTTTCATAATCATATATAACAGAATTATCTATAATATCATTATGTAATATTTTAATTGTATCTTCTTTTAAATTAATGGGTAATCTACTAGCATATACACCTTTAAATTTTGATATTTCTTCAATATTATATGAACTAATATTAAAATTCATTTCTAACCTTAATTTATTTACAACTTTATCTAATGATTCTATTTTCCAATGACTATCAGTATAATAATAATTTTCTAACTTTAAATCATCAAATATATTTATATATTTAATATCAGTTTTTTTTAAAAGATCAACCATATATTGATAATCAAATTTTAAATTATTTTGATTTATAAAATAGTTTTTATCAGGAATAATAGATAAATATATATTATTATTTTTTAAATATGTATTTTTTATATAATTTATTTTATCAACTACATTATTAACTGAATCTATATTTAAAGGATATAGTTGTTCAACAATATAATCATTATAAATATATAAATTATTATAATTACCTCTTAATTTTAATTGAATATTTGCTTTTATATTTCTAAAATCATCTCTTTTTATAAATTGATCTGTTGTATATTTATCAAATTTTTTAAAAGCTGTTCCATTTATAATAGTATTAATAGTAAATTTAGGAAATTGTTCCAATTTTCTTCTTTCAGAAATTGATATATCTTGATCTTTTGTAATAAGATTTAAAATAAAAATTATACTTATAAATAAAACAAAGAAAATAGAAATTATAATATTTTTTATTTTTTCCATAAAACCTCCTAGAATCTAAAATATAAAAATGGATTATATGAATTATCAATTAGATAAGCTGTACATAGTATTAGTAATATTATTATAAATAATGGTTCAAGTATATTAAATAAAATATTAAAAACTTTTAATTTTTTTAATTTTTCAACTTCTTTTTTTACTAAAGGTGTACAAGCTATTATACTAATTATTAAAACAAAAATATAATTTTTTATATAATAAATTGTATAATAATCTATAAAGTTATTTAAATTAAATAATCCTTTTATTTTAATTAAAGAATCATTTAAAGTAGGGGAGTTAAATATAATAAAACTAATCATTACAATAAATAAAACATAAATATGATTAATAATTTTAAATTTTTCTAAATATTTTTTTAAATAAAGTTTTTCAATTATTAAAGTAAATCCAAATAATAATCCCCATATTATAAAATTCCAACTAGCTCCATGCCAAAATCCTGTTAAAAACCATACAATTAATATATTTCTTATTTGGTTTTTTCTATTTCCTCCAAGTGGTATATATATATAATCTCTAAACCAAGATCCAAGTGATATATGCCATCTTCTCCAAAAATCTGTTATTGTTTTTGATATATAGGGATAATTAAAGTTTTCAAGAAAATTAAATCCAAATATTTTTCCTAATCCTATTGCCATATCTGAATAAGCTGAAAAATCAAAGTAAATTTGTAACATAAAGCTTATAGCATTTATCCAATAAAATATAGTTGAAGAAGGATTAATTTTAACAATTTCACCAAGTACATTAGCAATCAATATTTTTTTACTTAACCCAATAATAAATCTTCTTGTTCCTAAAGCAAATAATTCAAATGAATGTTTTCTATTTGTTAATTCATTTTCTATTGTTTCATATCTAACTATTGGTCCTGCTATTAATTGAGGAAATAAAGAAACATATGTAGCAAGTAATATAAAGTTTTTTTGACTTTTTACTGTTCCTCTATATACATCTATTAAATAGCTTATTATTTGAAAAGTATAAAAAGATATACCAATTGGTAATGATATATTAAGTAAATTAATTTTTAAATTAAATATATTATTAATATTTGTTATAAAAAAGTTGGTATATTTAAAAAATAGTAATAAAATTATAGGTATTAATAATATTATTGTAAATTTACTTTTATCTTTTTCTATTAATATACCTCCAATATAAGCAATTAGAATTTCAAATAGCATTAATAAAATATATTTTGGTTCACCATATAAATAAAAAATGAGTGAAAATATTAATAATATTATATTTTTATATTTATTAGGAACTAAAAAATATATAATTAAAATAATTGGTAAAAAGTAATATAAAAAACTTATACTTGTAAATAACATTTTTTCCTCCTTTTAAATAAGCACCATAAATGGTGCTTTAATTATTTTTTTCAAGTTCTTTTCCAATATTATTGTTTACATAATTTTTAAAACTATTATAAACTTCTTTAGCCCAATCTTCTTCAGACATTACTAAAAATATTGTATTTCCATTATTTGTTATATATAATTTATCTGCACTTACACAAATCCATCTATTCATATCAATACTGTTATATAAATCTTCTTTTACTTTTTCAACATTTGCTTGATCTTTTACTTTGATTAGAAGTGCTAAATAAGCTTGTGCATTTATTAATGGTTCTGAAGCTACAACTGCTTCAATATCATCTACATTTTCTAAATTAGTATATCCTTTTATATCATTATCGTTTTTTAAAACTTTGATATCTAATTCTGGTAATGATAATCCTTTATAAATAGTTTTTAAACCATTTTTCATACTGTTTGTATCATTTAGTGTTCCATTACTTTTGTTTGTAAAAATAAGGACTAATACTATTAATAAAGCGACTATAATTGAGCCATATAATAAAATATTTTTTTTCATATTTCCATCCTTTCTAATTTATTATATCATATATAATATTATAAATAAATTATTTTTTAATAATATTTTGATAAGGCATAGCATTTTTTAATAAAAAGTATTTACTTGGAATACATATTAGTTCTAAATCACCAATATATTCATATGAATCACTTCCAAAGTTCATTTTAAAATTATTTAATCCTTTATATTTATCTTCTTTTAATGATGTAATTCCTCCTAAATTAAGATATTTATAATTTTTATAGTAGTTTAATGCTTCCCATATTAGTAAGTGTTTGGCATTATATCTTTTATAGTTTTTATCAAATCCATCCATTATCATATATACTTCGTTATCTTCTTTTATGAATAGGGCAGATGCTATTATTATTCCTTTTGGATTTTTTTGTATCATTTTACTTGCTGTTGTTAGTTGATTGTGATATTTTCCGAGTAAATTGTCTGCTTCAATTTTTATTGATGTTAATTTGTTTGAGTGTTCTATTTTCATTTGGTTATTTATTTCATTACATATTTTTTCTTGTTTAATGTATAAATTTCTAAATTTATTTAATAATTTTTCACAATCTAATTTAGCATAAAATAAATCTATTTTTTTATTTTGGTTAAAATAATAGTACAAATATTGAAAATATAATAAATCTCTTGGATATTTTTTTTCTGTTTGCAGATATAAATATTTTAAATCTTCATATGTTCCTTTATGTATTTCAACTCCGTTATCTATTGCACTTCTTATTTTTGTTCTGTATTCTTTTTTTATGTTTTTAAACATTTCGTTTCGATTTTTAATTTCAATTATTGCTTCGAATCTTGGTTTAAAACTTTCAAAGAAATCATTATATCCTAGATGTATATATTTTAATTTGTTTAAGTTATTACATATTTCTTTATAATTATTATTACTATTACCATTTATTTCTTTTATTATTCTTGGGTTTAATTTAATTGCGACTATTCCATTTTTTTTACAGAATTTTTTTATTTCGGTTGTAAATTTATTTAAAAGGAGATTGTTATTATAGTCAATAACAAATCCTCTTGGTGCAAATGCATATGTAAATCCCATTTTTTTATTTATTAATAATATAGTACTTCCTATTATGTTTCCGTTTTCTTCGAGTCCTAGTATTTTGATATTAAAGTTTTGTTTTTCCATTGTTTTAGCATATTCTTCTGTTTGATATAATGAATGTGGTATTTTACTTAAGTAATTATTTAATTCTTCTTTATTTATTTCTCTTATTAACATTTTTATTCACCATTTAAATTATAAAATATTTTTTTTAAATTGTCTATATTGATTTTATGTTTTTAAAATGATACAATATTTATTGTAAAAAGATAATATTTTTATGGGAAGGTGAGTTATGAAAAAAAATAAAATATTTGGGTTATCATTAATTTTACTTGTTTTAACATTTATTTATATTGGTACATATGCTTATTATATGAATGTTGTTAGTGGAAGTATAAGTGCAAATACTGGTGGTTTTGTTTTTGATGTTTTATATAATAATGCGACTTTTAAGTCAATTGAT
>CAKOXR010000065.1 GCA_934130215.1 uncultured Bacilli bacterium
GGAAAATCCAGTTTATTAAAAACAATAATGGGAAACCCAAACTATATAATAAAAAAAGGAGATATTTTATTAGATGGTGAAAGTATATTAAACTTAAAAGTAAATGAAAGAAGTAAAAAAGGTATTTTTCTTGCAATGCAAAACCCAAACGAAATTGAAGGAATTACAACAGCAGATCTAATGAGAAGTTCTTTAAGAGATAATGAAAATTTTAAATTATACAGTTTTGTTAAAGAAATAAATAATACATGTGATAAATTAAAAATAAATAAAGATATGCTACATAGAAGTATAAATCTATCATTTTCTGGAGGAGAAAAGAAAAAAAACGAAATATTACAAATGTATATGTTAAAACCAAGTCTTATTTTACTAGATGAAATTGACTCAGGATTAGATATGGATAGTTTAAAAATAGTATCCCAAAATATAAATGAATATTTTAAAGAATATAAACCAGCTATATTAATGATTACACACTATGAAAATATACTTGATTATATAAAACCAGATAAAGTTCATATAATGTTAGATGGTAAAATAGAAAAAACAGGTTCATTATCTTTAGTAAATGAAATAAAAGAAAAAGGATATACAATTTGTACTAATATAATAGATGAAAAGGATAAACATGAATAAAATAATACTGACAGAAGAAAAATTAATCAAACAATTAGATGAAAATATTGTAGTAATTGAAAATGGAATAATGGAAAGATTTGGAATCAATGAATACACAATATATATCCATAACTCAACAGAATTATGTATTATAATTGAAAACAACACAAAAGTTTCATTTAACATTAATTTAGATAATAATGTAAATTTAACATTATATGAAATACAAAAAGATTTAAAAACAAAAATAAAATATAAATATACTCTACTAGCAGATACAAATCTTATAGTCAATAAAATAAATAGCAACATAGAAACAAAAGAATATGATTTAATTAATCTAAATGGAACAAATGCTAAAATAGATTTTATACTTAAAAACATATCATTTGGTAATGATAACATAGATATTATAGTAAACCATAATATAAAAGAAACAACAAGCAATATAAAATGTGATGGATTATGTAGTATAAATGGAAATTTAAATCTAACAGTAACAACAATAGTACCAACAGGATCAATAAACTGTGTTGCTAATCAAGATAACGAAATAATTAAATTAAATAATTTGACAAGTACCATAAAACCATTACTACTAATAGAAGAATATAATGTTGAAGCATCTCATAGTGCTAAAATAGGATTCTTTAAAGAAAATGATTTATTTTATTTACAATCAAGAGGATTAAATGAAAAAGAAGCAACCAATTTATTAATAAAAAGTTTCTTAAAAAGAAACTTAATAAATAATGAAATAATAAATGATTTTTTTAAAAAAATGGAGGTGAAATATGAATAGAGAAGATTTTGAAGTTTTAAAAAATTATGTATATTTAGACTCAAGTGCAACATCACTTAAACCAAAATGTATAATAGATGAAATAAAAAAATATTATTTAGAAGAAACATCTAATATACATAGAGGAGACTACGATATAGCACTTATAACAGATAATAAATATGATCATGCAAGATATGTTATAAGTAAATTTATAAATGCAAATCCAAATGAAATAGTATTTACATATAATACAACAGATTCTATAAATAAAATAGTATTTGGATTTTTCAAAAACATTTTAAAAAAAACAGATGAAATAATATTAACAAAAGCAGAACATGCATCTAATATACTACCTTGGTTTGAACTAGGAAACCCTATAAAATATATTGAATTAGAAGACAATAAAGTAACACTTGAAAATTTAAAAAAAGTTGTAACAGAAAACACAAAAGTAATATCTATTGCTCATATAACAAATGTACTAGGAGATATAAGACCAATTGAAGAAATAATAAAATATGCTCACTCTAAAAATATAATTGTATCAATAGATGGAGCACAAAGTGTACCTCATATGAAAATAGATGTTAAAGCATTAGATATCGATTTTCTTTCTTTCTCAGCCCATAAAATGTGTGGACCAACAGGAGTCGGAGTTTTATATGGTAAATATGAATATTTAAACAAAATGGAACCATTAGAATTTGGAGGAGGAATGAATGCAACATTTGCAAGTGATAAAACAAGAATATATGATGATATACCAAGAAGATTTGAAGCAGGAACACCAAATATAGAAGGAATACTAGCTTTTTCAAAAATAATTGATTACTTAAACAATATTGGTATGGATAATATAAATAAATATGTTTTAAATTTAAGAAAATATGCAATTGAACAATTAAAACAAATTGATGATTTAATAATTTATAATGAAACATGTGAATCAAACTTAATAACATTTAATAAAGCAGGAATATTTGCTCAAGACTTAGCAATATATTTAAGCAAAAAAAACATATGTATTAGAGCAGGAAATCATTGCAGTAAACTATTAAAAGAATATATTGGAGTAAAAAATACATGCCGAGTAAGTTTATATTTTTATAATAACAAAGAAGATATAGATAAATTAGTAGAGGCATTAAAAAATAAAAACATCAAAAATGAAATAATATAGGTGTAGTATGAAAAAAATAATCATTATTTTATCATCAATAAGTATATTTATATTTTTAATTATTTTTTATTTAATAATTAAATTACCTACAAATAAAGAATTATTAAAAACAAAAGAATTATATATTCCACTAGGGGATACTAAACCAATAATAATAAATACATCTGCTGAATATATAGTAAATAATAATGAAATAGCTTCAATTGATATAAATGGATTAGTAAAAGGACTAAAAAAAGGAAAAACTACTATAACTGTCAAAACCGATAAAAAAGAATATTTAGTCCCATTATATATTATAGATCCAGTAAAAGATATAAATATTTATAATAATACAATTGAATTAATAAAAGGAAATACTGAAAAATTAAATTTGATTTTAAAAGAAAATATTAAAATTAAATCATATGAATATGATAATAATATAATTAATGTAACAAATGAAAAAGTAAAAGCATTAAATGTAGGTAAAACTAATCTTAGAATATATACTAATAATAATACATTTATAGATATAAATGTAATAGTAAATGATCTAATTTTAAAATTAGATAAAGAAGAAATTAATTTATTAATTAATAATAAACATGAATTAAAAGTATATACTAATAGTCAAAATAATAAAATAATATGGTCTTCTTCTAATTCAAATGTTACCGTAAATGATGGTATTATTGAAGGAAAACAAATAGGGGAAAGTATAATAAGTGCTAAATTATATGATAAAGAAGTTACATGTTTAGTTAAAGTAGTAGAAAAAGTTAAAATAAATAAATTTAAATTAAATCAATTCTTTATTAATTTAAAACCAAATGAAACATTTGAAGTAAAACCTTATATAAATCCTATAGTACCATCTAATTTAATTAACTATAAAATATTAGATGAATCAATAGCGACAATTAATAATAATATAATAACAGCACACAAAAATGGAAAAACATTACTTAAAGCAAGTATATTTGATAAGGAATATTATACAACAATATATATAGGAAACATAAATAAAAATATAAATTATGATATTAATATAATTAAACCAATATTTAATGAAGTAGCACTTCAAAATGAATATATAAATGATGTAAATTCTAATAGAATTCAAAAATGGAATAAACCAATTTTATATTATGCTGAAAATCCAACTAATGAAGATTTAAATCAAATAAAAAAATTATGTTTTTTATTAAATAATATACCATCATTTCCAGGTATTTATGAATCTAATAAAGAAGAAGCAAATTTATTGATTGATTTTGTTCCATATAATGTTATTCGAAAAAAAACAAGTATTGGTGGAGTAGAGGGTTATTCTGAAAATATGTTTTTAGATAATATTATTTATAAAAGTAATATACTTATTAATAAAGATTTAAAACAAAATATTAAAAATTCTGTAATTTCTGAAGAATTATTACATTCAATAGGTCTTAAAAATGATACCAAATATAAAGATTCAGTTTTATATGAAAATGGTAGTTTAATAGAATTTCCAACAAATTTAGATATTGATTTAATAAATATTTTATATGATAAATCAATAACATATGGAATGAGTAATGAAGTTGTTTTAAACCAAATTAAAAGGGGCTGTAATGAAATAGAATAATTTCATTCAGTTCTTTTTTTTTGCTTTTTGTTTAACATATGGAAACTTTT
>CAKOXR010000066.1 GCA_934130215.1 uncultured Bacilli bacterium
AACCCCAATTCAATATAAAATCGAATCAGGGTTTTAAAGTATCTTTTTTAACTGTCTACTTTTTATTGACTAGTTTATTTAAGTCTTTTTTTGTTTTTTAATATTTTTGATATTGAATATCTTGACTTTGACAGTTAAAATGTACAATCCTAAGCAATATAAGGGATTGTGCATTTTTTGATTGTTGTGTATCAGAAAAAAAATTAAACATTTAAAAAATTTTTATTAAGAAATGAGCCTCAATATGTTTTTTTATCAAAACATATACATGCATTGTTTCTGGGTTTGATTTAGTTATTTAAAAAAATTTCTTAATTTTACATAAATCTTTCTAAATATCTCATATTTTTTTATCAGTTAATTTTTTTTGCTAGTAACAATTGAATAATAACCATCGTTTTTTTCTTTAATTTTATTTAATTTTAAAGATAATTTTAAACCAGTAGGTATTTCACCAGTTTCTTCATTGAATTAAATATTGTTAATATATTTAGCGAAACCAAAAGATGTTGCTAGATTATATTTGGCTGGATTTTTTATTAAGTTTTCTGATTTCTTTATAACTAGCTTTCTTTCATATTTTTGTCTATCAGTATATTATTTTGTTTTTAAAGGAAAAATGTAATATATAATTTATTAAGGTTGAATATAATTTATTTAAAATTTATCCAACTGGTTGTTAAGTGGTTAGTTGATAAATAAAAAAGATTATTAACTTATATTTTAGTTAATAATCCAAAAATTTGTTTACATCTTACGATTCTTTTCTTTTAAATCAATAAAGGCTATTGTATGAAATTGCCCGTTAACATTTTCATACATTATTCCGGCATCACTACCAGTAAGCGACATTTCACTTTTTAGTACTTCTAATGGTGTATTATACTCTTTATCAGATGTTGGATATTCAATAAAATATGTATAATCTACATTGGCGAAATAAGCCTTAATAACATTATTTTTTGACAATAACATTACATATTGGTATGTTGTCAAGTATTTTGAATCATATTCAGATAAACCATTTTTTAAATAATTTTCAAATAAGTTTTGCATAATATTCTCCTATTATCTACACATTTTTTTGTTGGCTTAATAGTTTCCATACTAGCTTGTTGTTGATAAGAACAAATAACATCTGAAACGAATTGAAGTTGTTCTTTGTTCATTACATTTAGTGCAACTTTCAATTTCTCTGGCGATAAAGTTGATAACCATCTTAAACCATTCATTCTATCTAATTCTATCCAAGGATGATCACCACCAATAGCACGAGCATAAATATGACGACCATATTCATCTATTATTTGATGACTATGTTCTTTACCATCTGCAGTTACATTATATATATGATATACTAATGTACCATCATCTAGCATAAATGTATCTGTAATAGCTCTATCGCCGTTCGTGTATGTGTCTGTTTCTCTAGAAATAAATCTACCACTATTTCTGCTCATAAAACCTCCTTTCATTTATATCAAAATTATAACATGAAATATTATAATTTTAATAACCTCTTTTTGCTTTCGGACTCTAAAAGTGAAAGTGTTGGATTACTATGTATATCTAAACCATATATTAATTTATTATAGGTATCTATTTCTTTATCAATCAAGGTTGGAATCATTTTATCAAACCTAGAAATGCTTTGATAAGGGAAAATAGATATTCTACTTCTATAAAGATATCCATTTGATAAGTAAAAATTTAAGTTGTTAGTAGTTTCATTGCATTCTATAGTATTTAATAATTTGTTTTGTTGTGCAAAATCATATATCAATTTTGCACTTTCAATACTTGCCTCCCGTTCATCAGGAATCAAATCATGTAGCTGAGTATTTAATTTTCTATTTTGCTTTATATTAATGGATAATTGTTTCATTACAGATATTAAATAATTATCATAATTAATCATATATTGATATTGGATAGCATGAAATATTTCGTGAAATAATATTGTTAAATATTCAATTACAAAATTTTCATTTGAAAGTATATTTAAATTTCTTATTTGCAATAATTTTTGAATATTTAAAGTTAATTTTTTTTTATCATAGTTATAATAACCACCTATATAGGAAGTATCATCAGCAAAAGAAATATTTTTTATTTCATCTCCTAAATTTAAGGTTTCTATTATTTCATAAGATAAAGATAAATAATTAACTAAATTTTCTTTAGATGTTGATTTTAGCAAAGTCCAATATGTAAATAATAATTCTTTTAAATCAGCAGATAAAACTATATAACTTTTACTTTTTAGTCCATGTAAATCTATTATTTTATCCATATTTCCTCCTAATTTATAGATTATACTAACAAAAAAGCAACTGCTTGTCAAGATTTAAGACATTATCATAAAATTATTATAATTTAATATTTTTGATATTGAATATAGAAGTAATGTGTGTTAAAATTTAAAGAGTAAGATAAAATTGAAGGATTTATTGATAACATGAAGAAGAAATATAAATATAATAAAGAAAATCAATTTTTTGGGGATTTAATTATAACCTACTAAGGAGTGTTAATTTATGAAGAAAGAAATACTTTATTTGACTATAATGTTTTTACTTTTTTTTATTGTTAGTTATACATATTCAATATTTAAAAATACAATAGTAGGTAGTTTAACTGCGAATGTAAATAATTGGTCTTTTAAAGCAAATGTAACAAATGGTGTAGTATATAATGATGGATACAAAGTAAAATTAAATGGTACAAGTGGTACTATAAGTGTAAACCTTAATACAATTGGATCATCAAACAATGTAGGATTTATTATTGAATTACCTAATGATGAATCAATTAAATATTATGAAGATAGTACATTTACAAAATTAATAAATAATAATATGTACATTGGAAATATAAATAAAAATACAAGTAATAGTATAAATATATACTATAAATCAGAAAATAATATAAATAAAGATATTGTTATAAAAATAAAGGCAAATATTTTATATATTTATGGTGTTAAAAGAAATATTAATAGTACATCAACAGTATGGGAGAGAATTAATGATAGTGTTGGGTTAGTTGCGAATGCTGTTAAACCAGATAATACTAATCCGAAGAATGATTTTGACAATTTATATCCATGGAGCGATATAAAAAGTTATAATTATAATGCTACAACTAAAGAAATAACAGCATGGATTGGAGATAGTAATTTTAAGTTCGATGGAACAAATGGAGAAGTATTAACATATATACCAGGATTTTATTATAAAAGAGAAGTCGTAGATGAAGTAGAATACCAATATATATCTAATTGTATTCAACCAGGATACTCATATTCAGAACCATTTAGTGTTGGAAGATATAAAATAAGCGGAATAGTATATGATGATTCAAAAAATGTTGATTTTGAGAATTCAATGGCTCATTCTAAAAATGGTTCATATATAGGTTGCTATTTAACAAGAGAAGATTTTAGAAAAATTATAAAAAAATTGGGTAATGAATTTTCACAAATGGATTATCATCGTTTTTTATTGCAAATGTTATATTTAGTAGAGTATGCAGATTATGATTCTCAAAAACTCTTAGGTCTAGGTTCAGTTAATATGTATTTAGTAAGTACGGGTGGAACGGATGAATTAGGTATGAAATCAGGATGCTTAGTAGATGATACACAACATAGTATGATTTATAGAGGAATAGAAGATATATATGGAAATGGTTTTGAGTTACTAGACGGAATAAACATGAAAGACTATCAAGCATACATAAACTATGATTATACAACATATGAATCAGATGTATTTGATGGAAAATATCAACCATTAGGTTATGTAAATAGTAGTGAAAGTGGTTATATAACTAAATTAGGGTATGATAGTAAAAATCCATTAATAGGTTTACCAATATCTACAGGAAAGGAGGAAGAAAGTATAAAAGATTATTATAAATATTCTATAAAAACAGGAGGATTAAGACCGGGCAAAGATAAAATTCTTGATAAAGAAGGAATGTGGTCATTTTTTGCTGATTATATTATAAAAAATGTAATTATCCGTCAGTATCCAGCATGTTCCCGTCTTATAAGACACCATAATTAAATTAAACTCACAAAAGTACAATTTTGTACTTTTTTCTATTTCACTTTACACTTTTAAACATTTTTAGATGGTGCAAATGATGAGGTAGCAAAATATGTTTCTATGCAAGCTGCTTCAATGAGACCTCAATACATTAGA
>CAKOXR010000067.1 GCA_934130215.1 uncultured Bacilli bacterium
TTACCTGATATAGATGTTAAAGTTACTTTTGTACCTTGTAATCGATTATTAGATTCATATTTTATATCATCATTACCGGTTATTGTAATTGAATGTTCTGGAATTATACTTCCTTTTATAACATTACTATTAGATGATTTAGTTGCAATCATGTTATCTACTAGTGTTGATGCATCAGCAATATAATTTATTATGATTTGAGAGCCTGATTTAGTTGCTACATTATAAAACATTTTTTCATAGTTTGTTACATTAGAATTCATTATATTTATGCTTGTTGTTAATGACAAACAACCACTAAACATATATTGCATATTTATTACTTTTTCAGTATTAAAACCACTTAAATCTAAACTTGTTAATTTTGAACAAAGAGAAAACATATAGAACATCCTTGTTACATTTGCTGTATTAAAACTACTTAAATCTAAATTTATTAAGGATGAACAAGCTTGAAACATAAAACTCATACTTGCTACATTTGCCGTATTAAAACTACTTAAATCTAAACTTATTAATTTTGAACAAGCACTAAACATATAACTCATATTTGTTACATTTGCCGTATTAAAACTACTTAAATCTAAATTTGTTAATGCTGAACAACTATTAAACATATAACTCATATCTGATACATTTGATGTATTAAAACTACTTAAATCTAAACTTGTTAATTTTGAACAAACAGAAAACATCTCACACATATCTGTTACATTTGCTGTATTAAAACTACTTAAATTTAAACTTGTTAAGGATTCACAATGATAAAACATTTGATGCATACTTGTTACTTTTGAGGTGTTAAAATTACTCAAATTTAAACTTGTTAAGGATGAACAATCAGAAAACATACCATACATATTTGTTACATTTGCTGTATTAAAATTATCATTAAAATTAATTTGAGTTAAATTAGAGATATCCTTACCATTTTCGTATTTATAAAATGAAAATATATGATAGCAATTAGAAGGTGCAAATATTGGTGCATCACTTACTATGTATAAATTATATAATGTTTTTGTATTATCTGTGGTATCTTTTAAACCTGTATCAACTAAATAACCATATACCTTCTTCTTTTGAGTTGCACTCTCAGATATATCCCAACATAAATTTTCTTTAGTACATGTACTAGGTAAATTACTTAAATTATTATCAAATGTAATTGTTCTTATATATGGTTTATAATTATTATTCCAAAAATAATAATTACTATTAACCCCATTTATCATTGTTGCTATTTCCATTATAGTACCTTTAGTTTTTATTAAGATGTCACTATTTATAGTTGTATCTGATTTATAATATATAGTAACACTACCACTAGTATTACTATTTATAGATCCGCTATATATATTATTATTAATTAATTTAGTATAACTACTATCTGTATAAAACTTAATTGAACTATCCCCTATTAATTCAATAGTATAATCAACACTTAATGAACCATTTAATGTATTTATATTTATATCAAAAAAACCACTAGTACCCGTTAAATATAATTTATAACCATCATCTTGAATATTACCATTATCTAAATTAACATTAAAAGACCAATTATTTATATTTGCTGTTATATTACCTGTTATATTACTCTTAAAATATGAATAAGTAAATTTTAAAAAAATAAAAAGTAAACTTAAAAAAATAAAAATTAATAACCTTTTTTTCATACCACACCTATAATTGATATATATCTATCTTATTTATATTTTATCATATTTTAATATTCTAAACAATAAATTTCTCATAATTCAGAATAAAAGATTTAGTACAAGAAGATTTAACGAAGAAAAAAGTAGCTAAAGGTTACAAATTGACTCTACCAAAAACCTACAAAAAATATCGACATTTACATAAGTTATATAAATTAAATAATATATAATTAGTTAATTACTCTATATAGCAAAAACTTTTTTGAAACCTCCTCAAATTGGTTTAACAAGTCTATGGTATATCTTTATAATTAAATTTTAATATTATTTAGTGTCTTATGTTAAGTCTTTAGAGTAAACAAAAACAAGAGCATTAAGTTGCTCTTGTAATAAATAGTATCTACTACCAATTTTAATATATGAGATAGTGTTGGTAACTACCTAACCATAAAGTTTTTTATATGATACCACAATTCCTTTACAAGCCTCTTTCAATGGTACTAACCTTCTAATAATATCATTCTCCCATATATTATGTAGTTAACTAAGAACTTTCATACAATTTTGTTAACTTTTGTATAAAAAAGTATATAGCAAATGCTATACACTAATTATCTTTTTATTCTACTGCTAGACATTACTTGGCTATTTAATTGTTTTTTTTCTGAATTTAATCTTGCAGCCCGTAGTTCAGTATATTTTGTTCTTGCTTGTTCTATATATTTTTCCATTTTTTCTAAATCTGCTTTCAACATACTACCAACATCAAGAGGTAAGTAATCTTTGAAATTTTCATACAATTCAACAAAATCTTGATATGATTTTTCCCTTTCAATAAAAGTAGTACATAATTTTGCTTGTTGTTGCCATCTACTCATAATTATATTAAATCCTAGCATAATAAAATCTTTATATTTATCTACATTATAACTTGAAATGCCGTGTAGGACACTATAAAAGTTATCGGAATTAACTAAAGTTCTAACATCATCTTTTGACTCACCAATATAAGCATTTAAACTCGGAGTTGGGTTAGGGTCAATATTTTTTGAATTTCTCATTGTTAATGAAACTATTTTATAAATTACTATTGATAATTGAGTTTCTAGTCTAATATTAGTATCATAATATTGATAACCTATTGCATTCTCAATTTGTTGCTTAATATTTAACAGTTCTGATAAACTAGATGTATTAACAATTTTTTGATGTATTTCATCAACATTCATTTCATTCATTTTATATTGTCTAAAATCACTAGTAATATATTTACCAATTATATTATCAACTGTACTAGACATATTAACTGCCGAAATAGAACTGGGTGCAATTTCAGAAATAACTTTTTGATGAAACAAATTTATATCTTGTATATCTGAATATCTATTGATTAAATCATTCGCATAAGTACTTTCATATAATTTATGAATTAGTTTATCTAATTGTTTTAATGCTTTTCTTATTTCCCCTTTTTCTAATAATATTTTACTTGAACAAACAGTAGCCATTGCTCCAGAAGATAAATAAGAAAATCTTCTTTGCAATTCATTATACTTTTGTTTACAAGCATTTATAAGACCATCAACTTTACTCCTAATATCTAATTTAGAGTCAATATCATTTATCATATTATTCAACTCAATTGATGACTGATTTTGATTTATCTGTTTTTGTGGAGTTTGCTCGGTTTGTTTATCTTTTCCATCTTTTAACTCTGTCATTAGTTTTGGTGTTAATTGGATTAAAGCATTTATAAAACCGTAATTATATGAACTAATCATATTTTCAATTTTTTCTTTCCTTGACATAAAATATCTATAATATTCATCTTGAGAATGAAATTCACTAGCAATTTTCTTTGATAAATCTCTAAAATCATCTTCTAGTAAAAAGTTTATTTTTTTTAAACCTTTTAATTTTTCCATTATGCTATTTTCTGCTAAAGTATAATTACCAGTTGTTTCAAGTTTTTTCAATTCATCCTTAATTACTAATTGAACTTCACTAAAAAATTTTTTTTCTTGTAAGTTAAATACAAAAGTTTCAAGTTCTTCTCTTATTCTCTCTAAAAGTCTATAATTTTCAATTTGATTAGGCAAAATAGTTTTCCCCTCTAAATCAAGCAATTTATATACTTGCATTTTTATTTCATTAGTTATATTTTCTGATTCATCTAAAACCATTCCAAATACTCTAATTGCTTCATTTTCCATTTAAAACACCACCTATAATAGTTATTATATCACATATCAAATATTTTTGCTATGATTATATTAAATATCAGTAAAAAAGAATTGTAGTGTTACAATTGATGTGACACCATTTGTATATACAAAAAGCGATAAATCCGTTAAAATAGTTATTGCAAAC
>CAKOXR010000068.1 GCA_934130215.1 uncultured Bacilli bacterium
CCAATTCAATATAAAATCGAATCAGGGTTTTAAAGTATCTTTTTTAACTGTCTACTTTTTATTGACTAGTTTAATTTGAGTACCTTTTACTACATTACTATTACTTGATTTAGTTGCAATCATATTATCTACTAATGTACTTGTTGACGATGTATAGTTCACTGTTATTTTAGCACTACTAGCTGTTGCTGCATTAGAAAACATATTTGAATAATTCGTAACATTTGCATTCATTATATTTATTGTTGTTGTTAAAGATGAACAATTCCAAAACATACCAACCATCATTGTTACATTTGCTGTATTAAAACTACTTAAATTTAAACTTGTTAAGGATGAACAATTTTCAAACATATATTCCATTGTTGTTACATTCGCCGTATTAAAACTGCTTAAATCTAAATTTGTTAAAGATTCACAGGAAACAAACATAGAAGCCATATTTGTTACATTCGCCGTATTAAAACTGCTTAAATCTAAACTTGTTAATGATGAACATTTCCAAAACATAGTCCCCATATTTGTTACATTTGCTGTATTAAAACTGTTTAAATCTAAACTTGTTAAGGATGAACAATTACCAAACATACCACTCATATTTGTTACATTTGCTGTATTAAAATTATTATTAAAATTTATTGATATTAAATTTGATATATTTTTACTGTTTTCATATTTTTGAAATGAAAATATTGATGTACTATCATTAGGTGCAAATATTGGTGCTTCACTTACTATATATAGATTATATAATGATTTTGTATTATTATTACCATCTTTTAAACCAGTATCTATTAAATAACCATATACTTTTTTCTTTTGAGTTTCATTTTCAGATATATCCCAACATAATTTTTCCTCAGTACATGTACTAGGTAAATTACTTAAATCATTACCAAAGTTAATTGTTCTTATATAAGGCTTATAATTATCACTCCAAAATTCAGTAGAGATGTCACTCCATCCTGTTCCAGATAAAAAAGTTTTCTTAATCCCATTCTTCATATATGCTGGATTTGTTTGCTTACTTTCTATTACTACTTCTGCACTTATATTTTTATTTATAAAACTATTATCACTTACATCATCAATATTACCATCCCAGTACCAATATACTGTAACAGTATCTGTTTTTGATTCATTTGATTTAAAATATTTACTATATGTTGAAAAAGGACTAATATTATCATCTTGAGCTAGAAATTTAAACCCCTTAGGTAAATTAATTTTATTAATTTTCATTTTAAAATAAGCATCACTATCTGTATCATTTAAATTAACCGTTAAATTAAAACTACCTTTATCAAAAGGTTTTAAATTAGATCCTAAATTTATTTCTTTAGTAGTTGTAGATTCACTACTAACATTAAAAGTATAATTACCAGCAGTTGCCTTTATTTGACCATTTACACCATACTTATAATAAGCATATGTACCAGTAGATACAAAAATTAAACTAAATGTTATTAAAATTAAAATAATTGTTTTTTTCATTTAAAATCCCCTATTCTCTATAAAAACAAATATAGAAGGTTTTTTCCTTCTTATATTTGTTTTCCTTTTATAACATTACTATTTTCTGACTTTGTTGCAATCATATTATCAACCAATTGATTTGCTCCAACCATATAATTAACCATTATAACAGAACCAACCTTAGTAGATGCACCACTAAACATACCATTATAACTTGAAACAGTATTATTACCAATATATAAAGTTGTTGATAAAGAAGAACAATTAATAAACATTTCTTGCATATCAGTTACATTAACCGTATTAAAACCATTAATATTTAAAGTAATAAGTTTTATACAACCCTCGAACATCGCTCTCATATTAGTTACATTAGCTGTATTAAAATTACTTAAATCCAAATTAACAATTGAACTACACCCAAAGAATAAATATCCCATATCTGTTACTTTTGCTGTATTAAAATTACTTAAATTTATCTCATTTAACATAGAACAATCAGAAAGAAAAGAATTCATATTAGTTACATTCATAGTATCAAAATTACTTAAATCTAAACTTTCTAAAGAAGAACATAATTTAAACATACTATTTAATTTAGTTGAATTTGAAGTATAAAATAAATTATTAAAATCAATTTTAACTAAATTTGGAAAATTTGAAAACATAAAAGAACAATTATCAGGAGCATAAATTCTAGAATCACTTACAATATATAAATTATATAAAGAATTATTAGAACCATCCTTTAAACCAGTATCAATCAAATAACCATAAACCTTTTTTAAACCACTCTCTGTAATATCCCAACATAAATTTTCTTCATTACAAGTATTTGGTAAATTACTCAAATTATTTTGAAAAGTTATAGTTTTAATATATGACCTATAATTATCACTCCAAAATTCAGTTCCATTTTGACCAAATTTTGCAGAACCATTTTTCATATATGCAGGATTAGATTGAAAACTATCAATAATAACATCAGCACTTATATTCTTATTAATAAAACTATTATCATCATTACTATCACTATTACCATCCCAATACCAATAAACCGTTATAGTATCAGTTTTAGAATCACTTGCCTTAAAATATTTACTATAAGTTGAAAAAGGACTAATATTATCATCTTTAGACAAAAACTTAAAACCATTAGGTAAATGATTTCTACTTATCTTAACAGAATAATAAGCATCACTATCAGTATCATCTAAATTAACAGTTAAATTAAAACTACCCTTATCATAAGGCTTTAAATTTGAACCCAAATTAATTTCCTTAGTAGTAGTAGATGAACTACTAACATTAAAAGTATAATTACCAGCAGTTGCATTTATCTTACCATTAACACTATATCTATAATAAGATACAGTACCAGTAGTTATAAATAACAAACCTAAAGTAATTAATAAAATTATTAAAATCTTCCTATTTTTCATTTTATATTTTCCTTTACTATCTATTTAATAATATCATATAATAAAATTTTAATCAATTATATTTATAAAAAAAAGAATAAATAATTCTTTTGTTTAAATATTAATTTAAATAAACTACTGAATTACTGACTATTAAATAATATCATATTTTAAAATTTATTCAATTATTTCAAATAAAAAAAGATAGTTTTTCTATCTTATTACAATATTAACTATCTTTTTAGGTACAGTTATTACCTTAACAATTTCTTTACCATCAATATTTAATTTAACATTAGGTATCTTTAAAGCAATATTAACCATTTCTTCTTCTTTAGTATCTGATGAAACCTCTATCTTACCTCTTACCTTACCATTTACCTGAACAACCATTTCATAACTATCATCTTTTAACTTATTACCATCATAAATTGGCCATTTTTCATAAGCAATAGTATTAGTTTCTCCAAGTAAACTCCATAATTCTTCAGTAACATGAGGAATAATAGGATTTATTAATTTCAAGAAATTTTTAGCATACTCTAAAGGAAAAACATTTTCCTTATAAACAGCATTAATAAAAATCATCATCTGAGAAATAGCAGTATTTATATTTAAACTCTCATAATCTTCTGTAACCTTCTTAACAGTTTGATTATAAACCTTATCCAAATTAATATTTTTTTCATTTTTTATCTTATTCTCAGAAGTATATAACCTATAAATTCTTTCAATAAACCTTCTAGAAGCCTCTATTCCCTTAGAATCCCATGGTTTAGCAGACTCAATTGGCCCCATAAACATTTCATATAACCTTAAACTA
>CAKOXR010000069.1 GCA_934130215.1 uncultured Bacilli bacterium
ATTATATGGTATTTTTTTTATTATTTTTGGTACTATCTCTAATATTTTTTCATCATTCATTTTTTTAGAATCTCTAATTTTTAAGCTTTCTAAAAAGTCTATATTTTCTTTGGTTACATATGCTGCAGTTACAATTATTGGTCCAAAATAATCTCCTGTTCCAACTTCATCTGATCCTATTGTTGTTGCGGTATATAATTTAGTATTTTTTATAGTTTCCTTTTCTTTATTTTCTGATGATTTTGTTTCTACTTTTTTTAGTGGATTTAAATATTTTTCTCTTTCAATCCAAAATTTGCTTGAAAGATCAGCATCATGACCTTGAAAAACAACTTTTCCAGATTCATATAAAGTTACAACTGTATCACAATCATCTGCTTGAAATATAGCATATGGTGGTGTTTTTTCTCTTTTTAAATCTTGGAAAAATTCTTCCATTTCTTTTTTTGTATTTTCTGATACTTTTAATGTTATTGTTTTTTGTTTCATTTTTTTACCTCTATTTCTTTTATTATTTCAATTTGTCCTATATTATTATTTTTTAAAATATTTAAATTTTCTTTATTTATTTCTATAGTATAGATAACATTATTACCAAAACTTTTATTTATTATATTCATTTTTATTTTAGGTAAATTATTAATTCCTTTTAAATCAGTTATTAAATTAATTAAATAACCATCTTCTAATTCAATAATATTTGATAACTTTATAATTTCACTTGCACATTTACTATATGTTCTTGTTAAAGGTCCAGCTCCTAGTTTTATACCCCCAAAATATCTGATAACTATACATAAAACTTGATTTAAATTATTTTTTTGTAATATATTTAAAATAGGTTTACCAGCTGTTCCACTTGGTTCTTTATCATCAGTTGAATAACTAATATTATTTAATATGTATGCATAAACATAATGTTTAGCATCTGGATATTCATTTTTAATATTATTTAAAATTATTTCAATATCATTTATGTTATTAATATGAAAAATATATGTAATAAATTTTGATTTTTTTATTATAAATTCATTTTTATTATTTGATATAGTAAACAATAAAATCACCAAATTTATTATATCATATTTATAATAATATTTAAATTTATTTACAACAATTTATAAAAGTGATATCATTAATATGGAGGTTATATGAAAAAGATATTAATTATATTAGTTAGTTTATTTTGTATTTTTCCAGTATTTGCAGAAGAATATGAAGATAAAAATTTATATCAAGCAGGAGATACTGTAAATGCAAGTGGTAATTATGATTGAATTGCTTTTGTTGCAGGATCTGATCTTGATATAAATACTAAATCTTTATTTGGTGCTTTAGCGGGTATGAATATTCGTTTTAATGGCTCTATTAGTAAAGATTTATTTGCTTTTGGTAATAGTTTAGAGATAAATGGAAATATTAAGAGAGATTTATATGCTTTTGGTGATACTGTTAAAATTAATGGTGTTATTGAGGGTAATTTATATGTTGCATCAAATAAAATTATTATTTCAGAGAGTTCTATTATAAAGGGTAATATTAAATTTTATGGCTCAAATTTAGATAATAAGAGTTCTAATATTGATGGTGTAATATCATATTATGAAGGATCTAATGTTAGTGGACTAGATAATATAAAAACTAATATTATGAAACAAAAGAATGCTGAATTTTCTATAAAAGATAGAATAATTAGTGTTTGTTATAGTTTACTTAGATATTTGTTTTTGTTTTTAGTAATAAGTTTTAGTTTCCCTAAATTCTTAAAACTTTTAAAAGAAAAATGTATTTATAATAAATTAAGTGAATATTTATCAATTTCTGGATTAGGGGTTATTGGCCTTTTTGTCTTTCCTTTTATAGCTTTTTTACTTTTAATATCTAATATTGGTATTAGTGTTGGTTTAATAATGTTTATACTTTATATTATTTTAATTTATTTAACAACTATTATATCTGGTTATATTATTGGTAATTTGATTTGTAAATATTTAATTCATAAAAATACTAATGATTATTTAATTGGTTTAATTGGTATATCTTGTATTGTTATTTTATCAAACATTCCATATATTGGTTTATTAGTTAGTATTATTAGTCTTTTCTTTGGATTTGGTACTACTTTAAAATTATTAATAAATCGTGAAAACAGGACTTTATAGTTCTGTTTTTAAGTGTTATAATTTATTTGGAGGTTTTTTATGATTAAAGAAAAATTGTCTTTAGTTCCTCATTTACCTGGTTCATATCAGATGAAAGATAAATATGGAACTATTATATATGTTGGTAAAGCTAAAGATTTAAAAAATAGATTAAATTCTTATTTTCATGGTTCTCATACTGGTAAGACTGCTAAGTTAGTTGAGGAAATAGATGATTTTGAATATATTGTTGTTGGTAGTAATGAAGAAGCTTTAATATTAGAGATTAATTTAATTAAAAAGTATGATCCTAAATATAATATTTTATTGAGGGATGATAAGAGTTATCCTTATATTGAGTTAACAAATGAAATTGTTCCTAGATTAATGATTGTAAGAAGTATTAATAGGAAAAAAAACAAAAATAAATTGTTTGGTCCTTATCCGAATGTTGGTGCAGCTAGGGAAACTGTTAATTTATTAAATAGAGTTTATCCTTTAAGAAAATGTAATTCTTTTCCAAAGAAACCTTGTCTATATTATCATATTGGAGAGTGTTTAGGGTATTGTGTTAATAATGTTCCTAAAGAAAAAATAGATAATATTGTTAGTGAGATTATTTCTTTTTTTAATGGTGATTATAATGGTATTATTAAAAAGATAGAATCTGAGATGTATAGAGAAAGTAGTTTATTACATTATGAGAAAGCTAAAGAATTAAAGGATTTACTTGATAGTATTAATGTTACGGTTGCAAAACAAAAGGTTGAAATTAATGATCGAAGGGATATTGATGTTTTTGGATTTTATGAGGATAAGGGATATTTAGCGATTCAGGTTTTGTTTATTCGTTCTTGTAAAATTATTGAAAGGCATAAAACTATTATTCCTTTGATTGATGATTTGGGTGATGTTTTAAGTAATTATATTGCTACTTTTTATGATAGTGGTATATTAAAACCTAGTTTGATTATTGTTCCTGATATTGTTGATTTGAGTATTGAAAGTTATTTAAAAGTTAATGTTGAAATTCCTTTAAGGGGTGTTAAGAAAAAATTAGTTGATATGGCATGTTCTAATGCTCAGATTTCTTTGAATGAAAAGTATGAATTAATTAAGAGGGATGAGGAAAGATCTTGGGGTGCTAATAATGAGTTAAGGGTTTTACTTGGTTTAGAAAAGTTAGATCGAATAGAGGTTTTTGATAATAGTAATTTGTTTGGGAATTTTAATGTTTCTGGTATGGTTGTTTTTGTTGATGGTAAACCTAGTAAGAGTGATTATCGTAAGTTTAAGATTAGTTTAGATGTTAATGATGATTATGGTACTATGAAAGAAGTTATTTATAGAAGATATTATCGTTTATTAATTGATAAGGGAGTTTTTCCTGATTTGATTATTGTTGATGGTGGTATTGGTCAGATTAATGTTGCACGAAGTGTTATTGAGTCTTTAAAATTAAATATTCCTGTTATTGGTTTAAA
>CAKOXR010000070.1 GCA_934130215.1 uncultured Bacilli bacterium
ATGATGTACTATAAGAGGTATAAAACAACTTTGTAAAAGCAAGACCTACAACTAACCCTAATATAATTGGTAGAATTTTTTTCATAGTAATTATCCTTTCTTCAAAATTATATAACTTATTTTTTAAAAATTATGTCAAAAAAAAACATATATTTAATATATGTTAAATTCCTTTTAAAATAAATTTAATTAATGATGAAACAAAGAAGAATGATAAACCTGAAGTTAACCCAACTAAGAATATAAATAATAAATTTTGAATAAAACCATTTTCATTATCATACATAAAAAGTTTACTAGAAGCAGTACCCGATTTAAATGTTAAACTTCGACCATTTCCTCCTTCATTTTCAAGTTTTTTATTAACTTTATTTAAATTGTTAATTAAATCTTCTTTTTCTTTCAATAATTGTTCAATAATAGTTTTTTTGCGGATATCTTCACTAGCATATACTTTATATAAAACAATTAATCTTTTATAATTTGATATTACTATATTCATAAAAGAAGGAATATTATTAGGTTGTATATTTAAATTTGTTATTTTTTTTATATTTTCAAAATATTTTGGTTGATTATCATTTAAATCTTTAACAATTGGTATTATATCATTTAAATAATATTGAAATAAAAATTTAATTACTTCTTCCCTTGAAACTAAAATATCATTAAAAATAAATTTGTTATTGACCATTTCTTCATAACTAGAATTTGAACTTAATTTAATTAAATTTTTTTCATTTTTATTTATTTTATAAGAAGTTAACGGTAATTTTTGACTAAATAAATAAGATAAAATTATTTGTTTAAAATAATCTTTTCTAAAAATTGTATATTCGTCATTTGATGGATAAAGACATGTTTTATAAATAAATGGTACTAGTTCTATTCTATCTCTTAAATTTTTACTATAAGAATTAAGAATATTTTGATTGGCTTCATAATATTCAGCAATTGTAACAATTTGATAATTACTATTGATTTTATCAGGATAAAATATATTATATATTTGATTAATATTTCTTCTGATGCTTTGGTTTTTTAATATATCTTCATCAAAAACAACTACTTCCATATTAATCACAACTCCCTTCAATTAACAACTATCCTACTATTATTAATATACCATAATTAAAAAGAAAAAACAATTATTAATAATTGTTTTATATGTATTTTTTACATTTTAAGAAACAAAATCCACTTATCCCAAGTAATATAACGGTTACTATTATATATGGTAATTTACTTACTTTATTTTCACTTTCTAAAAATACTCCACTACTTGGATAATCAAATTTAAGTTGAGCATATTCAGTACTTATTTTTTTTAAGGTTGATGTTTCATAATTGTTGTTTTCTGATGTTGTAGGATTTCCTTCATAAAAATCGAATCTATTACTATATACTTTATCTTCATAAGGTTTAAAATAATATAATTTTTTATATTTTTCTTTAACTCCATTAGGATTAGTACTTAAATCAATATTAAGTAATTTAGCAAGTTGTTCTTCTAATTTTAAATTACCTGATAAACTATTTTTATCATTTTTCCAAGCACTATTTTCATCTGTTCTATAATATACTTCTAAAATAGGATTTTTAACAACAAAACTTAAATCTTCTTTAGTAGCGGTATCATTTGGCATTATATTTTCATTTAAAGTATTTCCAAACATTCCTCCTGTATAACCAACATATATTTTATTTTTTATATTTTTAAATTTACCATTTGGATCAGGAACAATTGTAACTTTAATATTCCCAAATACTTTTAAATAATCATTTGAACTTTGATTAAGAGCAAACTCTAATTGATTTGAGCTTAAACTAGTTATATCTCCAATATAATCAATTTTAAATATATATCTATCATTATTATAACTTCTACTAGAAGTAGTTAAAACATTATTTTCATATTCAATTTTTATTTCATTCATAATATTAGATGCTTTAACATTAATTAAAGTTAAAAATAATATAGCAAATAAATAAATCTTTTTCATTTTTCCCCCTTCATTTAATATTATTCTATTCGACAAAAACTATATCATTTTTTATTTTTTTATATTATAATTATATATTATAGGGGTGAATAAATGAAAAAAATATTTTTTATAATTATAATAATTATTATAGTTTTATTTGTAATTGATATAACAAATTTTAATAATAAAATATATAAAAAATTAGAAAACGATCATATATTAATTGATGAAATTTATATTTATGGAAGATATTTAAATATAAAAGGTCACTCTAATTTCACTATAAATGAAGCTAAATTAGTTTTTTTAAATTCTTTATTTGAGGAATCTAAATATGATCTTGTTATAAATAATAATTATTTTTATATAACTGATAAAATAAATGATGGAATAAATTTAGAGAATCTTCCTTATGATAATTATATTATAGTTCTCCTTGTTAATGATAAATATTATCCTTTAAAAAATAATTCAAATTATAAGACTACTAATTATTATTCTTTAATTAAAAATAATCAATCTAATCATTTTGAATTTAAATTTACAAATTTTAAAAATAAAAGTTTTATAAAAGTTAAAAGTAATAAAGTTTTTTTCACAAATGATATATATGATATTGTTATAGATCCTGGTCATGGTGGTAATGATGTTGGAGCAATTAAAGATAATATTTATGAATCAAATTTAACATTAGATATATCATTAAAATTAAAAAAAGAATTAGAAAAAGAAGGTTTTAAAGTAAAATTAACAAGAGAATCAAATATAAATCCTGCTCCTTATGGTAAAAATGGTCGTGCTACTATTCCATATGAAGGAAAAGCAAAGATTTTTTTATCAATTCATATTAATAGTACTCAATCGAATATTATAAAAGGTGGTGTAGAAGTTTATGCTGCTCCTAATATGAATTATAATTTTGCTTATAATATAGCAACTAAAATAAAAGATTATGCAAATACTAATTATTCTTCTTTACAATTATATAAAGTTAAAGATGGAGTTTATGTAAAAACATTAACACAAAATGAAATAAATGAAGCTAAACTAGAAGCCTCTAAAAATGGATATAAATATTACGAAAATATTTCTACTAATACACCTTGGTATTTTTATAATAGAGAAACAGGTGGATATATGACAGGTGCTTATATGGATGGTAGAAATAAAACATATGAACCAAATATTTATTATAATTCAAATGTTGGTATTGAAAGTTATTTACTGGAGCTTGGATATATAACTTGCAAAAATGATTTAAATAATTTAATTAATAATCAAGATAAATATGCAAAAGGAATAGCACTTGCTTTAATAAATGAACTAAAAAAGGGGCTGTAATGAAATAGAATAATTTCATTCAGTTCTTTTTTTTGAACTTTAAATAAAAATAGCACTAGAA
>CAKOXR010000071.1 GCA_934130215.1 uncultured Bacilli bacterium
ATATTTCTATTATTAATTTTATTTAAATGAATTGTGTATTTGACCATAGATGTACCTCGCTTTCTAATAAAAGACGGTGTCTCTTTGTCATTTATTGGTTATTTATAATAATAGTTTTTATATCACAAGACCTATGCTTGTTTTATATAGTTTTCAAGTTCTGATAGTTTTATTTTCTTACCTAAATTTTGAATATAGATTTCATTTGAATAATTAAAAGCAAGATATAAATTATCTTTAATAATAATTCTATGTGGTTCAACATAAGTAAGATTAGTTTTATCTATCTTTCTAATACTTCCATTTATTATAGTTGGTTTAGTATTACAAAAATCACATATAATCATTATTCGTTGCTTTAAAGATTCTTCAATCTCTAATTCTTTTTTAATAAATTTAATCATAGCTACCACCTTTCTATGATTTTTTCTAAAACACGAAAAAATCAATCATTTATGATTGATTCTATATATCAAAGTTCGAATAGTTCGAATAGATTCGCTAATGGTGCGATAGTTAAGATAGTCCGAAACCATCGCAACAAATAAATAAACAATTTAATTCTATAAATATTATACCATGAGTTTTACTAATTTGATAAATTATTTTGATAAAAATTAAAAAGACCTAAGGCTTCTAAAGTTTCATAGGCGCTTTTCCATAAAATTTATTAATTATCTTTTCTTGTTTTTCTTAATACTTTAACGTCATCATCATTTTTTAATAATGATAGGATTTCTATTTCTTTTTGTTTTATTTCATCAAGTGTTAAATTGAAATGATTTGATAAATCTTCATCACTATAATTTTCTTGATATTTTAACATAATAAGAGATAAATCTTCAGGAGATAATGATGATAATACTTTCATCATATCTGAAATAAATGAAGTGTTTTTAGCTGTTTCATATTGATTGTTAGGATCAGAAATATAATCAATCCTTGATTTTTCTTTTCTTGTACCTTTATCACTAGAGTATTTGGCATCATCTAATGATAAACTATTATTTTGTTTCCTATATTTTTTTAGATAAGTTCTAAAATAACCTTTTACAGTTAGATCCATATATTTAATCATTTGTCCATAAATGTTTAAATTAGTCCTATTTATTACCATTAGTAGATAATATTTAATTTTGCTTTCAAAATCTTCATAATTACTATTATTAACTTTAATTTCATAACCATTGCATAATGAATGAAGTGTTTTATAAATATATTTTTTTTGTCTTAATAATATTTCATTTCTTGAATCATATAATTCGCTTTTATATATTCCTATTAAATCATACAATTCAAATTGTTCAATATCATTTTTAGAATTTTTTAAATTATCAATTAAAGTAAAAATATCTTTTATTTTTTTATCAGTAATCATTTTATAATCATTACTAGTCTTTTTATCAGAAAAATACCAAATCATATTAATTGCTTGATTATATGAAAAGTCCATACTAACTAAATCATTTACATTTTCAAAATCAACTTTTAGAAAATCACATATATTTCTTATTTCATTAATATTATTTATTTTTCCACTTTTTAATTTATCAAATATTTCATTTATTTTATTTATTTGCAATCTATCTTCATATTTTTTTATTGCTGAGGCTATAATTTGTTCATTATCCAATGAATCATCTTTAGACTCTAGTGTCTTAATTCTTCTCCAAATTGCTAAATATGGATATCCATTTACATCACAAAACTTTGTTAATGATTGGTCATTGAAATAATACTTAGTTTTTACCGGTGGATGTTCTATATAATAATCTACAATTTGTTTTATTGCTTCATCTATACCAATGTCAGTTTTATCTGCATATTCATATAAATATTTTTGAATTACTGTATTATAATTTAAACCAATGCTATTACAATAAGTCAGAAGTGGTATTCCATTATAGTAATATTTGATAGAAAACTTTTGGTAAGATTCAACACATTCATTAATAATTTCTTGAAGTGGTTTATTACTTCTTAATTGTTTCCTTAAAATAGCACAACGAATTGAACTTGCATTTAAATCATTTTGCTCGGCATAATTTTTTAAAGGTATGCCTTTATAATAATAAATTATTCCATATCTGTTTATTGTTTTTATACCTTCATCGATTAAATCATCAATACTCTTCTTACTACCTTTTGCTAATCTCCTTTTTACAAAGGATATTACACTATAATATGATAAATCATTTTGAATACAATGTTCTCTTAAAGTTAGTCCTTTATATAAATATTTAGGTTCAAATGGTTGATATTGATCCATAATCGCTTCAACAAATTCATCATCATTTAAATCTTTAAAACTATCATTATTTCTATATCTGCTTATATATGTAATTATATTTTTATAACTTAAATTATTTTCGTCGCAATATTGTTTTAGTGGTATTCCCAAATAGTAACATTTATAAATTCCTTTGTGCTCTTTATCTAAATATTGTTCAATTAGTTCCTCATCAGATAATTTTGGATTTTTTTCTTTTTCTCTATTAATGTATGTTCTAATAGTATTATAATTTATTTCAGGATGACTTTCACAATATTCCTTTAGAGGTACACCTTTATAAAAAAATTTAAAATTCTTATTATCAAATTCTTCCATTGCTAAAATTACCAATTCATCATTTGATAATTTTTCATTTTGTTTTCTTAAATTATTTATTCTAGAATTAATAGTTCTTATGTTAATACCATTATCTAAACAATATTGCCTTAAAGTTAGTCCTTTATACATGTATTTAATAGCACTACCATAAGCCTCTATAACCATATCCACAATTTCTTGCTCTATATAATTTTTATATTTTTTACTTTGTTTCTTTTTCCATATTCTTGCTCGTATAGTACTTATGTTAATATTATTATCTTTACAATATTTAGATAAAGGTATGCCATTATAGAAATATTTACTTTCTTGCATAACAACACCACCAAATTAATTGCCTTATATTATAACACATTATTTTATATTTTTTTATTTTATCATTTAAAAAGTCCCACAATGTGGGACTAATACTTAATGAACCATTAAATTTGAAATTGCACTGTTAATCTTATCTAGTTCTAAACCTACTACATCTTCTCTAGATTAATCTAATAATTCTTCAAATGCAGGTCTTTTATTCCCGGTTTTAGCACTTATACCAGCATCTTTATAGACTTTATATATTTCATAACCTTTATATTCACACATTGCTCTTAATCGTTTTTCTTGCTCTGGTAAACTAAATCCTTCTCTTGCTTGTTCTTCAGTACTAACTCTAATATAAAGTCCTGCGATTTTCTTTTCTTCATTCATAAAATTTAAATCCTTTCATATTTTTTTATCAAAAAAGAGGCGACAAAGACACTTAACCTATTTTTATGTCTTTGA
>CAKOXR010000072.1 GCA_934130215.1 uncultured Bacilli bacterium
AAAAGTTTCCATATGTTAAACAAAAAGCAAAAAAAAGAACTGAATGAAATTATTCTATTTCATTACAGCCCCTTTTTTTATTATAATATTTATTTTTTAAAAAATTAATGATATACTTATTAAGGTGATATAGATGGAATATGTAATATTATTATTAATAGTTATAAATTTAATACTAACAGTAATAACATTAACAAAAAATATAAATGAAAGAAATATAACAGATAAAATAAATAATTTAGAAAAAAATACAATACAAGAATTAAGTGGTTTTAGAACAAACTTAACCAAAGATTTAACAGAAGACTTTAATAAATTAAGTGATCGAATTGATAACAAAATAATAGCACTTGATTCAAAAGTAAATACAAGATTAGATGAAAATTTTGAAAAAACAAATAAAACCTTTACAAGTGTATTAGAAAAGTTAGCAAAAATTGATGAAGCACAGAAAAAAATTGATACATTATCAACTGATATAATATCATTACAAGGAATATTAACAGATAAAAAAGCAAGAGGAACATTTGGAGAAGTAAATCTAAAACATATAATGAATACCGTATTTGGAAACGATACAAAATTATATGAAATGCAACATAAATTTACAACAGGTGAAATCGCTGATTGTGTTTTATTCGCACCAGAACCATTAGGGATAGTCGCAATTGATTCAAAATTTCCACTTGAAAACTATCAAAGAATGGTTGATAAAACATTAAGTCAAGCAACAAGAGATCAAGCAGAAAAAGCATTTATTCAAGACTTTAAAAAACATATAGATGATATATCAAAAAAATATATAATACCAACTGTAACAAGTGATCAAGCATTTATGTTTTTACCAGCAGAAGCAGTATTTGCTGAAGTTCAAGCATATCATCAAGAATTAATAGACTATGCATATAAGAAAAAAGTATGGTTAGTATCACCAACTACATTAATAAGTACATTAACAACAATCCAAATAATAATAAAAAATGTTGAACGAGATAAATATGCAAGTATTATTCATGAACAATTAAAATTATTAGATGTTGAATTTAGAAGATATAAAGAAAGATGGGATAAACTATCTAACCATATTGAAACAATTAATAATGATGTTAAAGAATTACATACAACAAGTGAAAAAATATGTAAAAAATTTGATTCAATTAATAAAGTTGAACTAAAAGAAATAGAGGATAAAAATGGAAAATAAAATCATTGAACTATTAAAAACAGAAAACAAAGGATTTAGTTTAGAAGAAATATCAAATTATCTAAATATGAAAGAAACTAAAGATTTAGAACAAATCGTAAAATGTTTAAACGAACTTCAAAAAAAAGCAACAATTTATCAATCAAAATCCAAAAAATACATGTTAATAACAAATAGTCATTTAAAAACAGGTAAATTTATAGGAAATAGAAAAGGTTTCGGATTTGTAATTGTACAAGGTGAAGAAGATACATTTATATCAAAAAACAATGTAAATGGAGCAATTGATGGAGATACGGTAATACTTGAAATAATAAAAAAAGGCATAAAACCAGAAGGAAGAATACTAAGTATAGTAAATAGAGAAAACAAAGTATTTGTCGGAGAATATTACTATAAAGATAAAAAAGGACATATTATATTTGATGATAACAAAATTACAATCAATGTTATAATTGAACCATCAAAATCAATGAATGCAATGGATGGACATAAAGTATTAATTAAACTTGGAAAAAAATTAAAATCTAATACCTATGAAGGTGAAGTAATAAAAATAATTGGACATAAAAATGATCCTGGTGTTGATATATTATCAATAATAGCGAAATATGATTTTTCTGATCAATTTTCCGAAGAAGTAATGAAAGAATTAGATAATATACCAAATGAAATAGATCAAAACGATATAAAAAATAGAACAGATCTAAGAAGTATGGAAATATTTACAATTGATGGTGATGATGCAAAAGATCTAGATGATGCAGTAAGTTTAAAATTACTTGAAAATGGAAATTATGAACTAGGAGTTCATATTGCAGATGTAAGTTATTATGTTAAAGAAAATACAGAAATAGATAAAGAAGCATATAATAGAGGAACAAGTGTATATTTAGTAGATAGAGTATTACCAATGTTACCACATAAATTATCAAACGGAATTTGTTCATTAAATGGAGGACTAGATAGATTCGCATTATCTTGTATAATGGAAATAAATGAAAAAGGAAATGTTGTAAATTATAATATCTTTCCAAGTGTAATACAATCAAAACTAAGAATGACCTATAAAAAAGTAAACGATATTTTAGAAAAAAATATAATTGATGAACAATATAAACCATTTGAAAAAACATTAAGAAACATGAAAAAATTATCTGATATCTTAAGAGAAAATAAAAAATCAAGAGGATATATAGACTTTGAAATACCAGAAGTAAAAATAATTGTTAATGAAAAAGGAAAACCAATTGAACTATCAAAAAGAATACAAGGAACAGGAGAAAAGTTAATTGAAGATTTTATGATAGTTGCAAATGAAACAGTAGCAACTTATATAAACAATATGGAATTACCATTTATATACCGTATTCATGGAGAACCAAGCCAAGAAAAATTAAATAATTTTTTAAATTTTGTTAGTATTTTAGGATATAAACCAGTAGGTAAACTAAAAAAATCAAGTCCTCAATCAGTTCAAAATTTATTAAATCAATTAAAAGATAAACCAGAATTTCCAATATTTTCTGAACTATTATTAAGAAGTATGCAAAAAGCAGTTTATAGTGAAAATAATATAGGCCATTTTGGACTTGGAAGTCAATGTTATACACATTTTACATCACCTATTAGAAGATATCCTGATACAACAGTTCATAGATTACTTAGAACATATATATTTGAAGGCCATATAGATAATTATACAATAGATGCCATGAATGTTAAAATGCCAGTAATAGCACAACATACAAGTGAAAAAGAAGTAGATGCAATTGAATGTGAAAGAGAAGTTGATGACATGAAAATGGCTGAATATATGGAAGATCATATAGGAGAAGTTTATCAAGGAAGAATTAGTGGAGTTATGAATTTTGGTTTATTTGTAGAACTCGATAATTTAGTTGAGGGTTTAATCAGAATTGAAGACCTAGAAGATGATTTTTATATTTATGATGAAGAAAACTATAGATTAATCGGTCGAAAACATCATAAACAATATAGAATTGGTGATAGTATAAAAGTAATAGTAAAAAATGCTTGTAAAGAAACTAAAACAATAGATTTCTTAATTTACAAGGAGGATATAAATGGAAATAATAAACAGAAAAGCAAGATTTAATTATGATGTAATTGAAACAATAGAATGTGGTATAG
>CAKOXR010000073.1 GCA_934130215.1 uncultured Bacilli bacterium
TACTTAATAATGCGGAACAAATAAAATTATTAGGAGAAAAGAATATATAAAGTTTCTGAGATATTTGTATTATATAAAAAATGAAATAGTATTAATGAATGATGTTGTTAAAGAAGAAATAAAAGTGTTAATAAAGAAGGTAATAAATTTTTAAATGGGTTTAAAGAAGAAAAGTTTACTAAAGTCGTTCTCAACTGGTATTAAAACAGACATGATTTGAAAAAAGCATTTACAAGTGTTTTAGATCTATGTCATATTGAATGGTATTAAAACAATGCTAAAACTATTTATAATATTGTTATTGTTTTAGATCTATGTCATATTGAATGGTATTAAAACATAACTTTTAACTTTTACTTCAGTATCGATGTTTTTGATCTATGTCATATTGAATGGTATTAACTAGGAGAATATATTATGAAAGATAAATTAAAAATACTTATAATGATAGTACTAGGAATTATCCTAGGTATTTTTTCAAAATACAGTGATACATCGGGTAAAACTTTTTCACATTATTTTGGAATCATATCTTCAGGGATAGTCTTTTGGTATTGTATCGCAACTTTGATTTTATATTTATCAAAAACAAGAAAAAAATTTAATTTACATTACATATCATTTATGAGTTCAATGCTTTTATCTTATTATTTATATTCAAAGTATATAATAGATTATTATAATTCAAAGATAATATGGTTTTGGATTATAATGTTACTTATAACAACAATAATTGGAAATTTATTTTATAATATAAGAAAAACAAATATATTCAAAAAATTATTTATTACAGGCTCTATTGTATTAATTATATATGATGGCATAACTTTAAACAGCTTTAAAAATGGAACATTTATAATAGATATAATTTTATCAATAGCAGTTTATAAAATAATAAATAAAAAATTTATAATAGAGTAGAGTAGTTATATTAAATTATTTATAAAATTTTAATATTTAACAAATACTTTACATTAATAACAAAATAGGGTAGATAAACACTTTTTAAATAATCTAATTTTCAAAGATTATTATTTTTATATTACTTTATAAAATAATATAAAATAAACACTAATAAACTTATATAATTAAATACTATAAAATATAATTATATAAAAAAATATATATATTTTTAAGTTATAATAAATTTTATATAAATATAAAAATAATTTTATTAAAAATATTTAATAATATAAAATTTTTACTTTTCAATATATAAATATAAAAAATAAAATTCAAAATAAAATAACTTAATAACTAATATAAAACAAAATAATAATAGATATAGTACATAATATAAAAAAGAAATATAACAAATATATATGCAAATAACATTTAACAATAATATTATTTATTAGATAATACAATATAATTTATTATATAAACAAATAATATAATTAATTGAGTCTTATAATTATACATCTTTTATCAAAATATCCAACTTCCGATAATGTATGTTATGTTAACTTCTATAAATTGGAAATAATTTTACCTTATATTCCCTATTAAAATACAAATAATATTATTGGGTGATTAAAAATGAAAAAAACAGACAAATTAAATAAACAAATTAAACATAACAAAAATTCAAATATTTGTTCATGTAATGATTGTAAATGTAATGACTGCAAATGCAATGAAAACTGTAAAAATAATAAGTAAATTACCTATAAGTAGAACTCCAAACAAGTTCTACTTTATTCATGAGGATGACATTTATACTGTTCCTTTAAATGCTCATCAGAAACATGAGTATAAATTTGAGTAGTTTTAATCGAAGAATGACCAAGTAATTCTTGAATAACCCTTAAATCAGCACCATTATTAAGTAGGTGAGTAGCAAAGCTATGTCTCAAAGTATGAGGGGAAACATCCTTATTAATCCCCTTTTCTTTAAGAAGCATTTTCAAGTTTTTAAAAAGGCCCTGTCTAGTTAACTTATTACCATGATTATTTAAAAATAAATAATCATTTTTCTTATCCTTAACAAGCATATTTCTATAACCACAAATATATTCATCTAAAGCATTAGTTGCAATAGAACCAATAGGAATAATTCTTTCCTTAGAACCCTTACCAAAAACCCTTACAACATTATTAACCAAATCAACATCAAAAAGTTTTAAATTTACAGTCTCACTAATCCTAAGACCACTAGAATACATAAGTTCCAGAATAGCTTTATTCCTAGCACTAAAAGCATCATGAACATCAATATCAAGTAAATTACAAACATCATCATATGAAAGAACAGAAGGTAAATTTTGACCTAATTTAGGCATATCAACATTATAAAAAGCATTCTCCCCTACTACCTTTTCCATAAGCAAAAAATTATAAAAATTCTTTAAAACAGTTAAAGTATAATATGCAGTTCGAGAAGAATTAAAACTCTTCAAATAAACTAAAAAATTCTCAATATCATTTGTATTAATATCCTTAAAATTAATATTATATTTTTCAATAAAAATAAAAAACTTATTTAAAGCATTATTATAAGAATCAATAGTATTTTTACTATATTTTTTATTCAAAAATAAATAACTCAAATATTCTGTAACATAATCCATATAAATCACTAATACTATTATAACATTTTTTAAACCAATTTTGTATTTAAAAATCAAATAAAATAATGTATAATATAAAAGAAAGAAAAATTAGATAAGGAGTAACAAAATGGAACCACTAGCAATAAAAATGAGACCAAAAAAATTAGAGGATGTAATCGGACAATCACATTTAATTGGAAAAGGAAAAATATTAACAAATATCGCAAACAATAAAAGATTATTTTCTATGATATTATATGGTAAACCAGGAATCGGAAAAACAACAATAGCAATCGCATTAGTAAATGAACTAGGTCTCAAATATAGGATGTTAAATGCAACAATAAATAACAAAAAAGACTTTGACACAATAGTCGAAGAAGCAAAAATGTATGGTGGAATAGTAGTACTTATGGATGAAATACATCGTTTAAACAAAGATAAACAAGATCTACTATTACCCTACCTTGAAAATGGATTAATAACTCTTATCGGAATGACAACAGCAAACCCATATCACTCAATAAATCCAGCAATAAGAAGTAGATGTCAAATATTTGAACTAAAAGAACTATCAAAACAAGAAATAATAATTGGACTAAAAAGAGCATGCACAAACGAATTATTACAAGGAATTAAAATAAACGAAGAAGAATTAGAGTATATCGCTTCCCTATCATCAGGAGACCTAAGATTTGCATATAACCTACTAGAAATGGCTTATGTTTCAACAGATGATTACAATAT
>CAKOXR010000074.1 GCA_934130215.1 uncultured Bacilli bacterium
CAGTATCTCCAGTTCCCCTATCTATATTTAAAGTCGCATACATATCAACAGAGGATCCACTAGCATCCATAACAACATCAAAAGAACCACTATCACCAGGATTTATAGTTCCTAAATTAATAACCTTATTATTCCATGATTCACCTGCTTCCGTATCCCTTAAAACAAATACAGCATTACCAGTATTACCAGTAAGTGAACCATTTACAACAATTCTATAATAAGCTATACTACCAATTAATATAGTAATCATACAAATAATAGATAATACACTTATAAATACTTTTTTATTTAATTTCATTTTCCCTACCTTCTTCTTGATATATTTTACCATATAAAAAGCAATAAAACAACCACTAAAAAAGTTAAATTGAATTAATATGATTGTATAATATTTAGTGATTGTAAATAACACATCCACTATTTTTAATTACAATAAAAAGGACATAACTTTTTGACCTGATCTTTGATATAATAAATTTGAAACAAAATAAAGAAATGAGGTTTTAAGTTATGTCACAAGAAAATTGTATAATAAATTTACTAAATATTGAAGATAAAAATATTAAATTAATAGAAAATTTTTATAAAATTGAGAAAATTGAAAATATAAAGTATAAAGTTATTGAAGCTAGTCTATCATATGAACCTGTTTATTGTCATATATGTGGTTGTACTTTTAATAAAGAACAAACTTATGAAAAGAATGATTTTAAAACATCTTATATATTAATGTTAGATGTATGTAATCATGGTTACATATTAAGATTACATAAACAAAGATTTTTATGTCATATATCAACATCATTAAACAAGACAAGAATTAATATTATAAAAAAAGATGAAAAGAATTATAACAAGTTAAAAAAATACTGGAAATTAATATTAAAATTATAAGATGAATTAGATAATTCAAAATGGAGAAAATAGCGATATTTTGATAAATTAATGAAACAATCTGATGTTGTTAATTACTTAATAAATACTCAAGTAGAATTAAAGGAAACATATGAAATATATCAGAATATTCTTTGTTCGATTAATAACAATAATTACATTAACTTGGAAATAATTTTAAATAATGTTAATAATAAAATATCTAGTAATATGAAGACATCTATAAAGACATTAAAAAAATATCTTCCATATATAAAAAATACATTATCAAATCCATATCATAATGGTTTTATAGAAGAAAATAATAATTTTATTAAAGTAATTAAAAGAATAGCATTTGGTTTTAGATCATTTAGAAAATTCAAAGCCAGAATTATGATATGTAAAAATCTATTACATGTGAAAAAAGCCAGTGCATTTTAAGCACCAGCTTTATCAAATTTCTTTTTCAAGATTTTTGGTCACACACACTATTTGACAAAGAACCTTTTTATTTAATTTTATAATTGAATTCCTTTTATAACATTACTATTTGATGATTTAGTTGCAATCATATTATCAACTAATGTTGATGCAGAAGCAATATAATTAACTGTTATTTGAGAGTCTGATTTAGTTGCAGCATCAACAAACATATAGCCATATTTTGTTACATTAGAACTCATTATATTAATTGTTGTTGTTAAGGAGGAACAACCATGAAACATACTTCCCATATCTGTTACATTTGCCATATTAAAATTACTTAAATCTAATGTAATTAAAGATTTACATTTATAAAACATATTTTTCATATCTATTACATTTGTTGCATTAAAACTACTTAAATCTAGATTTGTTAAGGAGGAACAACCTTGAAACATACTTCCCATATCTGTTACATTTGCTGTATTAAAACTACTTAAATCTAGATTTGTTAAGGATGAACAACTAAAAAACATATAAAACATACTTGTTACATTTGAGGTATTAAAACTGCTTAAATCTAATGTAATTAAAGATTTACATTTATAAAACATATTTTTCATATCTATTACATTTGTTGCATTAAAACTACTTAAATCTAGATTTGTTAAGGATGAACAAACATAAAACATTCCTCCCATATCTGTTACATTTGCTGTATTAAAACTACTTAAGTTTAAATTTGATAATGATGTACAATAATAAAACATATAAGACATACTTGTTACATTTGAGGTATTAAAACTGCTTAAATCTAAACTTGTTAATGATGAACAACCAGCAAACATACCTCCATTGGCTTCACCACCTAATGAACCAAATATAGTAACTTTTGCTGTATTAAAACTACTTAAATCTAGACTTGTTAATGATGAACACTCAAAAAGCATACCATACATAGTCGTTACATTTGCCGTATTAAAATTACTTAAATCTAAATTTGTTAAAGACGAACAACGATTAAACATTTTAGACATATTAACGACATTTGAGGTATTAAAATTATCATTAAAATTAATTTGAGTTAAATTAGATATTGTTTTATTATTTTCTACTTTATAAAATGAAAATACATATTCACAAGATGATGGTGCAAATATTGGTGCTTCACTTACAATATATAAATTATATAATGGTTTTGTATTATCAGTACTAGCTTTTAATCCTGTATCCACTAAATAACCATAAACTTTATTTTTTTGAGTTGAACTTTCAGTTATATCCCAACATAAATTTTCTTCAGTACAAGTACTAGGTAAATTACTTAAATCATTACCAAAATTAATAGTTTTTATATATGGCTTATAATTATCACTCCAAAATTCAGTACCATTATTCCCATTCTTCATAGTGGCATATTCACTTATCTGAACAGCATTAACAGTTATATTCGCAGAAAAAGTTTTATTCATATACTTATTATCTTCTTCATCATTAATATAAGGATTCCAGTACCAATATACCGTTACTTTTTCTTTATTTGTTTTATTTATCTCTAAAAATGAATAATATTTATGAAGTTCACTCTTATGATCAGCTGTTGTATAAAATTTAAGATTTTTAGGAAGCTCAGTATCCCCAGTTCCCCTATCTATATTTAAAGTCGCATACATATCAACAGAAGATCCACTAGCATCCATAACAACTTCAAAGGATCCACTATCGCCAGGATTTATAGTTCCTAAATTAATAACCTTATTATTCCATGATTCACCATCTACAGTATCCCTTAAAAC
>CAKOXR010000075.1 GCA_934130215.1 uncultured Bacilli bacterium
GATAGTAAGTATGTAAATAAAACTTTTTCTGCGAATATAACTGTTAATGCTGTTCAGATAAGTGAATATGCAACTATGAAAAATGGGTATAGTTATAGTTCAGGTGCTAATGGTGGTACTGAATTTTGGAATAATAATTATAAACCTTATATAAGAACCATAAATTTTGGTAATGATTTGAGTAATTTACCTAGTACTTGTACAGAAGAAAATTTATGTTGGAATATATCTGAAAGTCCAACTCAAAATAAGAAAGTATATGGTTATTTAGTAGATACCGGATTAAAAGATAGTACTGATAATACAAAATCATTATATAATTTGTATATAGTTAGTGAAGAGGTAATATTTGCACCATCATATTGTTATAATATATTTTCATTTTATAAATCTGAAAATTATAAAGATATATCAAATTTAATATATATAAATTTTAATAATAATTTTAATACGGCGAATGTATCTCATATGGGTTATATGTTTGAAAATTGTTCATCTTTAACAAATTTAGATTTAAGTAATTTTAATACAGCAAATGTAAAGTATATGCAAAGAATGTTTAGGGATTGTTCGTCCTTAACAAGTGTAGATTTAAGTAATTTTAATACAGCAAATGTAACAGATATGAGTTGTATGTTTTATGGATGTCCATCCTTAACAAGTTTAGACTTAAGTAGTTTTAATACATCGAAAGTAACAGATATGAGTTGGATGTTTTGGGGATGTTCGTATTTAATAAGTTTAGACTTAAGTAGTTTTAATACAGCAAATGTAACAAATATGCATTGTATGTTTTATAGTTGTCCATCCTTAATAAATTTAGATTTAAGTAGTTTTAATACAGCAAATGTAACAGATATGGGTAATATGTTTCAAGGCTGTTCATCCTTAACAACTTTAGATTTAAGTAGTTATAACACAGCAAATGTAACAGATATGAACAATATGTTTAATAATTGTTCATCCTTAACAAGTTTAGATTTAAGTTGTTTTAATACAATAAAAGTAACAAATATGGAACAAATGTTTTGGGAATGTTCATCCTTAACAAGTTTAGATTTAAGTAGTTTTAATACAGCAAGTGTAACAAATATGAATTATATGTTTGATAGATGCTCATCCTTAACAACTTTAGATTTAAGTAATTTTAATACGACAAATGTAACAAATATGAACTATATGTTTTATAATTGTTCTAAAATTCAAACTGTGATAAATATAACTAATACAAACATAACTGCTGATAATTATAAGGGTATGTTTTCTAATGCTTTAACAGATGCTAATTCTTATGTAATAATCAATTATATAAGTGGTGCAGAAACCATTGCTGAAGGTATGAAGAATACATGTACCGATACTACAGCTAAAGCAAGAATTCAATTAAAACAAATATAATCATAATGATAAAATCATTATGATTTTTTATTTTTTTTCTATGAAATATAATATTATTTATAAACTATCCCAAAAATATTTTTGTTTGAAAAATATACAAAAAAATATTGTTAAATACAATTTGTAATGCTATAATTATATAGTTAAAGGAGGATATATGGAAAAGAAAAAGTATGTTTACCTTTTTAGTGAAGGTGATGCTACAATGAAAAACCTTCTTGGTGGTAAAGGAGCTAATCTTGCTGAAATGACAAGATTAGGTATGCCAGTACCTCAAGGGTTTACAATTACAACTGAAGCATGTACTCAATATTATGAGGATGGAAAGCAAATAAGCAAAGAAATTCAAGATGAAATATTTGAATACATTGCAAAAATGGAAGAAATCACAGGAAAAAAATTTGGTGATAAAGAAAATCCATTGCTAGTTTCAGTAAGATCTGGTGCAAGAGCATCTATGCCAGGAATGATGGATACAATTTTAAATTTAGGATTAAATGAAGAAGTTGTTGAAACATTAGCAAAAAAAAGCGGAAATCCAAGATGGGCATGGGATTGCTACAGAAGATTCATTCAAATGTACTCAGATGTTGTTATGGAAGTCGGCAAAAAATATTTTGAACAACTAATTGACAAAATGAAAGAAGAAAAAGGTGTTAAATTAGATGTAGAATTAAATGCTGATGATCTAAAAGAATTAGCAACTGAATTTAAAAATGAATATAAATCAAAAATCGGGGAAGAATTCCCAAATAATCCAACAGATCAATTACTAGGTGCCATTAAAGCAGTATTTAGATCATGGGATAATCCAAGAGCAAATGTTTATCGTCGTGATAATGACATTCCTTATTCATGGGGAACTGCTGTTAATGTTCAAATGATGGCATTTGGAAATATGGGTGAAACAAGCGGAACAGGAGTTGCATTTACTCGTGATCCAGCAACTGGCGAAAAACACCTTATGGGAGAATTTTTAATGAATGCTCAAGGAGAAGATGTTGTTGCTGGTGTTAGAACCCCAGAACCAATTGACCATTTAAAAGAAGTTATGCCAGAAGTATATGACCAATTTGTTAAAATTTGTACCACACTTGAAAATCATTACCATGATATGCAAGATATGGAATTTACAATTGAAGACAAAAAATTATATATGTTACAAACAAGAAATGGCAAAAGAACAGCAAAAGCTGCCTTAAAAATTGCATGTGACTTAGTAGATGAAGGAATGATTACAGATAAAGAAGCTGTAATGATGATTGATCCTCGTAATTTAGATACACTATTACATCCACAATTTGACCTAAATGAAATAAAAAAATCAAAACCACTAGCAAAAGCACTTGCTGCATCTCCTGGTGCTGCATGTGGTAAAGTAGTATTTACTGCCGAAGATGCTAAAATATGGGCTTCAAAAGGAGAAAAAGTTGTATTAGTTAGACTTGAAACATCACCAGAAGACATTGAAGGAATGAAAGCAGCTCAAGGTATTTTAACAGTTCGTGGCGGAATGACAAGC
>CAKOXR010000076.1 GCA_934130215.1 uncultured Bacilli bacterium
CAATAACTAAACTGATTGTATCATATTGCTTTAATTTTTTTACAAATTTGGTCTCACATCATTTACAACTACACATATAAACAAGGACTAGTATTATAAGCCACTTGTTTTTTATTTTAAAAAATGCTATACTAACTAAGTTGGAGGATATATGAAAAAAAACAAAGTTCAAGAACCCAAATGTCCTTGGGTTAAATTTTATGATGATAAACCAAAACATTTAAACTATTTTGATGGAACAATATATGAATATCTAGAAGCAACAGCAAGAATGCATAGTAATCTAGATGCATATGAATATTATGGAAAAATAGTAACATTTAAAAAGTTTTTATTAGAAATAGAAGAAGTTGCGAAAGCATTAAAAATACAAGGTGTAAAAGAAAACGATAAAGTAACAATATGTATGCCAAATACACCACAAGGAATATTAATGTTTTATGCAGTAAATAAAATTGGAGCAATCGCTAATATGGTTCATCCATTATCAAGTGAAACAGAAATCGAGTTTTATCTAACAAAATCAAACAGTAAATATATTTTAACAATAGACTTATTATACAATAAAGTATTAAGTGTTATTAATAATACAAATGTTGACAAAATAATTGTAACTAAAGTAAGTGATCGCATGAGTAAAAGAGTAGGTCTTTTATATTGGGTTGCAAAAGGAAGAAAAACTAAAAAAGTAAAACTAAGACCAAATGATCTAATGTGGAATGATTTTATAAACCAAGGAAAACTATATACAAAAGAAACACTAGTAAAAAGAGATCCATACAAAGAAGCAGTTATCTTATATAGTGGAGGAACAACAGGAGATCCAAAAGGAATATTATTATCAAATTATAACTTTAATGCACTTGCTTTAGAAGCTAAAACAATGGCAACACCAAATGCTCCTGGAGATTCAATACTTGCAATAATGCCAATATTCCATGGATTTGGACTCGGAGTATGCCTACATACAACATTATGTATTGGAATGAAATGTGTATTAATACCAAGTTTTAATGCTAAAAGTTTTGGTGATTTAATAAAAAAACATAAACCAAATTTTATAGTAGGAGTACCAACATTATTTTCAGCACTAGTTGCAAACAAAAAACTAGAACACACAGATCTATCGTTTGTTAAAAATATAGTTTGTGGTGGAGATCAATTACAACCAGATTTAAGAAAAGCAGTTGAACACTTTTTAATAAAACATGGTACAAATGCTAAAGTTAAAGAAGGATATGGTTTAACAGAGAGTACTGCTGCAGTATGTTTAACACTAGATGATTATATGAAAGAAGGATCAATCGGTGTACCATTTCCAGATGTATATTTTAAAATTGTATCACCAAATACACATGATGAAGTACCGTATGGAGAAGATGGTGAAATATGTATATCTGGCCCTACAGTAATGATGGGGTATTTAGATAATGTATCTGAAACAATTAATACACTAAGAATCCATGAAGACGGTAAATTATGGCTTCATACAGGAGATATAGCTTCTATGGATTCTGATGGTTTTGTTTATTTTAAACAAAGATTAAAACGAGTAATTGTATCAAGTGGATATAATATTTATCCATCATATATAGAAAGAGTTATAAATGCTCATCCAAAAGTATTAACATCAACAGTAATAGGAATAAAACATCCATATAAAGTACAAGTTGCTAAAGCATTTATTGTACTTAAAGAAGGCATTAAACCAAATAATGAAGTTAAAAACGAAATATATGAATATTGTTTAAAAAATATTGCAAGATATTCAATGCCATATGAATTTGAATATAGAGAAACATTACCAACAACAAAAGTTGGAAAAATTGCATATAGAGAACTTGAAAAAGAAGAAGAAAATAAGGGAAAATAAATCCCTTATGCCCATATAGTTAAATGGCATAATAAAACCATGGTAAGGTTTAGTTCACAGTCCGATTCTGTGTGTGGGCACCAGATTGATAGAAAGCTCGAACTTTTCGAGTAGTAATAAATGCTAGCTAGAATGATATGAACCTCGCTTCTTGTGTCCAAGAAACGGGGTTCAGTTCAGAAATAGTTAGTTTTTTTAATATAAATTTTATTATATAAAAAAATTAGTTGTATTTCAAACTAATTCAATCAACAAATTATAATTTGTAAAAATTATAATTAAATAAAATTTACTCTAATCATCTTTAGAAATATACCAACCGTGTTTTCGCTTAGGTAATTTGTTGGCACATTTGCTACCAATAGCATTTACATAATCATTGTATTTATTAGCAAGTTTCATGTGTTTTGTGCCTTCTTTTTCATAGAAACGAACTTTTTTAAGCTTACTAAACATTTTATCTGATTTTTTTCTTAACTTCTTTTCACTAGATAAATTTAAATAAATACTTCTAAATATTCCCATTTATATTTCCCTCCATAAATTACTATCTTTCTAACTAATTAATAAATTGTTATTTATCCTTCTTATTAAATGATATTAAACAAGCAATAATAGAAAATAATGTTCCAAATAATATCATAGCGAATCTTCCAATTCCATCAATTTCAGTAATAATTCCATAATCTAAAATTCCTATTCCTAAAATCATTAAAACAACTTTAAATACATTTTTTTCATATATACTTCCTCCTTTTTAAATTACTATTTATCTGTTCCATCTGTGTAATTATATCATGATTTTAACAGATTTTTATTGCTAAATTAAAACATCCTTATTATCTATTAAATAATAAAAATCAAATATATCTTTATATCTAGTTGATCTAATATTAAATTTTAAAAGAGATTTCAATTTTTTGTAAATTCATTAAAACACTTCCTTTTGTATTTTTAAAAATAAATCAATATCATTTTTATAATAGTTCAAATAATC
>CAKOXR010000077.1 GCA_934130215.1 uncultured Bacilli bacterium
ATTATTACCTGATATAGATATTAAAGTCACCTTAGCACCTTTTGCTCGACTATTAGATTCATATTTTATATCATCATTACCTGTTATTGTAATTGAATATTCTGGAATTATATTCCCTTTTATTACATTACTGTTAGATGATTTTTCTGCAATCATCTTATCTACTAGTGTTGATGCAGAAGCTATATAATTTACTGTTATTTTAGATCCACTAGCTGTTGCTGCACCTTGAAAAATATCTGAATAATCTTTTATATTTGGATTCATTATATTTATTTGTGTTGCTAAAGATGAACAATCACGAAACATATAGTTCATTTTTGTTACATTTGCTGTAGTAAAACTACTCAAATCTAAACTTGTTAAGGATGAACAGGAATTAAACATTTGATACATAGATATTACATTTGCCGTATTAAAATTACTCAAGTCTAAACTTGTTAAGGATGAACATTTATAAAACATATTAGACATGGCTGTTACATTTGCTGTATTAAAACTACTTAAATCTAAATTCGTTAAGGATGAACAATCATTAAACATACTACTCATAGCTGTTACATTCGACGTATTAAAATTATTTAAATCCAAACTTGTTAAGGATTCGCAGCAAGAAAACATACCGTCCATATCTGTTACATTTGCCGTATTAAAATTGCTTAAATCTAAACTTGTTAAGGATAAACAATTATAAAACATCTGATGCATTCTGGTTACATTTGCCGTATTAAAACTACTTAAATCTAAACTTGTTAAGGATTCACATCTAAAAAACATACATCCCATATTTGTTACATTTGTTGTATTAAAAATACTTAAATCTAAATTTGCTAAAGATTCACAAATAAAAAACATACCCACCATAATTGTTACTTTCGCTGTATTAAAATTGCTTAAATCTAAACTTGTTAAGGAGTAACAGTAATTAAACATATCTTGCATATCGGTTACATTTGCTGTATTAAAACTACTCAAATCTAAACTTATTAAAGATGAACACCTGCTAAACATATAATGCATATCAGTTACATTTGTCGTATTAAAATTATTAAATTTAACATTAATTAAATTATTAAATTTAGAAAGCAAATAAGAACTATTCGAAGGAGCAAATATAGGTGCATCACTTACAATATATAAATTATATAAAGATTTTGTATTATCAGTACTATCTTTTAATCCAGTATCAACTAAATAACCATATACTTTTTTCTTTTGTGTTGTACTTTCAGATATATCCCAACATAAATTTTCTTCTGTACAACTACTTGGTAAATTACTTAAATCATTACCGAAGGTAATTGTTCTTATATAAGGTTTATAATTATCACTCCAAAATTCAGTAGAAAGGTCGATCCATCCTGTTCCAGATACAAAAGTACTATTATACCCATTCTTCATAGTTGCATATTCACTTATCTGAACTGCATTTACATTAATAGTTGCACTTATGTTTTTATTCATATAATTTGAGTCTTCCGAATCATCAACATATGGATTCCAATACCAATATATAGTTAATGTTTCTTTGTTTGTTCCACTTTTCTCTAAAAATGAATAATATTTATGTAATTCTGATTTATGATCTGATGTTGTATAAAACTTTAGATTAGTAGGTAACTCTGTATCTCCACTACCTTTATCTATATTTAGTGTTGCATACATATCTACAGTACTTCCACTTGCATCCATAACAACATCAAATGATCCACTATCTCCTGGATTTATTTTGCCTAAACTAATTACCTTATTATTCCATGATTCTCCTGCTTCTGTATCTCTTAAAACAAAGACAGCATTACCAGTACTACCTGTAATACTTCCGTTTACTACTATTCTATAATAAGCAATTGACCCTACTAATAGTCCTGCTATACCTATTACAAATAGTAAAACTATAATTATTTTTTTACTAAACTTCATATATATTCTCCTCCTTTTTATAATTTTTTCATGACAAAATTTGAACCAATATCTATAGTAAAAACTATATAATCGCTCCAATTATACCTATCAATAAAAACTATATTTTCTTCTTTTTAGTAATGTATGTATATATGTATCTTTATTTATAGACTTATCAACAATATTCATATATACACACCTTAACTTCCTTACAATATAATTGTACCATAATATAACTAAATTGAGAATAGTTTTAATAAAAAAAAAATTCATCCTAAGATAAATTTTTTTAGTTCTTCTTTTTCTATGTATCCAATATTTCTTTTTATTAATTTTCCGTTTTCAAATAGTATTATTGTTGGAATACTCATTACCTCAAATTGTTTTGGTAAATTTTCTAGTTCATCAATATCTACTTTTATAAAGTTTATTTGATTTAATTCTTGTGATAGTTCCTCTATTATTGGTGCTAACATTCTACATGGTCCACACCAACTTGCATAGAAGTCCACTACTACTTTTGTTTTTTGTATTTCTTTTTCAAATTCTTGTTCTGTTTTTATTGTTTTTATCATATTTCACCTATAATTTTTTAATATTGTTTCAATATCGTTTATTTTTATTTTATTCCTTTCTACTAATTTATCAACTGATTTTACATCTATTACTTTATAGTCTAATAATACTTTTAATGATTCTTTATTGAATTCTTCTGTATTGGTTGATGTTTTATATTTTTCTTTTAGTTGAATAAAGTCGTTTAATATTTTCGTTCCTTTATCGGTATAGTTTGATAATATTGGTGTTTTTTCTAGTATTTGTGGTGCTAGTTTTGATTCAATTATTATTTTTGTGTTAAATATTGGTAATGAACATATGTAAAGGAGTACAAATACTATTAAATAGTATTCAATTGCCCCTACAAAGAGTCCTAA
>CAKOXR010000078.1 GCA_934130215.1 uncultured Bacilli bacterium
ACGACAAAAAAATCAATCATTTCTGATTGATTTAATCATTAACATCGCTTTGGTGCGACGATTTTTGCTTCTGGAGCAAATGACCGGAATCGAACCGGCATCCTAGCCTTGGCAAGGCCATATACTAACCGTTGTACTACATCTGCATACAAAAAAAATGGTGACCAGTATGGGATTCGGACCCATGAATGCTGCCGTGAAAGGGCAGTGTGTTAAGCCACTTCACCAACTGGCCAAAAATAAATGGCGCCTCAAGTAGGACTCGAACCTACGACCCTTTGATTAACAGTCAGATGCTCTAACCGACTGAGCTATTGAGGCACATATAAATTGGTGGGCCCAGAAGGATTTGAACCTTCGACCTCCCGCTTATCAGACGAGCGCTCTAACCAACTGAGCTATAAGCCCACATGCTATTTAAGTATATAATATTTTTATTAATATTGCAATACTTTTTAACAAAAATGTTTAAAAATTGTTTTTTTCTTAAGAAAATACAATATTTCTAAACGACTTATTTAATATATCATAAAATAAATTGTTTTGCAACACATTTTTAAAAAAAAATCTAGTTATTCTAGATTTTGTATTTATAATATGGTGTCCTGTTAGGGACTCGAACCCTAGACCCACTGATTAAGAGTCAGTTGCTCTACCAACTGAGCTAACAAGACATAAAACACTTGCATTAATATTATAGCACATTTTTTACAATTGCCAACACTTTTTTTATTAAAATATAAATTTATGTAAAGTTTAAAAAAATATATTGCTAATAACACTATATTATGATACAATAAGATTGTCTAAAGGTAGAGTTATTATAATAAATCTACAAAATATGATATTGGGAATTTAATTTGTAAATGGTGTTGAATGCTCAATGCTTTATACTGAGAATCCTAAAGTTTACAATGTAATACCCACTTAGAAACTGGGTTTTATCCTAGAAAACTCTCTTTAGATGGAAATAAGACAAAAATGTGTTTTACACATTTTTTTTCTTTTCAAATAAAATCAAATATGGTATTATAGATTATAGAGGAGAGATGTATGGTAGATAAAATAGTAAAAGGAATAGTTGGACTATTAGGGGGAAGTTCTATAATTGGTGGAAAACAATTTATTGTTTTTGTTATATCTTTAATGCCAATATTAGAATTAAGAGGCGGATTAATTGCAGCATCTATTTTAAAACTTGATCCATTACAAAGCTATATAATAAGTATAATAGGTAATATATTACCAATTCCATTTATATTATGGTTTATAAAAAAAATAATTGATTGGATGAAAACCAAAAAATGTTTTGATAAAATTACAAATTGGTTAGATAAGAAAGTTACAAAAAATAAAGATTATATAGAAAAATATGGATTTTGGGGATTAGTATTATTTGTTGGTATTCCACTTCCAGGAACCGGAGCATGGACAGGAACATTGATTGCAAGTTTATTAGACATGGATAAAAAGAAGTCTTTTCTAGCAATTTTACTTGGTGTAATTATGGCAAGTATTATAATGATGATTATATCTTTTGGTTTAATAGGTAATATTTTTTAGGTGAAATATGTATGAAACTATTATGGTTACCATATATGGTATAGCTTCTTTAATAAAAAATAGAGTATGTGCAATTATAACATTATTAATTGGGATTGTTTATCTAATAATAAATAATTATTTTGAAATTGATATATTAAAAAATATAGATATTAATGTTTTAATAATACTTTTGTGTACTTATAATTTAAGTAGGTACTTAATAAAAACAAATATTTTAAATTATTTAATTAATTTAATAGTAGAAAGAGTTACAACATATAAAAAATTAATATTTATTTTATGTATTTTTACCTTTATAATATCAGGATTTGTTAATAATTATATTTTAATTAGTTTTATGTTACCATATATTGAAGAAGTTATCAAAAAAAATAACATAAAACATAAATTGTTAACAGAATCCATCATTATATCATCAACATTAGGTAGTATGAGTACATTAATTGGAACAAGTGAAAATATTATTATTTCATCATATTTAAAAATGAATTTTATTGATTTTTTGTTTTATGATAGTAGAATAGGAATAAATATAATATTTTTGATTTTATTTTTTATTTATCTTTTTATTATTAATTTATTAATAAAAGATGAAGAATTTATGGGTAATTATGAAGAAATAGAAATTAAAAATAAATTTAATATTTATTTATATATAATAATGGTAATTTTATTAATTATAATACCTTTATTTAAAATTAAATATTTAAGTAGTGTATGTATATTTATATGTTTACTTATAAGTATATATAAAAATAAAAGTTATGAAAAAATGGATTTTTTAAATATAGTTTTTTATGGTTTAATGTTTATATATGTTGGTTTATTTAAAGAAATGAAATTTATTTCTTTAGTACCTATATATACATATTCGAATGTTTTGATATATACAATATTTTTTATTTTATCAATTATTTTATCACTTATATTTAATCCTGTTTTTGTATTTTATTTTATTACTTTATTTATTCCTTATATTACCTTAAATACTAATATTAATGAAATGCCTTTAATTTATATTGTATATTTTGGATTATTAATGGGAATTTTAAAAAATAAAAAAATTGATTATAAAATAATTATATTTATGTTGTTAATAGCATATTTATTGGTTGCTTTTTTATATTTTTAAAAGGGGCTGTAATGAAATAGAATAATTTCATTCAGTTCTTTTTTTTGAACTTTAAATAAAAATAGCACTAGAAGA
>CAKOXR010000079.1 GCA_934130215.1 uncultured Bacilli bacterium
CTGTTAATCCTATTAATAATTTATCTGCATAATCATCAACCATTTCACTTGTAAATTTCATAAGTTTCCTCCTTCTAAACAAAAAAACAGCAATAATCAAGGGACGAATTTTCCGTGGTGCCACCCTAATTATCACTGTTGTGATCTCTTTTAATTTAATAACGGTAATTAACCGGTCTATACTACTACTATTTCGTATAGAAAACTCCAGAGTGTTCATTCAAAATATTTATTATGTTAGCTTCCACCATACCTAACTCGCTTGCTAAAAGTGATATTTTTACTTTTCTCTTTCTTTGTTTTATCAAAATAATTATAAATTAAATCCATGATATTGTCAAGATTATCCTATGTTAGAAAGTAACAATTTTTTTGAATCAGAATTTTTATTATCTAAATATATATCAATTTCTTCTCTTATTTTATCGACATCATCAATAGATATTAATTCATTTACCAAATATTCTAAATTATCTGTTAAAAAAGTATAATCGTAGATTTCTTTTTCACTTAATTTTTCAAAGCATTTTTCTATAAATCTCATCATTAAATTTCGATATAATATAAATATGTTTTTTTCAATAAACATTTTTCCAATTGTATATAATATATATTGACAATATGTATTATCAAATTCTCTATCTAATAAATAAAATCTTTCTTCGATTTCATCATCTAATTCGTTACATAACATTAAGATTTTCTCTTCATATGTATTCATAATATTTCCTTTCTCTTGTGTAAAAATATTATAACACTTTAATAAAATTAGTCAATTTATTATATTTATATGGTTATAAATGTTTACTTAATATTTTAGATTCTATTATTTCATTTTTAATAAATTCATCATCATAAGATGAATAATTTTGATATTCTTCAGAAGATTTGAATGCTAAAACAGGAACGGTTTTATATAAATCTTTAAGAAGTTTACAATAGTCATCATTATTTTTTTTAACATTATTTTTTAATTCTTTTATATAATCAATTTCATTGGCTATTTTTTTATATTTGTTAATTATATTATTATTATTTTTTATTTTATCTTCTATAATACAATTTTTATATAGTGTATTATATAATTCTTTATTTAAGTCTTCTTCTTTCTTAGAACCAACATAATCACTATTTATTATTTCTTCAAGATTATCATTAATTATTCCCTTTTCATTTTTATAAGCAATTATTCCAAAAATAAGTAAAATTAATGATATTGGTGTCACAGTTATTGAAATTATTCCAAAAACTATAATTAGAAAAGATATTGTCTTTATTATTTTCTTTGATTCTTTTATATTCTCAATATTTTCTAACAAATTTCTAATAAGTATTTCTTGTTTTAAATTAACATTGTATTTCTTCTTTAATTCTTTTATATCTTTTTTATTAATAAATATTTTTTCATTTACTTTTTTTTCTAATTTATTTAACATGATTTTCCCTCCAAAAGTTCCATTATTATAACACTAATATTTCAGTTAGGCAATAAAATATTTATAACTAATTCTAAAATTTATTTTTACTATTTATGATTTTAATTTTTACTTTTTCTATTATTTCAATATATTCATCATTATTTAAACTATATTTGTTTTTAATATTTTCTTCATAATTTGCTATTCCATTTTCTAATAAATAACTCATATAATCAATAATCTCTCTTTCAGTAATATCTAAGTTTATATCTTGTAATACTTTAGAACTATATTCTTCATAATTAATATCAGAATTATATTTTTTGTTATCTATTAGTTGTAATGTGTTTTTATTAATAAAATTATGTAATGATTTAATACAATAAGAATATATTGAACCAAATAAAATGTCCTTATCTTCATATTCATAAAATAAATCTCCACATTTATCTATTATAATATCAAGAACACATCCCTCTAAATCGTTAATTAAATGAATACAATTATATTTTTTAGCAAAATTAATTGAAACAATATGACACATTTTTAAGATAAATTCTTTATTGTTTTCTAATTGTTCTTTTGTACATTGATAATTATTGCCTATCCATAATTGTTTACCATCGTTTAGATTTTTTACTATTTCTTCTTTTAATAATTTATTCTTAATTTTAAAAATATTCAAAAATCTAGAAATATCAATATTTAACTTATAACAAATTTCTTCTATTTCTTTTTTACTATAAAATCTATTAGTTGTATATTTTAATTTAAAATGTTTTTTTATTTCATCATCATTATAATAGCTATTTTTAAACATTACTAAATTTTCAACATTTTCATATTTTTCATATAATAAATAATACATATTAAAATCAATAATTTTATTTATGTTAATATTTTCTTGTCTTAACAAATTTATTATTTTTTTGATTTCAGTTGATTTACCTTGAGCTAATACCGTTAAACAATTTTTTACTTCTATTTTTTCTGTCTTTAATATTTCTATTATTTTTTCGATTTCACTTGATTTACCTCTTGCTAATATTGTTAAACAATTTTTTATATCTATGTTTTCTTGTTTCAATAATTTCATTATTTTTTTGATTTCATCTGATTTACCTTGGGCTAATATTGTTAAACAATTTCTTATTTCTATTTTTTCTGTCTTTAATATTTCTATTATTTTTTCGATTTCAGATGATTTTCCAAATGCTAATATGCTTAAACAATTTTTTACTTCTATATTCTCTTGTTTTAATATTTCTATTATTTTTT
>CAKOXR010000080.1 GCA_934130215.1 uncultured Bacilli bacterium
CCTACAATTGAAGTACCAAGTTCTGCTATAGAAGCATGGGATGCATCATTAAATAAAGATGGATCTGTTATGGCATACACATTAGATAATGATTCTAATGATTTATATGAACTATATATAGCAGGGTATGGAGAGATAAAGTTATCAGAAGCTTACCATTTATTCATTGATTTTTCAAACGTGATAACATTAGAATCTTTAAGCTTACTTGATACCTCTGATGTGACTACAATGTCAAATATGTTTAGAAATTGCTCGAAACTTGCTGGAGAAATTGATTTAAGCCATTTTAATATGCAAAATGTTACATCAGTAGAACAGATGTTTATGAATGATGGCAAGATAACAACTTTAAAATTAAATAATTGGGATGCTCCTAAATTAACAAAAGTGTATGAAATATTTCAATGGTGTAAAATGGCTTCTATCGAAATGAATAATTTTAATGCTCCTAAATTAAGTGATGTGTCCGATATGTTTGGTAATGGTAGGCTTGCAAACATAAAAAGTATAAGTATAAATAATTGGAATATACCAAGTGTTACAAATCTTTATAGAATGTTTTATGGTAAGTCAAACTTAACAGAATTAAATATTGAAGGGTTTAATGCACCTTCTGCCACTAATGTTGCAAATATGTTTTATGGGTGTTCATCATTAGCTGGTACACTTGATTTAAGTAATTTTGATACAAGTAATGTAGCAAATATGAGCTATATGTTTTATAATTGTAGCTTATTAACGGATATAAATAAGAGTAAATTTAGTACAAGTAATGTAACAAATATGAGTTATATGTTTTATGGGTGTTCAAAATTAACAGTTATTGATGTGTCAAACTTTGATACTAGTGAAGTAACTAATATGTCAAATATGTTTAGAGAATGTTTAGGGCTTGCTGGAAAAATTGATTTAAGCCATTTTAATATGCAAAATGTTACATCAGTAGAACAGATGTTTATGAATGATGGCAAGATAACAACTTTAAAATTAAATAATTGGGATGCTCCTAAATTAACAAAAGTGTATGAAATATTTCAATGGTGTAAAATGGCTTCTATCGAAATGAATAATTTTAATGCTCCTAAATTAAGTGATGTGTCCGATATGTTTGGTAATGGTAGGCTTGCAAACATAAAAAGTATAAGTATAAATAATTGGAATATACCAAGTGTTACAAATCTTTATAGAATGTTTTATGGTAAGTCAAACTTAACAGAATTAAATATTGAAGGGTTTAATGCACCTTCTGCCACTAATGTTGCAAATATGTTTTATGGGTGTTCATCATTAGCTGGTACACTTGATTTAAGTAATTTTGATACAAGTAATGTAACAGACATGAGTAATATGTTTAATGGTTGTTCATCAGTAACAAATTTAGATTTATCGAAATTTAAAACAGGTAAAGTAAAAGATATGAACAAAATGTTTCAGTATTGTTCAAGTTTAACTAACCTAGATGTGTCAAACTTTGATACTAGTGAAGTAACTAATATGAATTGTATGTTCTTTTATTGTTCTAAATTAGTGAATATAGACGTTAGTAATTTTGATACAAGTAATGTAACACTGTTATCTTCAATGTTTGAATTTTGTAATTCACTTGAAAATTTAAGTTTTAATAATATTAATTTAGCAAGTGCAACTGATATTAGTAATATGATTAAAAATTGCCCATCATTAAAGACTTTAGATATAAGTGGTGTAAATAGTAGTATTTATGAAAAAGATATATTTAAAAATATGATTAATCAGGTTGGAGATATAACATTCTATGTTAAAGATAGTGAATGTAAAACACTACTGGAGGCAATAAAACCTAATGCAACAATAGAAATACAAAGTGTCTAGTAAACAGTAAAAATGTAACAGAGTAATTGACAAACTACTAAGTAAAATGGTACACTATTAATAGTTAGATAGAGGGTGTTAAATATGATTAAAAATAAAAAAGGACAAGCATTAATTGAATATGTACTTATAATTGCATTAGTATCTGTAATTGCAATAAGTGCAATAAAAATATTTGGTGGTAGTATAAAAGATTCTATTACTAAAGCTTCTTGTGAATTATCAGGGCAAAGCTATGTAAAAGGAGATAATCCTGGAGAAGGATCATGTAAATAAAAAAGCCTAAAAAAATTAGGCTTTTTATTTGATTTTATTTACAAATTCATTATATAGTTTCATTATAAAATCATATGTTTCTTTAGATATATTGTTTTTTAAATAATTAAATGCATCATATGTATTTCCACTATATACTTCCATCCATCTTTGTTTTATAAAATCATATATGATTTTATTTTCTCCATATTTAAGCGTAATATTATTTTTTAAAGCAAAATTATCTATATCGTTGATAGATAATTTTTTTAAATATTCTTTTATTAACATTTCATACATATTATCTAATCTCCTTATTTATTATATGCATATCATGTATATTTTTTTCCATATTAATAAAGGGTGATTTACAAATGAAGGATAATATAAATATAGAAGTTATATCAAAAAGAAGAATGCTTATAGTTTTTGTTATTACAATTATTTGTTTTACTGTATTAATTACTAAATTATCATATATGCAGC
>CAKOXR010000081.1 GCA_934130215.1 uncultured Bacilli bacterium
CTTCTAGTGCTATTTTTATTTAAAGATCAAAAAAAAGAACTGAATGAAATTATTCTATTTCATTACAGCCCCTTTTAATAATTTTTATTTATATATTCAGCAAGTAAAATATCAGCCGGACATAAATCATAATTTAATAAATCATTTTTAGAAACAAATTTATATTCAAAATGATCATGTAAACTAAATGTACCAGAAATATACTTACATTCATATAATCTTAAATCAACTATTTTATTAGGGTACTTATATATATTATTAGTTATAAATTTTACTGCTTTTATTTTCATATTAAATTCTTCTTCAATTTCTCTTTCAATTGCTTCTTTTTCTGTTTCGTTTTTTTCAACTTTACCTCCAGGAAATTCCCATTTTCCAAGAACTTCTAAAGATCCAGTAGATCTTCTTGCAATTAAATATTTGTTTTCTTTAACAATTAAACCAGCAACTACAGTAATCATATTATTTTTTTAAAGCATATAAACTTTTAACTTCTTTTGTAGTTAATTTTCTATATTCTCCCGATTTTAAAGATTTTACATCCAAAAAAGCATATTTTTCTCTTTTTAATTTAATAACTTTATAACCAATAGACTCAAACATCTTTTTAACTTGATGATTTTTTCCTTCATGAATAGTAATTTCTACATATGAAACATTATTTTTTTTATCTAATTTTTTTATTCTAACTTTAGCTTTAGAAGTTTTAATACCATCTATAATAACACCATTACATAATTTTTTAATTTTAAAATTATCAACAATACCTTCTACTTTAGCAACATAAACTTTTTCAATTTCTTTTGATGGATGATTTAATATATTTGTTAACTCTCCATCATTTGTTAAAATCAAAACACCAGTAGTATCATAATCTAATCTACCAATTGGATAAATTCTTTTTGATGTTTCAATCAAATCAACAACAGTTTTTCTATCCTTATCATCATTAGTAGTAGTAACTACACCCCTTGGTTTATTTAATAAATAATATTCTTTATCTTCCTTTTTTAAAGCTTTTCCATTTATAACAATTAAATCATTTCCATTAACTTTAAAACCCATTTCATTAACTTTATTACCATTTACGAAAACTTTTCCATCTTTTATTAATTCTTCTGCTTTCCTTCTAGAAGCATAACCTGATTCCGCAATTACTTTTTGTAATCTTTCCATTATTTAGTCATCTCCTTAAGCATATTTTCTTCTTCATTTAATTTTTGTTTTTCAGAATCCACTAAATTTTTAGGTGCTTTATTAATATAATTAATATTATTTAATAAATTTCTTCTTCTTTCAATAGATTTTTTTAAATTCTCAATTTGTTTTTGTTTTAATTCTTCATCTTCTTTAGTTATTTCTTTTTCAAAATATATATCCATATTATATAAATTATTACTTATATTAAATTTTGAAATATTAAGTTCATCATTTATAATTGAATTTTCAAGTTTAAGTATTTTAATTATTAAAGAGTAATCATTATTATTATTAATTTTAACTTTTAAATCTTTTGTAATTTGATTTTCTAATTTAACATTTCTAAATTCTCTTATAAAATCTATTATATAATCATATTTTTTAATAACTTCATCAAATACAAAACTTGAATCATATTTAGGATAAGAACTTATCATTATAGATTTACTATCTTTAATTGGAAGCATATTATATATTTCTTCAGTAACAAAAGGCATAAAAGGATGCATCATTTTTAAAATTCCAGTTAAAACAAAACAAAGAGTACTTTTAGTTCCAACTTCAGAACTACTAAATTTAGAAAATTCTATATAATTACTACAAAAATCTTCCCAAATAAAATTATATAATTCAAAACCCGCTAAATTAAATTCATAATTATCAAAATGATTAGTAACACTTTTAACAATATTCTCATATTTTGTTAAAATCCACTTATCAGATTCATTTATGTTATCAAAATCATAGTTTTCTAAAGATTCAATATTCATTAAAACATATCTAGAAGCATTCCATAATTTATTAATAAAATTCCAAGTTGATTTAACTTTATCCGTATCAAACCTTAAATCAGTACCAAGAGCACAATCTGTTATTAAATAATATCTTAAACTATCAGCACCATATTCATCAATCATATCCATAGGATCAATACCATTACCTAAAGATTTACTCATTTTTCTTCCATCTTTATCTCTTATCAAACCATGAATAATACAATCTTTAAAAGGTCTTTTACCAGTTATTTTTTCCGTTTGAAAAGCCATTCTTGCAACCCAAAAGAAAATTATATCATATGCAGTAACTAAACAATCATTTGGAAAAAATCTTTTAAAATCATCATTATCATCAACCCAACCCAAAGTACAAAATGGCCATAAAGCACTAGAAAACCAAGTATCAAGTACATCATTATCTTGAACCCATCCATCTTCTTTTGGTTCTTCTTCTCCAACATATATTTGATTATCCTTATACCAAGCAGGAATTCTATGTCCCCACCATAATTGTCTTGAAATACACCAATCATAACTTATTTCCATCCAATGATTTAATATTTTT
>CAKOXR010000082.1 GCA_934130215.1 uncultured Bacilli bacterium
TCATCTAGCACAGTATCACTACCATGCTATAACCATCATATAATAAGATAATTATTTTGTCAAATATAAATCTTTTATTTTTTTAAATTTTTTTATTTTGTTTTAGAAATCAATCAATAGTATTTATTTTGTTTATTATATCTATATAATACTCATTATTTATATATTCATTATTCATTAAATATTCTTCTGAGTCATGAGAAGCTTGTAATAATATTTTATAATCATTTTTTAAATTAGCAAGCTTAAATGTCATATCTCCACTTTGTTCTACACCAAATAAATTACCCGAGCCTCTTAATTCAAAATCTTTTTCACTTATATAAAATCCATCGTTAGATTCTTCCATTACTTTTAGTCTTTCCGTTTCACTTCTGCTTATTAAATAGCAATAACAATCTAGGTCATTTCTTCCTACTCTTCCTCGTAATTGATGTAGTGTAGCAAGGCCAAATCTATTAGCGTCAAATATTACCATCATCGTAGCGTTTTTAATATCTATTCCTACTTCTACTACTGTGGTTGATATCAATATTTTTATTTTATTTTTTTTAAAATTTTCCATTATATGATCTTTTTCTTTAGAGCTTAACTTTCCATGTAAAATACCTATCGAAACTTTTCCATTAAATGCTTCATCCATGCTATTTTTTAAATCCATTACACTCGTTAAGTTACTATCTTCGCCTTCATCAATTAGTGGGCAAACAACATATATTTGATGTCCTTTTTTTATTTCATCAAGCATACTATAAAGAACTGTTTTTATTTCATCGTATTTAAACACTTTGGTTTTTATTTCTTTTCTACCATTCGGCTTAGTCTTAATTAAAGATATATCCATATCTCCATATAATGTTAAAGCATATGTTCTAGGTATTGGAGTAGCACTTAAATAAAGAACATCACACATATTTCCTTTATCATGCAATATATTTCTCTGTCTAACACCAAATCGATGCTGTTCATCAGTTATTACCAATCCTAAATTATTAAACACTATTTTTTCATTTAATACCGAATGCGTACCAATCAATAAATCAATTTTATTATTTTTTATTTCATTATAAATTATCTCTTTATCTTTTTTAGTTGTTGAACCTGTAATAATTCTGATATTCATATTAGTTGTTTTTAATAAATTAGTTATTGAATTATAATGTTGGTACGCAAGTATTTCTGTTGGTGCCATTAATATACTTTCATAACCACTTAAATAATTTGCATATATAGCATTTACAGCAACTACTGTTTTACCGCTACCTACATCACCTAAAACCAATCTATTTAAAACTGTTTTTGATTTAAAATCACGCAATATGTCATCAGTAGCTTTTTTTTGATCAGATGATAACTCAAAAGGTAAAGAATTGATATATTCATTAAATTTATTTTCATCATAAGATTTAATAACACAATCATTTATAACTTTTCTTTTAATTTTTAAGTAATTAATTTTAAACATGAAATCAAATAACTCTTGATATATCAAACGTAATTTAGAGGATTTTATATCATATATATTGTTAGGATTATGTATTTTATTTAAAGCCGCATTAAAACTTAAAAATGAATAATTTTCAATATATTTATTAGGTAATGTATCTTGTAAGTTATTATTTAATAAAGCATTTGTAATTATTTGATTTATTCTTTTATTGGTTATACCATTGCATAAGTGATAGATGCTTTCTATTTTTAAATCACCTATATTTTCAAATTTTATATCACTGGCTATTATAGTATTTTTCTTTTCATCGTATTTACCTATTATTACAATATATCTATTAACATTAAGATTATTTTTTAAGAAATTTCTATTAAAGATTATAACATTAATTATTTTATTATTTATTAATGCTCTAAAAGATAATTTATTAAAGTTTTTACGAATATAAAATATTTTAGGTATACTCTCGACTAAACCATCTATTACAACGTTTTGTCCATCAACTAAAGGTGTAATTTGATATATTTGATAACGAAATGGATAATAAGTTAGCAAATCATATATATTAAATATACCTAATTTTTCTAGTACCTTTTTTGTCTTTTCACCAACACCATTTATATCTTCAATCAAAATAATCACCACCTAAAAAAATTATAACAAAAATGCTTGACAAATAATACATCTTCAATTAGTATATAACTTACCAATTCACTTTTAGGCGAATTGGTGCTAGTATCACACTAGCCAACCCCTTTTTATTCTTTGAAGCTGACCCAGGGGGCAGCTTCGTTTTTTTTGTAAAAAATTATCACATATGTGATAATTTTTATTTTTTCTTACTTAATTCCAAATAATACTCATATCTTTTTTTTGCTGAATTTTTATTCATTACAAATAGTGAATCCGCAAGATCTTTATTTTTAATTTTCAGAGCATTATATCTTACTTCATTTTCTAAGAAATTCTTATATAATTC
>CAKOXR010000083.1 GCA_934130215.1 uncultured Bacilli bacterium
TTCTTCTAGTGCTATTTTTATTTAAAGATCAAAAAAAAGAACTGAATGAAATTATTCTATTTCATTACAGCCCCTTTATATCCTTCTTTTAAACTTAGAACATCATATTTATTTTTTAATATTTGAACTAATTTTAAACTTGTTTTTCCTTTATCACAATAAAATATATATGTCATATTTTTACTTAAATATTTGTTTGGAAAAGCTAGTAAATCCTCTAATTGTAAATTAATTGCTCCTTTAATATGTCCTTTCATATAGTCTTCTTTTGATCTTATATCAATTAATTTATAATTAGTATAATTTTTTAATTCTTCTATACTTATGGATTCCATATAATCACCAATATATTATATTGTTATATATTTTAATTATTCTCCATCACTAAAGAAATCATCAAAGAATTCATCGTCTGAAACTTCTTCTTTATTTCTTTTTTCTTCTTTTGGTTCTTCAATAATTGGGTTTTCAATATTTTCTTCATTGTTATTTATTAATTTATCTTGATTTTCTATAATTTCATTTTCATCTATAATATTATTATCTATAGTATTATTCTCTATAATATTGTTATCTATAGTATTATTCTCTATAATATTGTTATCTTTTTCATATGACCAATTATTATTTTCTTTTTCTGCAGCTTCTTCGGCTTCTAATTCAGCAATTTTAGCATCTATTCTTTTAACTACTTCATCTATATCAATTCCTGAACCTTGAGAATTATTAAAAGGATTATTTCCTCCAAATGGATTACCTGCAAATGGATTTCCTCCAAATGGGAATGATGGTTGTTCATTCATATTTCCAACCATATTTTGGAATTTTTCTGTTTTTGATTTATCAACAAACTGTTTTATATCAAACATTAAAATACTTTGCTTTTCTCGAAGTGGATATGTTGCTTTTTCATACTTTTTACCCCAATCAATTTTCCAGTTCATTACTAATTTTGTTTTAAAAGGCCATTGTCTTGTTCTTAAAATAATGGTTTCTCCTTGTTTTAACCTTTGTAAATCACTTACTGTTATTAATGGAGTTGATGCTGTTTTATCTTTTTCTTTTGATTTCTTTTCTCCACATAATTTACTTATTTCTTCTAAAGCTGCAACTTCGGTACTAATTAAATAAATTATATTTCCACAGTTACCTTTAATTGTATCTGCTTGTTCTTTACCATAAATTTGATTTAATTGAGCAAAGTTTTGAATAATAAAATTAAATCTTATTAAACGACTTCTTGCTGCAGTTACCATTGTAGTAACATCTTTTAAAGGAGGCATATTTGCAAATTCATCCAACATAAAATTTGTTCTATAAGGTAATTTACCTCCACATTCTTGTGCTACATCAATTAATGTTTCATAACATTGTTTAATAAATATTGTAACTAATGAGTGATATGTTTTCTTTTCATCTTGAATAACTATAAAAACTGCTGTTTTTTGTCTTCCAATATCTTTCATATCAAAATCATTATGAGCAAGCATTTCTGATAAAACTTCTCTTGATGTAAATAGTTTAACTTTTTGTTTAAAAACTGCAAGTATTCCACCTTTTGTTTCTGATGGTGCCATTAAAACACTACTAGCATTTACATAAGCACTACTTGCTGGATCTTTGGTACTAAAATACTCTTTTATATAATTAGATGCACCACATCTTTCTTCACCTACAGTACTCATTAAATTAATACTATTTAAATTTATTTCATCAGGATTTGCATCATCAAATAAACCTAATGCAAGACCAGAAAAATAATCTCCTGAAGATTTTTCCCAGAAAGGATCTTGATTTTGAGCTTTTTCATCATACAAAATATTAGCAGCTAAGTCATCAAGTAATTCAATTGCTTTATCTTTATTACCACCTTTATATAAAGAATATGGTAAATATAAAGGATTCCAAGAATTTCCTTTTTGAGGATCACGAAAGTTTAGTAAAACAATATTATAACCTTTTTCTTTTAACATTTCTGCTGTTTCTTCATATATTTCACCTTTAGGATCGGTTATAATCATTGATTCACCTTTACGAGCAAGAATTTTAACAGCAGGTAAAACCATGTATTGTGTTTTACCACTACCAGTTGAACCAATAATTAATGAATGAGATTCTCCATCATCTACATATATTTCTTTACCATTATTAATTAAAGGTAAACCACCATATTTCATATTTTCATCTGTTACTTTAACCATTTTTAATTGTTCTTTTATTTCTTTTTCTTTGGCCCAGTGAGAATAGCCATCACTTTCTTTTTTCTTAACAGAAAAACCAAATCCTTTTTCTTTATCAAAAATTAAAGAATTTACACTTGTTAAAATCCATACCAATAAAACTACAAAAACTAAAATACTTGCAATTAATCTAACCGGTATATAAATATGATAAGGAAATAACCAAATATAAGGCTCAACTATTC
>CAKOXR010000084.1 GCA_934130215.1 uncultured Bacilli bacterium
AGGTAATAATGAAAGGTTTGTTGATAACATGAAAAAGGAACATACATACATACATACATACATACATACATACATACATACATACATGTATTAAATAAAATAAAAAATAATTTTGTTGATAATTATATAGAAAGTAAAAACTATAGAAAATCAATTTTTTTTGGATGTAATTATAACTTATTAAGGAGTGTTAATTTATGAAGAAAGAAATATTTTATTTAACTATGATGTTTTTACTTTTTTTTACTATATCTTATACTTATTCAACATTCAAAAATACAATAAATGGTAATGTAACAGCAACTGTAAAAGATTGGTCATTTAATGTAAATGTAAATAATGCTACTGTAGAAAATGATAGTTATAAACTTCATTTAACAGGAACAAGTGGATCTTTTACTATAAATTTAAGTACAATAAATAGTACTAAAGGTGTTGATTATACTATTGAACTAATAGGAGATAGCTCTATTAAGTTTTACAAAGATAGTAGTTATACTAATTTAATAAATAATAATATATATAATGGGAATATAAATGAAAATACTAGTGATAGTGTTACTATATATTATAAATCAGATACTAGTATGGATAGTGATATCTTAATAAAAACTAAAGGTAACATAATGAAAATAGCAACTATGAAGAATGGAAGTAAAGTAACTAATAATGAAGATAATGGAAATCCAGAAATAACTTTGCCAGGAATTTCAAAATTAACTGGTACTGAATTTTGGAATGCAGCATATAGACCTTATATAAGAACTATAAATTTTAGTAATGATTTAAGTAATTTACCTAGTACTTGTAACGAAGAAAATTTATGTTGGGATATAACAGAAAGTTCAACTCAAGAAAATAAAGTATATGGTTATTTAGTAGATAGCGGAGAAAAATCAGGTTCAAATATATTATATAATTTATATATAGTAAGTAACTATAAAATATTTGCACCATCAAATTGCGAATATATATTTTCATTTTATAAAATCCAATTGGGACGAGTAACATCTAATTTGACTCAAATTAATTTTAATAATAATTTTAATACGTCAAATGTAACTAATATGGGTTATATGTTTTCTGAGTGTTTATCATTAACAACTTTAGATTTAAGTAGTTTTAATACCTCAAATGTAACAGACATGTCTGATATGTTTGATCGCTGTTTATCCTTAACAAGTTTGGATGTAAGTATTTTTAATACCTCAAATGTAACAGACATGTCTGATATGTTTGCTTGCTGTTCATCCTTAACAAGTTTGAACTTAAGTAATTTTAATACCTCAAATGTAACAAATATGAATGAGATGTTTTGGTGGTGTTCATCCTTAACAAGTTTGGATTTAAGTATTTTTAATACCTCAAATGTAACAAATATGAGAAGGATGTTTTGGTATTGTTCATCCTTAATAAGTTTGGATTTAAGTAGTTTTAATACCTCAAATGTAACAGACATGTCTGATATGTTTGCTAGCTGTTCATCATTAACAGGTTTAAACTTAAGTAGTTTTAATACCTTAAATGTAACAAGTATGGATTCTATGTTTTCTGAATGTTCATCCTTAAAAAGTTTGGATTTAAGTAGTTTTAATACTGCAAATGTAACAAATATGGGTGGAATGTTTGATATTTGTTCATCATTAACAAGTTTGGATTTAAGTATTTTTAATACTGCAAATGTAACAGATATGGTTCGAATGTTTTATCGTTGTTCATCTTTAAAAAGTTTGGATTTAAGTAGTTTTAATACATCGAAAGTAACAAATATGAAACTTATGTTTACTGAATGTTCATCTTTAACAAACTTGAATTTAAGTAGTTTTAATACAACAAATGTAACCACTATGATTAGTATGTTTGATGAATGTTCATCCTTAACAACAACTATAAATATAATGAATGTCAATATAAGTTATGATTCTATGTTTAATAATGCAGCAACTAGCTCGGGAAGTCAAATAATAGTAAATTATATCGCTGACACATCAACTTTAGTTGATAAAATAATTGCAGATAAAACAACTAATGGTAATGTTCTAAAAGGAAGTATAATTCCGGAACATTCAATAATAATAGATGGTAATGATGATATAAAATATGAATCTCTTAATAGAGCGAAAGGTACTAAAGTTACTTTAATATCTATATCAGATAATAATTATGTAACATCATTTAAAATGAATGGAACTACTATAAATGGAAATGAATTTATAATGCCTAATACTGATGCAACAATAACTGACATTGTTACAACTGCATGTAAAACAATTGAGTCTGCTCATAATCCATATCCTAATTCACAAGATAATGTTATAATTGGTGAACATACATTCGAAGGAGCAA
>CAKOXR010000085.1 GCA_934130215.1 uncultured Bacilli bacterium
AATCCAAATAAAGCTGAAAAAGGAACAATAAGATATCTTTATGGAAATAAAGAAGATGTTACATGCAATGTTATGCATGCAAGTGATTCTAAAGAAAATGCATTAATTGAATTAAATAGGTTTAAAAAATTTAAAAAAGAATTAAAAAAAATACATTAAATGTATTTTTTTGTTATTTTTGAAAGTAAAAGAACTTATTGAGTTCTTATTTTTAACCAAAAAGGTCCAAACTCATAAGCTCTTAAAGAATTTCTATTATATTCAATATATTTATAACCTAAACTCATATATTCAGTTGTAAAACCATCATCATAATTATATTTTGTTTCTTTTATAACAATAAGTGGTTTTTGTATAACACCATTATCATCTTTATGTCCACATCTAATAAAATCAAATATAATAAGTCCAATCCATGCAACTAATACTATAGTAAATAAAATAGAAATAATCTTTTTAAAAACTTTCAAAACAATCACATCCTTAAATAAATTATAACATTTAAAATTTAAAAGTACAATAGTAAAATATAGAAAAGTATGGTAAAATATAGTGGGTGATAAATTGAAAAGATTAATAATGATTGATGGAAATAATTTGCTTTTTAGGTCTTATTATGCAACTGCATATAGTGGTAATTTTATGAAAAATTCTAAAAATTTTCCAACTAATGCTATATATGGATTAGTAAATATGATAAATAAAATATTGGAAGAAGAAAAACCAAATTATATAATTGTAGCTTTTGATAGAGGAAAAACATTTAGACATGATAAATATAAAAATTATAAAGATGGTAGAATTGAAACACCAGATGAACTAAAAAAACAATTCCCTGTTGCTAAAGATATAATTTCAGCTCTTGGTATAAAATGGTATGATATTGATAATTATGAGGCAGATGATATTATTGGAACATTTTCTAATTATTGTGATAATGAAGATATAAAGGGAACAATTATAAGTAGTGATAAAGATTTATTACAATTAATAAATGAAGATGTAGATGTTAAACTTTTAAAATCTGGAGGAGATTTTATTAGATATAATGAAGAAACATTTGAAAACGATTATGGAATTAAACCTATAAATATAATTGATTTAAAAGCATTAATGGGAGATAGTTCAGATAATATTCCAGGTGTTAAAGGAATAGGGGAAAAGGGTGCTTTAAAATTATTACATGAATATAAAACATTAGATGGTATATATAATAATATTGATAATATAAAAGGTAAAACAAAAGAAAAGTTGGAATTAGATAAAGATAATGCTTATTTTTCTTATGAACTTGCTACTATATATAAACAAGTTCCTTTAGAAATTAATTTAGAAGATACATATTATAAAGGACCAAATATTGAAGAATTAAATAAATTATATAATGAATTAGAATTTTATTCATTTTTAAAAAATAAAAAAATAGATGATTTTAAATATACTAAAATAGATAAATTAATTAATTTTGATAAAATTTCTTTATATTTAGAATGTAAAGATTTTAATTATTTTAAAAATAAACCAGTTGGTGCCGGTATATATGATGGAACTAATGGTTATTATATTAGTTTTGATGATTTAATAAAAAATAAAGAAATACTAGATAAAGTAGATATAACTTATGATTTAAAAAGATTATATGTTTGTTTAAAAAATGAAAATATTGAATTGTCTAATATACCATTTGATACTATGGTTGCATCTTATTTACTTGAATATAATACTAAAGATGATATTGCAGTTCTTGCAAATAATATGGGTTTTAATATTCCTTTGATACATGAAGTTAATTTTGATAATGATGATTTTTGTAAATCAGCAGTTTTAAAGGCAAAATTTTTATATGAAACTAAAGATAAATTTATAGATGAATTAAAAAATAAAGATTTATATAATTTATATTTAAATATAGAATTACCTCTTACTAAAGTTTTAGGAAGAATGGAATATAATGGAATAAATGTTAGTTCAAAAGTACTTTTAGATATGGGAAATGAAATTACAAATAAAATTACATTAATATCTAATGATATTTATAATTTAGTAGGTCATGAATTTAATATTAATTCACCTAAACAATTAGGGGAAGTTTTATTTGATGAATTAGGTCTTTCTCATGGTAAAAAGAATCAAAACGGCTATTCTACAGCTAATGAT
>CAKOXR010000086.1 GCA_934130215.1 uncultured Bacilli bacterium
GTTTAGCAGACTCAATTGGCCCCATAAACATTTCATATAACCTTAAACTATCAGCACCATAAATCTTAATCATATCATCAGGATTTATAACATTACCCCTTGATTTAGACATTTTTTCATTGTTTTCACCTAATATCATACCTTGATGCACTAATCTTTTAAAAGGTTCATCATTTGTAATATATCCCTCATTATATAGAAAACGATTCCAAAACCTAGAATATAATAAATGACCAACAGCATGTTCAGCACCACCCATATATAAATCAACTGGCATCCAGTGATCTGCTAAAGTTTTATCAACAAATTCATTATCATTATCAGGATCAATATATCTTAAATAATACCAACTAGAACCAGCAGAACCAGGCATTGTACAAGTTTCTCTAACACCCTTAACACCATCAATTACAACATTTTTCCAATCATCAGCATTATCAAGTGGTGGATTACCATTTTTACCCTTGTAATCAGACATAACAGGTAAAACTAAAGGAAGTTCATTATCTTTTAAAACATATTCTTTATTGTTTTCTAAATGAACAATAGGTACAGGTTCACCCCAATATCTTTGACGAGCAAATATCCAATCTCTTAAACGATAATTTACCTTTTTAACTCCAATATTGTTAGATTCTATAAACTCAAACATTTTCTTTAAAGCCTCTTCCTTATTTAAACCATTTAAAAAATCAGAATTAATATGTAAACCATCACCAGTAAAAGCTTCTTTTAAAACATTTCCACCATCTAATACAGGAATAATGTCCAAATCAAACTTTTTAGCAAAATCATAATCTCTTTCATCATGAGCAGGAACTGCCATAATTGCACCTGTTCCATATGAAAGAAGAACATAATCACTAATCCATATTGGTAATTCTTTACCATTTACAGGATTTATTGCGAAAGCTCCTGTAAATACACCTGTTTTGTCTTTATTTAAATCTGTTCTTTCAAGTTCAGACTTTAATGAACACATATTTTTATAGTTTGTTACTTCTTCTTTTTTATCTTCTGTTACAATTTTATCAATAAGATCATGTTCTGGAGATAATACACAATATGTTGCCCCAAATAATGTATCACATCTTGTTGTAAATACTGTAAAATTGTAATCAGTATTTTTAACATTAAACTTTATTTCTGCTCCAACTGATTTACCAATCCAGTTTCTTTGCATTTCCTTTGTAGATTCGGGCCAATTTAACTTATTTAATCCCTCTAATAATAAATCTGCATATTTTGGCATTTTCATTACCCATTGTCTCATATTTTTACGAATAACAGGATATCCACCTCTTTCAGATTTACCATTAATAATTTCATCGTTTGCAAGAACTGTTCCAAGTTCTTGACACCAATTAACAGGCATATAAGTACATTCTGCTAAACCTTTTAAATACATTTGTTTAAAGATCCATTGTGTCCACTTATAAAATTTAGGATCACTTGTTGATATTGCTCTATCCCAATCATATGAAAACCCTAATTCTTTCATTTGTCTTGTAAAATTTGAAATATTTTTTTCAGTAAAAATTCCTGGATGATTTCCTGTTTTTATAGCATATTGTTCAGCTGGTAAACCAAATGAATCAAAACCCATTGGATGAAGAACATTATATCCTTGCATTCTTTTCATACGAGCTACAATATCAGTTGCAGTATAACCTTCTGGATGACCTACATGCAAACCTTCTCCAGAAGGATATGGGAACATATCTAAACAATAATATTTTGGTTTTGAAAAATCATAAATATCTGTTTTAAATGTTTTATTTTTATCCCAATATTCTTGCCATTTTTTTTCAATTTCTTCATGATTATACATAATTTCCTCCTAAAAAAACATTACAAATATAAGGACGATTATTACCGCGGTACCACCTTATTTCATAATGTTATGCTTCTTTATAATTTTTAACGCAATTAAGCGATTCAATCTAGAAAACAAGTTCATAAATAATATATATTAATTTCCATCAACCATTAACTTTCTATAAAATATTATTTTATTACTACTTTTTCCGTCTTTTTGAATATATACATATATTAG
>CAKOXR010000087.1 GCA_934130215.1 uncultured Bacilli bacterium
GAAAAGTGGTGATTAAATGAATGTTCCTAAATTAAGATTTAAAGAATTTAATGATGAGTGGCAACCAATAAACTTAGCGGATATATTTCAATATTTTAGTACAAATTCACTTTCAAGAGAGCAATTATCAGAATCAGGAATATTGAAAAATCTGCATTACGGCGATATTCACAGAAAATATAATTCTATAGTAAATGAAAATAAAGAAATTACAAGCTATGTTAAAGATTTAAATTATGTTAATAAATATGAATTATTAAAAAATAACGATCTTATTTTTGCAGATGCTTCAGAAGATTATAAGGGAATAGGAAAAGCAGTCGAAGTAGTTAATGTAAATAATAATACAGTATCAGGATTACATACAATATTAGTTAGAGATAATTCAAATGTTTTTGCACCAATGTTTAAAGGATATTATTTTAATTCACCAACAGTTCATAATCAAATAAGAGTTTTAGCAAATGGATTTAAAGTATATGGGATTTCTAAAGAGGCAATTAATAAACTAAACATTAAAATTCCTTCAATTAAAGAGCAGTTTAAGATAGCAAATACCCTTTATTTATTAGACAAAAAAATAGAACTGCAAAACAAGAAAATTGAAGACCTTAAGTTATTTAAAAAAGGACTTTTAATAAAAGAATTTAATAATAAAAAGTGTAGTAATAAGCTAAAAGAATGTTTTGATTTTGGAAAAGCAGGTGGTACACCAAAATCTACTAATAAAGATTATTATAATGGATATATACCATTTTTAAGTATTAGCGATATGACAACGCAAGGCAAGTACATTTATTATACTGATAAATCTATAACCGAAGCTGGTTTAAACAACTCAACTGCTTGGCTGGTTCCTAAAAATAGCATTATTATTTCAATGTACGCATCCTATGGTTTAGTATCAATTAATAAAATTGATTTAACAACTAGCCAAGCTATGTTTAATATGGTTATAAATAAAAACTATGTTGTAGAATATATTTATTATTATTTGTATTATTTATACATATCAAATTTTTATAATTCTATAGTTTCAACAGGAACACAATCAAATTTAAATGCAGAGCAAATAAAATTATTAGATATATATATACCTTGTTATAACGAACAAAAACGAATATATGAGCAATTTAGTAAAATTGATTTTAAAATTAATTTAGAGCAAAAAAAAATTAATGAATTATTATACTTAAAAAAAGGTCTTATGCAAAATATGTTTGTATAAGACCTTTTTTATTTTATCTTTTTTTCCAAAATTTCAATTTCCTTCGGAAGTATGTAAATATATTGTATTATATATTCAACTAACTTTATTGTCGAAGATAATTCAGTAGTAGAAATCTCAATATTCGATTCATGAGCACCCATATTTCCTAATTTTCTTGTTATGTTAGATGCAGACTTTAGTGTTGATGGTAAAATGCCTAATTCAAACAATTTTTTTAGTTTGTCATTCAAATTGTGACCAATTACATTTTTATCATTACAAATTAATTCAAGTGTTTTTCTGAGTTTTACTAAACATGAGTCTGAATCTACAGATTTTAATTCTAAAGATTTTCTAAAAGTTTTTAAAATATCATTTGGAACAATTCCATTTGCACCATTACTTAATTCAGAGACGACAGGATATAAAATGGTTTCATAAACATTATCGCCACAATATATATCCTCATATTTTTTGCTTTCCGTCACCTTTCCATATGAACTATCCCAATAAGCATTAATAATATTATAATTTCTACAGCTTGGACATTTTAAAACTATTTGCTCATCATAATAATAAGAATCTCCAAACAAATCACCATTTTCTATTTTATTTCGAGCATGTATTTCCATTAACGTTTCGTTATTACAATTTGAGCATTTAAATAACTTAAATTCCATTGATATCCTAAATTTCCTCTAATCCTAATTCTTTTAAATATACATTAAGTTCTTTATCTACTTCTGCTATTTCTTTATCTATTTGTTTTAATTC
>CAKOXR010000088.1 GCA_934130215.1 uncultured Bacilli bacterium
ACCCATTAATAAACTAATAAGACCTATTACAAATATTAAACTTATAAATACCTTTTTATTTAATTTCATATATTTTTTCCTCCACTTATTTAAACACTAAAAAGAAGATTAGTTATTCTTATATACTAAATCCTATAATTATTAATAAAGTTATCTTTAATATTATTTAATAACATATATTTTTTCAACTTATCAATAAACCCTTCATTATTATTACCATTTGTATTTATTACACTTTAATTTTACCATATTTTGTTATCTTTTACAATTATAAATTAAACATTATGTAATAATTTAGATTAATTTATGATAATATTAATTAAATACAATTTATAAATAAAAAAAGTGCTTTTGCACTTTTAAATTAATAATTAGGTATTACTATAGCTTTTAGGCCATAATAGTTGTTATCACTACTATCACTTGTAAATGTTATTTTAATGTAGTTAGAGTTTATTGTTATTGTTTCCTTTGTTCTAGTCTTTCCTCCATATTTTTTATTATTATTTATACCTGTTGTTGAAGAAGAAGAATCATATATTAAGAAATAATCATAGCTTGTACTTTCAGTTTGATCGTCTAGTATGACTGTTAAACTTCTTGCTCCTTCGAATGTATGTTCACCAATTATAACATTATCTTGTGAATTAGGATATGGATTATGAGCAGACTCAATTATTTTACATGTAGGTGCAACAATGTCTGTTATTGTTACATCAGTATCAGGCATTATAAACTCATTTCCATTTATAGTAGTTCCGTTCATTTTAAATGATGTTACATAATTATTACCTGATATAGATGTTAAAGTTACTTTAGCACCTTTTACTCTATTAATAGATTCATATTTTATATCATTATTACCAGTTATTGTAATTGAGTGTTCCGGAATTATATTTCCTTTTACAACATTGCTGTAAGATGATTTAGTTGCAATCATATTATCAACTAAAGTTGATGCATCAGCGATATAATTAACTGTTATTTGAGAGCTTGAGTTAGTTGCTGCATCTTGAAACATCTTTGAATAATCTGTTACATTTACACACATTATATTTATTGTTGTAGTAAGTCTAAAACAACTTTGAAACATACAAAACATTCTTGTTACATTTGAGGTATTAAAATTACTTAAATCTAAATTTGTTAATGATGAACAATCAGAAAACATATTAACCATGTCTGTTACATTTGAGGTATTAAAATTACTTAAATCTAAATTTGTTAAGGATGAACATAAAACAAACATACCGCTCATAGTTGTTACATTTATGGTGTTAAAATTACTTAAATCTAGATTTGTTAAGGATTCACAGCGCCAAAACATTTGTGCCATATTTGCTACATTTGCTGTATTAAAACTACTTAAATTTAAACTTATTAAGGATGAACAATAAGCAAACATATTCATCATATTGGTTATATTTAAGGTATTAAAACTACTTAAATCTATACTTATTAACGATGAACAGTCATAAAACATACCACTCATATCTGTTGCATTTGCCGTATTAAAACTACTTAAATCCAAATTTGTTAAGGATGAACAGTCATAAAACATACCACTCATATCTGTTGCATTTGCCGTATTAAAACTGCTTATATCTAAATTTGTTAATGATGAACAATTATAAAACATTTGAGACATATTTGTTACGTTTGAAGTGTTAAAACTACTTAAATCTAAACTTTGTAGTAACGAAGAATTAGAATTATACCCCATATTTAGCATATTGCTCATATCTGTTACTTTCGATGTATTAAAATTATTATTAAATTTAATTTGTATTAAATTAGATATAGTTTTATAGTTTTTATTGTCATATTTATTAAAAGAAAATATCCCATCACAATTAGATGGTGCAAATATTGGTG
>CAKOXR010000089.1 GCA_934130215.1 uncultured Bacilli bacterium
GTTATTACCTTGCATATCTATACAAATAGCATTGCTTTTCCACCACTGACTCATTCTTACCATTGCTTCATATATTGATGAATCTCCATGTGGATGGTATGATCCCATTACATTACCTACTGTTTTAGCACATTTTCTATATTCATGATCATATGTATTTTTATCTTTATACATTGTATATAATATTCTTCTTTGTACTGGTTTTAATCCGTCTCTTACATCTGGTAGGGCTCTGTTTTGTATTATTTCTTTTGCATATCTTTTAAAACAGTTTCCCATTATATCTTCAAGTGTATAGTCATGTATTTTCTTTATTATGTCTTCCATTTATCTCACCATAATAATGATATCATAAATTTGTTTAAAAAAAAAGGCTTTTATTTAATTGTTTATAAAAACCTTTTTATAATTTATTTTAAAATTCCTTTAACTACATTACTGTTAGATGACTTAGTTTTAATCATATTATCAACTAGTGTTTCTGTTTCTGATGTATAATTTACAATTATTTTAGCATTTGGATCTATTGCTGCATTATAAAATATAAAATCGTAGTTAGTAACATTAGAATTAATTATATTAATTTCTGTTTGAAGTTTATGACAGTCAACAAACATACCCCACATATTTGTTACTTTTGAGGTATTAAAACTAGACAAATTTAAACTTGTTAAATTTTTACATATCCCAAACATACCTTCCATATTTGTTACATTTACCGTATTAAAATTACTTAAATCCAAACCTGTTAAAGATAAACAATTTCCAAACATAGAACTCATATTTGTTACATTTGAGGTATTAAAATTACTTAAATCCAAACTTTTTAGGGATGAACAGGTCATAAACATAGCATGCATATTTGTTACTTTAACTGTATTAAAACTACTTAAATCTAAACCTGTTAAGGATGAACAGTCCTGAAACATACAATTCATCTGTATTACTTTTGCCGTATTAAAGCTACTTAAGTCCAAACTTGTTAAGGATGAACAAGAAGAAAACATATATCCCATATTTGTTACATTTGCTGTATTAAAATTACTTAAATCCAAACTTGTTAAGGACGAACAGTTCAAAAACATCATTTTCATATTTGTTACATTTAAGGTATTAAAACTATTCAAATCCAAATTAACTATAGATGTACAATTCACAAACATTCCTGTCATCATAGCTGTATTACTTGTTTTAAAATTACCATTAAATTTAATTTCAGTTAAATTAGATATAATTTTATTATTTATTTTTTTTTGAAATGAAAATATGTAATCACAATTTGAAGGTGCAAATATTGGTACTTCACTTACAATATATAAATTATATAGTACTTTTGTATTATCAGTACTATCTTTTAATCCTGTATCAACTAAATAACCATATACTTTTTTATTTTGTGTTGCACTTTCTGATATATCCCAACATAAATTTTCTTCGGTACATGTACTAGGTAAATTACTTAAATCATTACCAAAGTTGATTGTTCTTATATAAGGTCTATATACTTCGTTCCAAAATTCTGTACCAGTTAAGTCTGGAATAATACCGTTTCCATTGGTAATTTTTTTACTTCCATTCTTCATAGTCGCATATTCACTTATCTGAACTGCATTTACAGTTATATTCGCACTAAAAGATTTATTTACATACTTATTATCTTCTTCATCACTAATATAAGGATTCCAATACCAATATATAGTTAATGTTTCTTTATTTGTTCCATTTTTCTCTAGAAATGAATAATATTTATGTAATTCTGATTTATGATCTGATGTTGTATAAAACTTTAGATTAGTAGGTAACTCTGTATCTCCACTACCTCTATCTATATTTAGTGTTGCATACATATCAACAGTACTTCCACTTGCATC
>CAKOXR010000090.1 GCA_934130215.1 uncultured Bacilli bacterium
TATTAATATGCAAAAGAGAAAATAAATTTGTTATAGAATATTGTTCAGATGAAAGAATTGCTATTAGAGAATATGAATTAGTATAAATAGTTTTATTCTTTTTTTTAAGTATTATTATACAATAACTAATTTAAGAGATGGACTGGCAATTATGCTTGACAGCAATTATATAAATTGCTATAATAAGTGCCAAATAGGGAGTCAGTTATATGCAAATACTTGAAATTGATAAAAATACATTTTTTAATTTTTTAACAAATAAGAATAATGAATGTATTGGGCAAGGCTGTTATGGAATTGTATCAAAATATAATAATAATACATTAATAAAATTATATTATAAAGATTTTATTGAAACATATATTTCAAAAGATATTAATGAATTAGATAAAGAAGTTAATACTAGAATTGATGTATTAAATATGATAAATTATAATAGCAAGCACAAAGATAACGATAAAGAGTGTGATGAATTATCTAAAAAGAAAGAGCATTTGCTAGAAAAAATTGGTTTTTTAAAGGGAATTGTTTTATATCGTGGACTAAAAGTAGGTGTTTTAATTAATTATTATAAGGACTACATAGACTTAAAAGAAGTATTCTATACATTAAAAATTAATGAACAAACTGCTTTGTTAAATAGAATAAAAGAGCAAATTATGAAATTAAATAATTTAAATTTATATCCAATGGATTTAAAAGAAGATAATATTTTGGTTAATCCAAAGACATTGGACATAGCTTTTATAGACTTAGATGATTTATATACGAGATATGAAGAAACCAAATATATTGAAGAACATAATTTGCGGTTAAAGGAAAAATGCTTTGATAGATATTTGGAGATGAAAATACGTTTAAAAAAGTAAAATGATAAATCAGAAAAAGCTAGTAAAATTTATAAAAAGTTATTTTAATTTTGCAACTGGAGATTGGTCGCTATTTAATTTTTAAGTTGATTTGATATATTTTAATAATTGGAATTAAAGGTTTAGAAATAAGTCTTTTTATTTGCTTTAATTTGTATTAAATAATCATTACATGGGAATTTTGAACATATGGGTGAAAGTATTAATTTAGTTAATAATTTTAATGTCAGGAATGTTATTTTTAATATTGGCTCTTATAATGGGATTGAAAAAGAACTTATTAGTATTATTAAAAAAAGGAAAATAAATTTTTATAGATGATATGATAATTTAAATATTGATGGTTATAGATTTTATTTTTTGAATACGAAAATTTATGATAATGAAAATGATAATTCGAATGTTATTTATTTTGATATTGGTGGTTATAAATTTTTACTTATGGGAGATGCTAGTGTACAAAGAGAAAAAGACATATTAGAGAAATATAATATATCAAATGTAGATGTATTAAAAGTAGGGCATCATGGAAGTAAAACAAGTAGTAGTGAAAAATTTATTAATAAAATAAAACCCAAATATTCAATTATTAGTGTAGGTAAAAATAATAGATATGGACATCCGAATAAAGAAGTTTTAGATATTTTAACTAAAAAAAATATATAGGACAGATAAGAATGGAAGTATTATGTTTAAAATTAAAAATAATAAATTAATGATTGAGACATGTAGTTCATAGAAAGGAAGATGATAAAAATGAATGAAATAAAAGAATATACAGAAAAAGTGTTTGATGATATTAAACATGTAGATGAATTTGGTAATGAATATTGGCTGGCTCGTGAGTTAATGGGAGTGCTTGGATATACATTATGGCAAAGATTTTCAAATGTAATTAACAAAGCAATCTTAA
>CAKOXR010000091.1 GCA_934130215.1 uncultured Bacilli bacterium
CTTTGTTACTAACCAATTTCCTAAATATAAATATTTGATTAAAAGAGCATATGAAGAAGGACATACTATTGGATTACATACTTACACTCATAAGTGGGATATTTATAACAGTATGGATTCTTACTTTGATGATTTAAATAAAATAAATGAGGTAGTAAAAGAACAAACAGGAAATTATGCTAAATATATTAGATTTCCAGGTGGAACATCAAATAGAAAAGCTAATTATCGTTGTAAAGGATTAATGGTTGAGCTTAGTAGAGAAGTAATTAAAAGAGGTTTTGAGTATTATGATTGGAATGTATCTAGTGGAGATGCTGACTCTAAAAAAATTAGTACTGCCAAAGTTGCTCAAAATGTTATAAATGGAATAAAAGGGTCAAAGTCTAGTTATATAGTTTTACAACATGACTATAAAAGTTTTAGTGTAGCAGCAGTTGAAGAAATAATAAAATATGGATTATCACATGGCTATAAGTTTGCTAAAATTGATGATAATACACCAAAAATAAGATTTAATCCAAGAAGTTAAAAAATGCATCTACTTGCATTTTTTTATTATGTGTGTTATAAGTATGGTGTATAATTCAAATAAAAAAATATAAGGAGGGTTTATGTATGAATATTAATTATGAAGCACTAAAAACATTTTATATAGTTGCAAGCAAAAAAAGTATTTCTAAGGCTGCAGCAGCAATAGGTGTTTCTCAACCGGCAGTAACACAAGTTATTCAAAATTTAGAAAATTCACTTGGAGGTAAATTATTTATTCGTTCTAAAAAAGGAGTGGATTTAACTGAAGAAGGCAAAACACTATATACTTATGTAGAAGAAGGTATGAATTTTTTAGAAAATGGTTTAAGAAAATTTCAAGAATTAAAGAATTTAGATACTGGAAAAGTTAGAGTAGGAGCAAATCCTGTAATATCTAAACATATATTAATGCCTTATTTAAAAATATTCCATGAACAGCACCCTAATGTTGAAATTCAAATAGTTAATGATTCTACAACCTCTTTATTAAAACAACTTAGGGTTGGAAGTTTGGATTTAGTAATATTGGATGTTCCTCGTAAAGAAATTCCAGATTTTGAAATTCATCATTTTAAAGATATTCAAGATGTATTTATTGCTAATGAATATTTTTATGATAAATCAAAAGAAATTAAATCAATACATGATTTATTAAAAATGCCGGTTATTGTTGAACAAAACCCATCTATTAGTCGAGCATATTTTGATTTACTTTTAAAGTCTAAAAATATAGAATGTACACCTCGAATGGAAGTAGATAGTCAAGAATTATTAATAGATTGTGTTACAAATGGTTTTGGTATTGGATTTGTAACTGAAGAATATATTCAAGATGAACTTGAAAAAAATAAAATATATATAATTGATGTTGGTCAAATTCCCAAAAGGAAAGTTGGTGTAGCAACATTTAAAAAGAATATTTTAAATATGAGTTCACAAAGTTTAATTGATTTAATAATAAATAAAAAGAATTTATAATATTATAAATTCTTAATAATGAAAATAGAATAAATCTATTTTCTTTTATTTGCTATATTTTCAATATACACAATTATTTCATATAATAGATAACTTAGTATTAAAATGATTGTTATGCCCATCATAACTAAATCAAGATTAAATATTTGTGTTCCGTACATTATTAGGTATCCTATACCGGCTTTTGATACTAAAAATTCTCCCATTATTACCCCTATCATAGTCATAGAT